>DATMVO010000243.1:0-40593 GCA_035563115.1 Solirubrobacteraceae bacterium
CTGTCGGGCACCGGCGGGGCGGGCTCGGGTTCGGCGGCCTCCACGGCCGCCGAGCCCGGCGGCGGCGTCAGCGCCGCCGCGGTGATGACGAGCGCGAACGCCGCGATCCGCAGGGCGAGGCCGAGCGGGTCGTCCGGCAGCGGCTCGCCGAAGATGATCGGGCCGGACGCGATCGTGATCACGTTCGCCGTCGCGCTCGTCACCGCGATCACGGCGACGGGCCGCCCGATCTGGAGCGACCGCGCGCTCACGAGCAGCCCGAGCAGCGACAGCACGAGGATCACCAGCGCCAGCGGGTGGATCAGCACGCCGAGGACGCCCTCGTCCTCCAGCCGCCCGGTCAGCGCCTTGATCGAGACGTCCGAGCCGCCCCACAGCAGGCCGGCCGACATCGCCATCAGCGCGCCCGCCCGGTCGCCGTCGGTCGCGAACGGCACGACGATCAGCCCGACGACGGTGGCGAAGCCGACGTAGCCGGCGAGCGTCGCGGCCTCGAAGTCCGAGTGCGCCTCGTCCCCGGTCCCCGACAGCGTCGCCGCGAGGATGCACAGGCCCGCGGCGGTCAGCGCGACGCCGATCCACTCGCGCCGCGTCACCGGGTGGCGGAAGAGCTTCTGCGCGATCGGCGTCAGCAGCACGAGGCAGCCGGCGATCGTCGCCTGCACGAGCGAGATCGGCGCGAGCGCGAGCGCCGCCACGTGCAGGCCCCAAGAGCCGAGCGCGACGACGATCCCCAGCACGTACCAGGGGGAGCTGAACAGCGCGATCGAGCTGGAGATCGGTCGGGTGAACTCGATGGGCGGCGCCTCGACCGACCCGCGATGCTTGTAGAGGAAGCCGACGATCGACGAGAGCGCGGTGGCGACGGCGATCAGCAGCCCCAGCTGGACGGTGGCGCTCATGCGATCCCCCAAGGTAGTCCGCGCCGCAACCGTCCTTGCAACCGCTCGCGGCAGCTGTCACTATCGGGGGCACAGAGCAGAGGTCACCCGCCCACCAGAGCGGACGGACGCTGCCACTGCCCATACGTCCTTGCCAGGGATGCGGAACACACCAAGCGCCCTCTCTAGAGGGCGCTTCCTTTTGGCGGACCGGCCCGCCCGCACCGCGCCTTAGGCTCTTGCGCCGATGACCGAGCTCCGCACCGTCTGCCTCTACGCCGGCTCGCTGGACGGCGCCCGCCCGTCGTACCGCGCCGGCGCCGAGGCCCTCGCCCGCACCCTCGCCGAGCAGGGGATCGGCGTCGTCTACGGCGGCGGCCGCGCCGGGCTGATGGGCGCGCTGGCCGACGCCGCGCTCGCCGCCGGCGGCCACGTGACCGGCGTGATCCCCGAGCAGCTGCGCGACCGCGAGCGCGCGCACACCGGCCTGCCCGACCTGCGCGTCGTCGGCTCGATGCACGAGCGCAAGCAGCTCATGGCCGACCTGTCGGACGCGTTCGTCGCGCTCCCCGGCGGGATCGGCACGCTCGAGGAGCTGATCGAGGTCTTCACGTGGGCGCAGCTCGGCGTCCACCGGTGCCCGCTCGGGGTGCTGAACGTCGAGGGCTACTACGACGGGCTGCTCGCGTTTCTCGACGTGGCGATGGCCGAGGGCTTCCTGCGCGAGGGCACGCGCGCGCGGCTGCTGGTCGACGACGACCCCGAGCGGCTCGTCGCGCAGCTGCGCGCGTGGAAGGCGCCCGACACGCCGGAGTGGCTCGGGCGGGCGGAGAGCTGATGCCGGCGCTGCGGCTCCTCCTCCACCCCGAGCGCTACGCCGTCGTCAAGCTGCGCATCGCCGACGGTCTCCCGGCGTGGTTCGCGCTGGATGCCGCGCCGGTCACCGCCGCGGTGCGCCGCGGCGACGAGCTCTCGCTGGTGGCGCCGGAGGACGTCGTGCCGGAGGACGCGGGCCTCGTCGAGCGCGGGTTCCGCGCCCTGGAGGTCACCGGCCCGCTGGCCTTCGAGCTCACCGGGGTCATGGCCTCGATCGCCCAGCCGCTCGCGGACGCGGGCGTCTGGATCTTCACGCTCGCCACCTACGACACCGACGTCGTGCTCGTCCCGGAGGCGAAGATCGAGACGGCCAAGGCCGCCCTGCGCGCGGCTGGACACACCGTCGAATAACGTCCGCGCCATGTCCCTCTCGCACCACCGGGGCGGCACGGGCGAGCCGCTCCTGCTCCTCCACGGCATCGGCTCCCAGTGGCAGATGTGGGAGCCCGTCCTGCCCGCGCTGGAGGCCGAGCACGACGTGCTGGCCGTCGACATGCCCGGCTTCGGCGGGTCGCCGCTGCTCCCGGCGGGCACGACGCCGGACCCCGAGGGGCTCGCGGACGCGCTGGAGGCGTTCCTGGACGGCCTCGGCGTCGGCCGCGTCCACGTCGCCGGCAACTCGCTCGGCGGCTGGGTCGCGCTCGAGCTGGCCAAGCGCGAGCGCACGCTGTCGGCCTGCGCGCTCTCGCCCGCCGGCTTCTGGACGACGGCCGAGCAGCGGTACGCGACGATCTCGCTGCGCGTCTCGCACGCCGCGGCGACGGTGATCGGGCCGCGCGCGGAGACGCTCCTCGCCAACCCGCACGTGCGCAGGTCGACCAACGCCCAGCTCATGGCGCACGCCGACCGGCTGACGCCGCAGGAGGCCGCGGGCGCGCTGCGGAACCTCGCGGCGTCGCCGGGGTGGAAGGTCACGCTCGACGCGATGGGGAAGCGGACGTTCACGCGCGGCGCGGACGTGCGCGGGCCGGTGACGATCGCGTGGGGCGCGAAGGACCGGCTCCTCATCCCGCGCCAGGCCGAGCGGGCGCGCGCACAGCTCCCCCAGACGCGCCACATCTGGCTGACCGGCTGCGGTCACGTGCCGACGTGGGATGGGCCCGAGCTCGTCACGCAGGCCATCCTCTCGTCGCGCTGAGCGGCGCCTGGGGCGGGCGGCGCGCCTACTACGGTGGGACGTCCTGTGCCCGTCGCGTCGATCGGATCCAGCCTGGAGGCGTTCTTCGACGCCGTCGGCTCGTTCTTCGACTCGCTCGCGAACATCAGCCCGCTGCCGCTGCTGCTCGGGCTCCTCAGCTTCACCGTCTACCTGACGCTGCGGGCGCGCGCGTCGTTCCACATCCTCCGCGCCGCCTATCCCGACGAACGCTTCGAGTTCCGCCGGATCTGGGGCGCGTACGTCGCCGCGTACGGCTTCAACGGGATCGTCCCGGCGCGCGGCGGCGACGTCATCCGGCTCTTCCTGACCAGGACGTCGGTGCCGCGGTCGAGCTATCCCGCGGTCGCGTCGTCGATGTTCGTGGAGAACGTCTTCGACCTGACGATGGGCGTCTTCATCCTCACGTTCGCGTTCACCCAGGGCGTCTTCCCCAAGCCGCCGGACTTCTCGAAGATCCCCGCGTTCGACCTGCAGTTCTTCGCCGGCCACCCGCGCTTCACGCTCTTCCTGCTCACCGCGCTGATGATCGGCGGGCTCGTGGCGTTCGCGCTGCTCTCCGCGCGGGTCGTCGCCTTCTGGGCGCGGGTGCGGCAGGGGCTGACGATCCTCTTCGACCGGCGCCGGTACGTCCGCGAGGTGTGGCTCGTGCAGCTCGCGGGCTGGGGCTTCCGCTTCTTCGCGTTCTGGATGCTGCTGGAGGCGTTCCAGGTCGGCGGCTCGGTCCGCAACGTGCTGCTCGTGCTGGGGGTGAACGCGGTCGCGGCGGTGGTGCCGTTCACGCCGGGCGGCGCGGGCGTCCAGCAGGCGCTGCTCGTCAAGGTCTTCGCGGGGACGGCGACCGGCGCGACGGTCGCGGCGTACTCGGTCGGCCAGCAGATCGCGATCGCGGTGTGGATGCTCGCGATCGGCTTCGCCGCGCTCTTCTTCATCTTCGGCTTCCGGTCGTTCAAGGAGGTCATCGCGGCGGGGAAGGCGAGCCGCGCGCAGGACAAGACGGACGCCGGTGCGCCGGAAGGCGTCCGGGCCGGCGTGTAGAACCTGCCGTGCATGAAGACCGCCGCCTGCGTCGCAGCGGCGGCCGCCGCGCTCCTCGCCCTCGCAGGCGCCGCACTCGGGCCCGGCGCCGTCCTCCTGGCCGTCCCCGCCGCGTTCGCCGGTGCGCTGGTCCAACGCCGCATCGCCGTGCGGGAGGGCGCGCTGCGCCGCCTCTCGCTCCGCGACGCGCTGACCGGTCTCGCCAACCGGCGTGCGCTGGAGGAGCGGATGGACTACGAGATCGCCCGCCACGGCCGCCACCGGCGCCGGTTCGCGGTGATCGCGCTCGACCTCGACGGGTTCAAGCTCGTCAACGACCGCTTCGGCCACGCCGCCGGCGACGAGGTGCTCCGCGAGATCGCGGGCGCGTTGGAGGACGCGGTGCGCGAGCAGGACACGGTCGTGCGGCTGGGCGGCGACGAGTTCTGCGTGCTCGCGCCGGAGTCGGGCGCGGACGTCGCCGAGCGGCTGATGGACCGGCTGAGCGTCGCGGTCGCGGAGGCCGTCGACGGGCTGGAGGGGATGAGCGTCAGCGCCGGCTGGGCGGTGTTCCCGGAGGACGGGCTGACGGCGGAGGACCTGCTGGCCGTCGCGGACCAGGCCGCGATCGAGGCCAAGCGGCGCGTGCACGGCGGGAGGACGTCCCGCCGTGCGGCGTAGGGCCTAGCTCAGACCTTCGCGCGCCTCGCGCACGAGGGTGACGGCCTCGGGGAACACCGTCGCCATCACCGCCCGCAGCTGCTGCGCCTGCTGCTCGGGCGTGCCCTGCACGTTCACGCGGTTGATCGAGGCCACGGTCATGTCGACCGCCAGCTTGATGGCGTTGTCCGCCCAGGCGACCCGCTGGCTGCCCTGCAGCTGCTCAGCGAACTCCTGGAACTGGCGCCTGAGCTCGTCGGGGTCGCCCCCGCCGAAGCCGAATGGGAAGCCGCCTTCCATGCTCGGCAGGGTACTCCTCGCGGGATGCCTTCCTCACGAGACCTCCACGGCGCCCGCGTCCTGATCACCGGCGCGTCGAGCGGCGTGGGTGCCGCGGCGGCCGAGGCCTTCTCCCGCGCGGGCGCCGACGTCGCCCTGCTCGCCCGCAGCGCTCCCGGCCTGGAGGCGGTCGCCGGGCGCTGCCCGGGCCGCACGCTCGTCCTCCCGTGCGACGTCACGTCGCAGGAGGCGATGGACATGGCCGTGCGGTCGGTCGAGGACGAGTGGGGCGGGCTCGACGTGGCGGTCTCGAACGCGGCGGCGATGGTGTTCGGGCCGTTCGCCGAGGTGGAGAAGCGGGACTTCGACCGGACCGTCGACGCGACGTTCCTCGGCGCGGTGAACGTGATCCGGGCGGCGCTGCCGGCGCTGGAGCGGACGGGCGGGACGGTCGTGGTGACCGGATCCATCAACGGCCGGACGCCGCTGCCGTCGTTCAGCGCGTACGCGGCGTCGAAGGCGGCGCTGCGCTCGTTCGTGCAGTCACTGCGGATCGAGCTGGGGGCGCGGCGGTCGAAGGTGAAGCTGACGGTGGTCAACCCGGGCGCGATCGCGACGCCGGTCTGGCGCGGTGTGACGAGCGCGACCGGCCGGCTCCCGCGCACGCCGCCGGAGGGGTACAGCGCGGAGGTGATCGGCCGCGCGATCGTGGACGCCGCCCGCCGCCCGCGCCGGCGGGAGATCGTCGTCGGCGGCGAGGCGCGGTTCTGGCTCCGCCTCTGGCGCACGCCGCTGCTCGGCGACGCCGTCCTCACGCTCGTGCACCTCTACTACAACTCCGGCCGCCGCCAGGCCGTCGAGGACCCGCTCTGGGAGCCCGCCGGCGACGGCGCCACCCGCGGCCCGATCCTCTCCCGCCCGTCGCTGGTGGAGCGCCTGCGCGGCCGCTGACGTCAGCCGCCGCGTGCTGTGATGTGCGGCATGCTCGTCGAGGCCGCCGGGGTTGCGCTGTCCGTCCACGATCCGGAGCCGTCCGCGGACGGTCTCGCGACCGTGCTCGTCCACGGGATCGGCGGGACGGCGTGGCCGGTCGACGAGCTCCCCGGACGGGTCATCACCTACAGCCGCCGCGGCTACGGCGCGTCGGGCGCGCCGCAGCCGTACGAGCGCACGACGGTCTCCGAGCAGGCGGAGGATCTCGCCGCCGTCGTCCGCGCCCGCGACGCCGCGCCCGCGGTCCTCGTCGGCGCCGGCCTCGGCGCGCTGATCGTCCTGGACGTCGTCCTGCGGCACGCCGCGCTCGTCCACGCCGCCGTGCTCCTCGACCCGCCCGCGTACATGTTCGTCCCGTCCGCGACCGAGGCGCTCTCCGAGCAGCGGCGCGCGATGGAGGCCGAGCTGCGCGCCGGCGGGCCCGCCGCGATCGAGGAGGCGCGCTCGCGGATCGTCGACTTCGGCGCGCTCGCCACGCTCCCGCTCGGCTACGGCAACCTCGGCGAGGTGAGCGTCCCCGTCGCGATCGTGTCGACGGACGCCGCCCAGCCGCACGACCTCGCCGCGGCCGAGGCGCTCCTCGACGCGATCCCCACCGCGCTGGGTGCGAGCAGCCTGGTCGACGGCGTGGCGCGCGTGCGCTGACCGCCGCGGGTAGGCGAGCGGGCATGGAGCTCGCCAAGCGCACGATCCTCGTCACCGGGGCCAGCGGCGGCATCGGCCGCCACATCGTGGAGGCGCTGCACGCCCGCGGCGCGCGCGTCGTCGCGACCGGCCGGGACGAGGCGCGGCTGCGCGAGCTCCCCGCCGTCGCGCACCTGACGTGCGACCTACGCGACAGCGCGCAGACGCAGGAGCTGGTCGACCGCGCCGAGGCCGCGGCGGGCGCGCCGCTCGACGGGCTCGTGCTCTGCGCGGGCGTCGAGCACACCGGCGCCTACAGCGCCGAGTCGGTGGCGGAGCTGGAGGAGATCGTCCGCGTCAACCTCACCGCGCCGATGGTCCTGATCCGCGCCGCGCTGCCGGGGATGCTCGCGCGGGGCCGCGGCCACGTCGTCGGCGTCTCCTCGATCTCCGGCCGCGGCCCGTCGCCGTACCTGGCCAGCTACGCGACGACGAAAGCCGCGCTCCACGAGCTGATGGCCTCCCTGCGGCTCGAGCACCGCGGCACCGGCGTCTCGTTCTCCTCCGTCAGCCCCGGCTTCATCGCGCGAGAGGGGATGTACGCGCGGATGCAGGAGACCGGCCACAACGCGCCCATCACGCTCGGCACCTCCGCCCCCGAGCGCGTCGGCAAGGCCGTCGCCGACGCCTTCGAGCAGGACAAGGCCGACCGCATCGTCGCCGCCCGCCCCATGCGCCCCCTCTTCGCCCTCAACGAGCTCACCCCGAAAGCAGGCGACGCGGGCGTCGTCGCCGTCGGCGCCCGCCGCTTCCTCCGCAAGGTCGCGGTCGCGCGCGGTCGCGGCAGTTGACACAAAGCCGCACGTGTGTTCAGATCGGCGCGAACGGCCCGTTCAGCAGGGCTGACGTGAAGGAGAGGGATGCATGCTCAGCAGGAAGCTCGGCGGCCTTGCGGCCGCCATCGTCGCAACGGCGGCAGTGGCGCTCGGCGCCGCACCGGCATCGGCGTTCCAGAACGTGTACGTCGGCACGCCGATCGACTTCGTCCAGCAAACCGGAGCGTTCGCGGTCGGGCCGATCAGCTGCACGGGCGCCTCGCTGGACGGCCCGGTCACCGTGGACAACTACCCGGCGCTCGGCGGCACGATCGCGCCGTCGCCCAACGCCCTGTTCTCGGGGTGCACCGTGTTCGGCGGCGCCGGGACCGTGACGACGCTGACGTCGTGGAACATCGTGTTCAACGCGGCCGGCGCAACCGTCTCCGGCGTCAGCCTCAGGGCGAACTGGGGCAGCCTGAGCTGCACGTACGGGGGGACGCTCAGCGGCCCGTACGACGACGCGACCGGGGAGTGGGACATCAGCAGCACCCTCACCAGGACGGCAGGCGCGACGCTCTGCCCGGTCAGCGCGACGGTGACCGAGACGTTCCTCGTCCTGACCCCGCACGCCCTTCCGGTGATCCGCTGATGGGCCGGCGCGCACATCTGCCGCGGGCCGCCGGGGCGGGCCCGCGGCGAACGCTGATGGCCGCCCTGGTGGCGCTCGCCCTCGCGACGGCAGGGACCGCGATCGGCGCCGCACCCGCGTCGGCGTTCACGAACGTGTCGGGCGGACCGGTGAACTTCACGACGACGAACTTCACCGTCGGCACCGCCTTCCGCTGCAACGCGGGTGCGATGAGCGGTGTCGCCGCGCCGGACAACGGGCCGGGCGCCGGAGGGACGGTTCGCATCGGCGGGCCAGCGTCGCTGACGAGCTGCACCGCGTACGGGGGGCCGGCTACGGCCACGCTCGAGGCGTCCTGGGCGTACACCTACGCGGCGTTTCCCGCGTCGGGCACGACGACCCTCGGAGGCTTCTTCGTCAAGTTCACCTTCGGTCCGGCCCTGAGCTGCCTCTACGAGGGTTCGGTGAGCGGGACCTACGGGCCGACAGGCCAGCTCCCCATCGCCTCGTCGACGTTCACCCTCCTCCAGGCGGTGGGCCCGGCCTGTCCTGCCAGTCCCAGCGCGAGCGGCTCCTTCCTGGTGAAGAACTCGCTCGGGAACCCGGTCGTGGTCTGACGCTCAGCCCGCCAGCTCCGCCTCCAGTCGAGCGGCTTCCGCACGGAACCGCTCGACGTTGGCGAGCTTGATGTCCTCGTAGCCGCGGATGAGGTCGGGGAGCGCGGAGATCTCGGCGACCTTGGCGTGCGTCGCGGGCGTCAGCGCGTCGAGGGAGCGCTGGACCAGCGCGCGGTACTCGCCGGGGAGGGCGCGCTCGACGCGGCGGACCTGGGGGAGGGCGAAGACGTCGAGCGGGGTGCCGCGGAGGCGGCGCATGGAAGCGAGGACGCGGAGGCCCGGCGTGAACCAGGGGCCGAGCTTGAGCTTGCGCTTCAGGCCCATCGCCCGCAGGAGCGGCGGGTGGAGGAGGATCGAGACCTTCGCGTCCGGCCCGAACTCGGCGGCGACCTTCGCGCGCTCGACCGGGTCGAGGTGCAGGCGGGCGACCTCGTACTCGTCCTTGGGCGCCAGCAGCTTGAAGAGCCCACGGGCGTACGCCTCGGCCACGGCGGTCTCGCCCGGCGCGCCGCGCGACGCCTCGACCTGCGCGACCGCCATCACGTCCTCCGCGTACCGCTTCGCCAGCCGGGCGGAGCCCGCGTAGGCGATCAGCTCGGGGATCCGGACCTCCAGCAGCCGACGGAGCTCGCCGGTCGCGCCGGTCGCCTCCACCAGCGCGAGCGCGCGGGTGGACGGCTCGGTCGGCGCCGGGATCGCGGGCTCGGTGACCGCCGCGACGGCCTCCGGCGCCGCCACCGCCGCGCGCCCCCACGCGAAGGCAGCGAGCGACTTCTCGACCGCCGCGCCGTTGAGCCGGATCGCCTGCTCGATCGCCTCGGCGCTCACCGGCAGGCACCCGTGCTGGTACGCCGCACCGAGCAGCAGCAGGTTGGTCGGCATGTGGTCGCCGAACAGCGCCTCGCTCAGCGCGCCCGCGTCGACGAGGAAGTTCTCCTCCGCCCGCGTCGAGCGCCCGATCGCCGCGAGGTTGCGCCGCTCGCTCGGGAACCCGACCGCCACGTCCTTGACCATCTTCGCCGTCGGCACCAGCGCCGTCGACACCACCGCGACCGTCCGGTCCGGCGCGCACGCGGACAGGTTCCGCGGGTTCGCCGCGCCGAGGACGTCGAGGCCCAGCAGCACGTCGACCGCGCCGAGCCCCGCCTTGTTCGAGCCCTCGATCCGGTCGCGCGAGATCCGCACGTCGCTGACCACCGGCCCGCCCTTCTGCGCCAGGCCCGTCTGATCCAGGCCGTAGCAGTGCTTGCCGTCGAGCATCGCCGCCATCTGGAGGATCTGCGACACCGTCACGACGCCCGTCCCGCCGATGCCGGGCATCCGGATCAGGACGTCGTGGCGCGGCACGCGGAGCGACGGCTCGGGGAGCGCGGCCGGCGGCGCGGGCGCCTCACGCCGAGCCTTCTTCGACCGCGGCTCCACCGACAGGAACGACGGGCAGTCGCCCTTGACGCACGAGAAGTCGAGGTTGCACGACGCCTGGTGGATCTGCGTCTTGCGCCCGTGCTCGGTCTCCACCGGCAGCACGCTCAAGCAGCCGGACTTGACGCCGCAGTCGCCGCAGCCCTCGCAGACGCGCTCGTTGATGTGGATCCGCTGCTTCGGCGTCGCCGCCTTGCCCCGCTTGCGCAGCCGCCGCTTCTCCGCCGCGCACCCCTGGTCGTGGAGGAGCACGGTGACGCCCTCGATCGCCGCCAGCTCCGCCTGGGCCGCGTCGAGCTCCTCACGCGGCCGCACCGACGCGATCGGATCGAGCTCGACGCCCCGGTACTTCGCCACGTCGTCGGTGGTGACGACGATGCGGCGCACGCCCTCCAGCGCCAGCCACCGCGTCAGCTCCGGCACCCGCAGCTGACCGATGACGTCCTGCCCGCCGGTCATCGCCACCGTGTCGTTGTAGAGGAGCTTGTACGTGACGTTGGCGCCGCTCGCGGCCGCGAAGCGGATGGCCAGCGAGCCGGAGTGGTGGAACGTCCCGTCGCCGAGGTTCTGCACGAAGTGGTCGGCGTCGGTGAACGGCTGCATCCCGACGAACTGCGCGCCCTCGCCGCCCATCTGCGTGATGCCGGTGATGTCGCCTTTGCCCTCGGGGTCGAGCAGCACCATCGTGTGGCAGCCGATGCCGCCGCCGACGATCGTGTCGTCGGGGTTCGCGGTCGACGAGTTGTGCGGACAGCCCGAGCAGAACGCCGGCGTTCGTGCCGCGACGGGCAGCGCGAGCTTCGACGGCTCCCGTCGCCGCGACGTGATCGCGTCGACCCGCGCGAAGACGGAGTCGCGCTCGATCCCCCGCGTCGTCAGCCGCTCGGCCACCGCGAGCGCGATCGTGTCCGCGTCGAGGTCCGGCGCGCGCACGGAGCGCACCGCCGGCGCGTCCGCCGTCCCGTACAGCGCGTCCTTCACCGCGGGCTCGAGGTACTCGAGCTTCTCCTCCACCACGAGCACCTCGTCGACGCCCCGCGCCAGCTCGCGGAACGCGTCGCGGTCGTGCGGCCACAGCATCCCGACCTTCAGCAGCCGGATCCCCGCGCGCTCCAGGTCGCGCTGCTCGAGCCCCAGGTCGCGCAGCGCCTGGACGAGTTCGTAGTACGTCTTGCCGGCCGCCACCACGCCGAGCCACGCGTCGCGCGTCGGCACCGTGATCGGGTTGAGCTGGTTGAGCCGCGCGTACTGACGCGCCAGCTCGGTCCGCGGCCCGAGGAGCGTCCGCTCCAGCTCCAGCGAGGTCGGCGCCAGCAGCTTGCCGTCCGGCACGTGGCGGTACGGGCGGCCCTCCCATTCGACCACCGGCATGACCGGCCCGACCCGCTCGGGCCAGACCGAGACCGTCCCCGCCGCGTCGGCGATGTTCGTGACGATCTTCAGCGCGCTCCACAGCCCGGACGCGCGCGAGCACGCGATCGCGTGGAGGCCGAGGTCGAGGACCTCCTGCAGCGTGCCGGGGTAGAACGTCGGCATCATCAGCGACGCCAACGTCGCCTCGCCCGCGGACGGCAGCGTCGACGACTTGCACGACGGGTCGTCGCCCACCAGCGCCAGCGCGCCGCCGTTGGGGTGCGTCCCCGCCACGTTCGCGTGCCGCAGCGCGTCCATCGCGCGGTCGAGGCCCGGGTTCTTGCCGAACCACACGCCGACCACGCCGTCGTGCCTTGCCCCGCGCACGTTCTGGACGAGCTGCGTCCCGTAGACCGCCGTCGCCGCGAGCTCCTCGTTGAGCCCCGGCGTGAACGTCAGCGCGTGCTCGGCCGCCAGCGCGCCCAGCGACGCGAACTCGCGGTCGAGCCCGCCGAGCGGCGAGCCTTGGTAGCCGCTGAGGAGGGTCGCGGTGTCGAGCCCGCGCCGCGCGTCCGCCCGGTGCTGGTCGAGCAGCACCCGCACGAGCGCCTGGATGCCCGACAGGAAGATCGTCCCCTGCTCGAGCGCGTACTTGTCCCGCAGCGTCGTCTCCGGCCGGCTGAGCTTCGCCGGCCGCACGGGCCTGGGCGGGCCTCCCACGTGGGTGATCGGCAGCTGCTCGGTCGACGTCGACGGCTCGGTCCGCGTGCGCAAGATCGTCCTCCCCAGGGCGATAGGTCAGCGGACCTTACCATGCCTGGTAAAGCGGCCTGACCTATTCGCCCCCGCCGCCGCCCAGCCCCGCGATCGTCGGCGCGATCGACCGCTCGAGCTGGCCGAGGTGCTCGTCCATCACCGCGGTCACCGCCTCCAGGTCACCCGCGCGCACCGCCGCGAGCGTCCGCTCGTGGATCTGCACCGTCCACTCCGGCACGAGCGGCAGGTGCATCGCCATGTCGCGCGCGATCTCCAGCTGCCGCAGCAGCGTCCGCATGAGCTGCTCGACCGTCGGGTTCCCCGCCGCGCGCGCCAGCGCGATGTGGAACTGCATGTCGAGCTGGAGGAACCGGTCCTCGTCCTCGGGCTCGTAGCCGCGCTCGAGGATCGCCCGCATCGTGTCGATCGAGCGCTCGATCGCGCCAAGCTGCTCCTCGCTCGCCCGCTGCGCGGCGAGTCGCGCCACGCCAGGCTCGATCAGCCGCCGCGCCTCCAGCACCTGCGCGACCTCGTCCAGCCGCAGCGACGAGCGCTGGCGCACGAGCTCCACCGGCACGACGTCGGACGCGACGAACATCCCGCCGCCCGGCCCGCGCCGGACCTCGAGGAGCCCGGCCTCCACGAGGATCCGCGCCGCCTCGCGCAGCGTGGGGCGGCTGATCTGCATGTGGACGGCCAGCTCGCGCTCGGCCGGGAGCTTGTCGCCGAGGCCGAGCTCGCCCGCCCGGACCTTCTCGGCGATCTGCTCCGCCGCCTCCTCGAACGTGTGACGCGTGCGTACCGGCTCGAACATGGAGGCCGCGAGCATAAGGTGCACCTGGAAGTTGTGCATTCGTCCACGAACCACGAGACTTGGACACCGATGGGTATGGGGGCAGGGGTGACCTCAGACGTCTTCGCGGGAGCGCGCCTGGTCGTGGTCGACGACCACCAGCCGAACGTCCTCGTGCTCGAGACGCTGCTCGAGCGCTGGGGCGTCACCGACGTGGTCTCGACGACCGACTCGTCGCAGGCCGTCGAGCTGTGCGCCGCCGTGCGCCCCGACCTCGTCCTCCTCGATCTCCACATGCCCGAGCCAGACGGCTTCGAGGTGATGCGCCGGCTGCGCCAGGCCGTCCCCGCGCCGGACGGCGTCCCGCTGCCCGTCCTCGTCCTCACCGCCGACATCACGCCCGAGACGCGCCGCCGCGCGCTCGCGCTCGGCGCGCGGGACTTCGTCACGAAGCCGTTCGACCCGCTGGAGGTCGAGCTGCGCGTCCGCAACCTGCTCGCCGCGCGCCGGTACGAGCAGGCGCTGGCCGAACGCGGCGACGAGCTGGAGCAGTGCGTTCGCGCCCGCACGCGCGAGGTGGAGGCGAGCAGGCTCGAGGTGCTCGACCGCCTCGCGCTCGCCGCCGAGTACCGCGACGACCTCACCGGCGCGCACACGCGCCGCGTCGCCACCACCGCCGCCACGCTCGCGGCCGCGCTGAGCCTCGACGCGGAGACGATCCGCACGGTCGAGCTGGCCGCGCCGCTCCACGACGTCGGCAAGATCGGCATCCCCGACCACGTCCTGCGCAAGAGCGGCGTGCTGACCAGCGAGGAGCGCGCGGTGATGCGCCGCCACACGCTGATCGGCGCGCGGATGCTGGCCGAGTCCGAGTCGCCGGTCCTCCGGCTCGCCGAGGAGGTCGCGCTGCGCCACCACGAGCGGTGGGACGGCGCCGGCTACCCGAGCGGCCAGACCGGCGAGCAGATCCCGCTCGCGGCCCGGATCGTCGCCGTCGCCGACGTCTTCGACGCGCTCTGCTGCGCGCGGCCCTACAAGCCGCCGTGGTCGATCGACCGGGCGGTCTCGGAGGTCGTCGAGGCGTCCGGCGCCCAGTTCGATCCGGAGGTCGTGGAGGCGTTCACCGGGCTCGACCACCGCCGACTGGCGCCCGCGCCGCGGTTCTCCCCCGAGCACGAGTCGCCGGTGGAGGTCACGGAGTCCTGACGGCCGCCCACGGGCGCCGTGCGGCCGTGTAAGGTCCGTCTCACCCGTCCATGTCGTTCGCCTCGCCCTCCTTCCAGCTCGACGAGCAGGCCATCGATGACGACACGCACCTGATCGCCGTCCGCGGCGAGGTGCACGTCTCGACCGCGCCCGAGTTCTCCGACCGCCTCAACGACGCGATCGCGACCGGGAAGACCGGGGTGGTCATCGACATGACCGACGTCGCGTTCATCGACTCGACCGGGCTGAGCGTGCTGCTCAACGCGCTGCGGCGCGTCACGCGCCAGCAGGGGACGCTCGCGCTCGCCGTGAGCAACCCGACCGTGCTGCGCCTCTTCGAGATCACCCGGCTGGACTCGACGTTCGACATCCTGCCCGACCGCGAGGCCGCGATCGCGCGGGTCAAGCGCGGCCAGGCGGAGCCGGCCGGCCCGTCGGATCAGGCGGACGGCGCGGGCAGCTCGGCCGGCGCCCCGTAGGGCGTCAGCACCGCGGGGAGCTCCACGGAGCCGTCCTCGCGCTGGCCGTTCTCGAGCAGCGCGATCATCGTGCGCCCGACCGCGACGGCCGTGCCGTTGAGCGTGTGGAGCACCTCGGGCTTCCCGGGTGGGTGGGACGAACTACGCCGCCGGATCTCGAGCCGGCGCGCCTGGAAGTCGGTCGTGTTCGACGTCGACGTCAGCTCGCGGTACTGGCCCTGGCCCGGGAGCCAGCCCTCGCAGTCGAACTTCCGCGCGGCCGACGCGCCGAGGTCGCCGATCGCGATGTCCACGACGCGGTAGGGGATGCCGAGGTCGGAGAGGATCTCCTCCTCGATCGCCAGCAGCCGCTCGTGCTCCTCGAAGCTCTTGTCCGGCTCGACGAACGAGAACATCTCGACCTTGTCGAACTGGTGGACGCGGAACATCCCGCGCGTGTCGCGGCCGGCCGAGCCCGCCTCGCGGCGGAAGCACGGCGAGAAGCCGGCGTAGCGCAGCGGCAGCTCGGACGCGTCGAGGATCTCGCCCGCGTGCATCGACGCGAGCGCCACCTCGGAGGTGCCGGCGAGGTACAGGTCGTCGGCGGGCAGGTGGTAGATCTGCTGCTCCGTGTCCGGCAGGAAGCCGGTGCCGTACAGCGCCTGCTCGCGCACGAGGACGGGCGGGATGACCGGCTCGAAGCCCTTGCCGCGCAGCTTCTCGAGCACCCAGCGCACGAGCGCCAGCTCGAGGAAGACCAGCTCGCCGCGCAGGTAGAGGAAGCGCGAGCCGGACAGGCGCGCGCCGCGCTCCATGTCGACCCGGTCGCCGGCCAGCTCCAGGTGGTCGCGCCCGGTCTTCGTCGCGTCGCCGACGTGCTTGACGACGGTGTCCTCGTCGGGCGCGTTCGGGTCGGGGAGGTTCTCGAGCGAGGCGAGCAGCCGGTCGCGCTCGGCCTCCGTCTCGTCGCGCTCGGCGCCCAAGCGCTTGACCTCGGCGGCGACCTCCTGCATCCGGGCGATCGCCGCGGAGGCGTCGTCGCCGGACTTCTTGGCGCGCCCGATCTCCTGCGAGGCCGCGTTCTGCTCGGAGCGCAGCTCCTCGAACCGCGCGACCGCGGCGCGCCAGCGCTCGTCCAGCTCCAGCCAGCGGTCGAGCGACGACGTGTCGCCCCGGCGCGCGAGGGCGGCGCGCACGGCGTCAGGATCGCGGCGGAGGAGCCTGGCGTCGAGCATCGACCGCGGCGCGCGG
This sequence comes from Solirubrobacteraceae bacterium, assembly GCA_035563115.1. Classification (GTDB taxonomy): domain Bacteria; phylum Actinomycetota; class Thermoleophilia; order Solirubrobacterales; family Solirubrobacteraceae; genus CADCVT01. The sequence continues at coordinate 15,789 of DATMVO010000243.1, forward strand.
CGGCGCTACTCGCCCTGGTTCGACGAGGCCGGCGACGCCGGCTGGTTGGCCTTGGCCCCGGCGTACTCGGCGACGAAGTCGGCCACGGCCTCAGCGTCCTTCCCGACGACGATGTTCTGCGGCATGATCGCGCCGGAGAAGCCGCCGTTGCGGATGGCGTAGAGGACGGAGTCGCGATCCTCGGGCCGGACGTTGAAGTTCGGGCCGTCCGTCCGCTCGCGGTCGCGGACCTTGGTGGCGGAGCCCTGGGTGCCGGCGGTCTCGAGGGTGTGGCAGCCCGAGCACCGGTCCGCGAACAGCTGGGCGCCGCGGCTGATGTTCTCGTTGCCGCTGTTGGCGACCTTGGAGCTGATCTCCTGCTTGCCGCAGGCGCTGAGGGCGGCGGCGCAGATGGCCAAGGTGGCGGCGTGCTTGAACGACGGTCGGGTCATGCGGGGGCGGAACTCTAGGACACTGGGACGCTGAATGTCCTTCCCCTCAACGAGAAGCCTCATCCCGATCCTCCTGATCGGGGCCCTGACGACCCTGTCCTGCGGCGAGGGCGACCCGGTCCCGGTCGAGGGCCAGACGCTCCGGCTGAAGCTCGACGAGTACCGGATCATGCCCCAGGACGTGCGCGTCGAGGCGGGCCGGCTGCGCATCGTCGCGACCAACGTCGGGCGGCTCACGCACAACGTGAAGATCGTCCGCGAGGACCCGGATGACAGCGAGGCGCCGCCGGAGGAGATCGGCGGCACGCGCTCGACGCAGCCGGGCGAGTCGGCCGCCGTCACGTTCGAGGATCTCGAGCCCGGGACCTACCGCCTGGCCTGCACGATCGCCAACCACGACGACCTCGGGCAGTACGGCGATCTGGTCGTGGAGGAGTCGGGCGGCAAGTGACGAACATCACGGGTGCCCGGCGCCGGCCAGTGACCTTCGCTTGAACGATGTCCCTCGCGAACGGTCTCCACACGGCGGCAACCGAACGGCCGTGCGCCGGGCCCAACCTCCGCCGCGAATAGGCTCAGGGCCGCGATGACCCAGCCGCCCGCCACCGATCCGCGGACCTTCCGCGACACCGTCGGGGCGTTCGCGACCGGCGTCACGGTCGTGACCGTCCAGGGCGCGGACGGCCCCGCGGGGTTGACGACCAACGCCTTCTCGTCGCTCTCGCTCGACCCGCCGCTGATCCTCGTCGCGTTCGACAACGGCTCGCGGACGCTGCCCGTGCTCCGCGAGGCGGGCCGCTTCGCCGTCAACGTCCTGCGCGCCGGCCAGGAGGAGACCGCGGCGGTCTTCGCCTCCAAGCGGGTCGCGGCGGAGAAGTTCGCGGCGGTCACGCACACCGAGGCGCACGGCGTCCCGGTGCTCGACGGCGCGCTCGCGTGGCTCGTCTGCGACCTGCGCGAGCTGCTCCCCGGCGGCGACCACACCATCGGGGTGGGGGAGGTCATCGGCCTCCACGCGGAGCCCGAGGGCGAGCCGCTGGTCTTCTGGCGCGGCGGCTACTGGGCCGTCAGCGCGCCAGAAGCCTGAGCGACGGTCGGTTCACAACCCTCCCGTCTCCATGACGGCCCGCAGCGCGAGGAAGGCGATCACGCCCGCGGCGAGCGCCATCACGCCGAGCTCGCGCCGGGCGATCTGCAGCACCACCGACCGCTGCTCGTCCGCGGGGAGCCGGCCGACCGCCGCGGCGTCCTCCAGCTCCCGCGCCTCGAGCACCGTCTGGGCCGAGAGGATGCGGAACTGCTCGGCGAAGAAGCCCACGCCCACGGGGACGAGGGCGTAGATCCAGAACAGGCTCGAGTCGGGCTCGTGGCCGCTGAACCACGCGGCGCCCGCGGAGACCGCGAGCGCGACGGCGCCGGCCTGGCCGGCGCGGATGAGGGCCCAGGCGAGCGGCTTCGGCTCGACGCGCCACCACAGCAACGCACCGACGATCGAAGCGATGCCGTTCAAGACGGCCGCCGCAAGGGCAATGATCGTGAGGAAGTTCTCCATGTCTATGCGCGGTTCGGCACTAAGTAACAGTGCCGCACAAGCGCGTGCTACAACGTCTGCTGGCCATGCTGCGCTCTTACCTTCCCGCCATCGTCTTCCTGGGTCTCGGGACGGCCATCGGTGTCCTCTTCACCATGCTGAACCACTGGTTCGGCGTGAAGCACAGGACCTCCATCACCGCGACGGCCGACCCGTACGAGTGCGGTCTGCCTTCCGATGTCAAGAACGGCTTCCGCTTCGGGATCAGCTTCTACCTGATCGCGATGCTCTTCATCCTCTTCGACATCGAGGTCATCTTCCTCTACCCCGTGGCGATCAACCTGCGGGAGTTCGGGACGTTCGCGATGACGGAGATCATCGTGTTCATCGGTCTCCTGTTCACGGCGTTCGTCTACGTCTGGCGCCGAGGTGCGCTCGAATGGAAGTAATTCGTCAGAACGCCGGCGCCGGCACCCCGGCGAAGGCCCCCTCCGAGTTCCGCTCGCGTCAGCTGAGCGCGCGGTCCATGATCCGTGGCGACCTCGAGGGCGCCGAGCTCGAGAAGTACGTCGAGGACCGGATCATGTTCACCACGCTCGACAAGGCGGTGAAGTGGGCCCGCGGCAACTCGATGTACCCGATGTCGTTCGGGCTCGCGTGCTGCGCGATCGAGTGGATGGGCCACGTCGCCGCCCGCGTCGACACCGCCCGGTTCGGCTTCGAGGCGGCGCGCGCCTCACCGCGGCAGGCGGACATCATGTTCATCTCCGGTCGCGTGTCGATCAAGATGGCCCCGATCGTCCGGCGTCTGTACGACCAGATGCTGGAGCCGAAGTTCTCCATCGCGATGGGCGCCTGCGCCTCGTCGATGGGCGTCTTCAACAACTACGCGATCGTCCCGGCCGACAAGTTCATGCCGATCGACGTCCACGTGCCCGGCTGCCCGCCGCGGCCCGAGGCGCTCCAGCACGGGATCCTCAAGCTCCGCCAGATGGTGCTCGACGACCCGACCCTCGGCTGGCGCGAGCGCTACGGCGCCGTCGGCACCGAGGAGATCGTCCCGGCGGACGGCCAGGAGACGGCCGTCAACGTCTTCGACGAAGAGGACGTCACGCGTGCCTGACGCGACCGGGCTGGAGCTCCTCGCGCAGGAGCTCCGGGACACCGACGCGGACGCGGTGGTCGCCACCGAGCACTTCCGCGGTGCGGCGGTCATCGAGATCGAGCCGTCCAAGGTCACCTGGGTCCTCCAGCGGCTGAAGGCCAAGGGCTTCACGATGCTGATGAGCGTCCACGGGGTCGACTACTACCCCGAGGAGCCGCGGCTCGGCGTGCACTACGAGCTGCTGGACATGAAGGAGGTCGACCGCGTCCGCGTGAAGCTGCGCGTGCCGACCGACGCCCCTCAGGTCCCGTCGGTGACCCCCGAGTGGCCCACCGCCGACCACCAGGAGCGCGAGGTCTTCGACATGTTCGGCGTGGTCTTCGAGGGCCACCCCGAGCTGCGCCGCATCCTCATGCCCGAGGACTACGAGGGCCACCCGCAGCGGCGCGACTTCCCCGTCGGTGGAGAGCCGATCCTCTTCACCTACAACGACGCCCGCGGAACGGACTACACCCAGTGAGCGGCACGCTCTCCACCCAGCGCACGGCGGCCGACGAGGTCGTCTTCGAGACGCCCGGTCAGCAGATCAACGACCGGGATCCGGAGCAGGAGCTCCTCACCATCAACTTCGGGCCGCACCACCCGGCGACCCACGGCGTCCTCCGTCTTCTCACCACCCTCGAGGGCGAGATCATCCGGGACACGAAGCCGATCATCGGCTACGTGCACACCGGCATCGAGAAGACGATGGAGGACAAGAACTACTGGAAGGCCATCCCCGTCGTCGAGCGGATGGACTACCTGGCGTACTTCTTCAACGCGTACGCGTTCTGCGGCGCGGTGGAGACGCTCCTCGAGCTCGAGATCCCCAAGCGCGCCCAGTACCTGCGCGTGATCCACATGGAGCTCATGCGGATCAACAGCCACCTGCTGTGGCTGCTGACCAGCGCGCTCGACCTCGGTGCGATCTCGATGTTCTGGTACGGCTACCGCGAGCGCGACTCGATCCTCGACCTCTTCGAGATGTCGACCGGCGCGCGCATGCACACCCGGTACTTCCAGGTCGGCGGCGTCGCCGAGGACATCCCGGTCGGCTGGGCCGAGAACTGCCGCAAGTTCACGAAGGGGATGCGCGACCGCCTCGGCCAGTACCGCGCGATCCTCGACAAGAACGAGATCTTCATCCAGCGGCTGCGCCACATCGGCGCCGTGCCGGCCGACCGGCTCCTCGAGCTGGGCGTCACCGGGCCGCTGCTGCGCGCCGCCGGCGTGCCGTGGGACCTGCGCAAGGCCGCCCCGTACTGCTCGTACGAGGACTTCGACTTCAAGATCCCGGTCGGCACCGACGGCGACAACTACGACCGCTACGCGGTCCGCATCGCCGAGATCGACCAGTCCTGCGACATCATCGACCAGGCGCTGGACGGGCTCCCCGAGGGCCCGTACGTCGCCGACGACCGCAAGGTCGTGCTGCCCCCGCGGCACGAGCTGGCGACGTCGATGGAGGCGCTCATCCACCACTTCAAGCTGGTGACCGAGGGCTTCCGCGTCCCGCCGGGCGAGGTCTACTTCCCGATCGAGGGCCCGCGCGGCGAGTACGGCATGTTCCTCCGCTCGGACGGCTCCTCCAAGCCCGCCCGCGCGCACATGCGCGACCCCTCCTTCGTGAACCTCCAGGCGTTCCCGGACATGGTGCGCGACACCTACATCGCGGACTTCATCGCGACGCTCGCGATGCTCGACCCGATCCTCGGAGGCATCGACCGGTGAGCACGCCCCCGCGCATCCCGGACCGGCGCCCGCACCTCCACGTCGGCGAGCGCATGCACGGCCGCGCCCAGGAGGAGGTCCCGCAGGAGCTGTACGACCTCGTCCCGCGGTTCGGCAACGGCTCGCGCGTCCCCGGCTGGGACGACGCCGCCGACCTCACGAAGGACCCGCAGCAGATCCCGGATCCGGCGACCACGCCGGTGCCCGAGGGGCTGCGCGCGGACATCGAGGCGCTGATGGCCAGGTACCCGGACCGCCGCTCCGCGGCGCTGCCGGCGCTCGCCACCGCGCAGAAGGTCCACGGGTGGACGTCGCCCGAGGCGATCCGGCAGGTCGCGTGCGTGATGCGGCTGACGCCGGGCTACCTGATCAGCGTCGCGTCGTTCTACGACATGTTCGACACGAAGACCAAGCGCAAGCACCGGATCTTCGTCTGCACGAACATCTCCTGCTCGCTCAACGGCGGGCGCGAGCTCGCCGCCCGCGTCAAGGCGCAGGTGGGCGAGGACGAGGAGATCGAGGTCCGCGGGTTCGAGTGCCTCGGCGCGTGCGACATCGCGCCGATGGCGTCGATCGACGGCGTCTACGTCGGCCCGATCGACCTCGACGAGGTGCCGGAGATGATCGACCAGGTCCGCGCCGGGCAGCCTCCGCTGCCCGCCAAGCAGCTGCGCGCGCGCCTGTCGACCGATCCCCACGCCAACTCCCAGGACTTCCCCGCGTTCGACGTGCTGTCGGTCGACGGCACGCCCCACGCCGCGAACCCCGACGCCGCGCAGCCCGTGCGCGACCCGGCGAGCGGCACGGTCGGTGAGATGCCCGGCGACATGCCGGGGCCGAGCGCGCCGTTCGAGCAAGCACCCGACCCGCCCGAGGGACCGGAGCCGAAGCGATGACGCAGACCCTGCTGTACCGGGACATCGACGAGCCCGGGCTCAACACCCTGGCCACGTACGAGCGTCGCGGGGGCTACCAGGCCCTGCGCAAGGCGCTGTCGATGCCGCCCGAGGCCGTCCTCGAGGAGCTGCTCGCCAGTGGCGTCCGCGGCCGCGGCGGCGCCGGCTTCGCGATGGGCCGCAAGGTGTCCTTCCTGCCCAAGGGCACGATGGACAAGTACCTGTGCTGCAACGCGGACGAGTCCGAGCCCGGCACGTTCATGGACCGCGAGCTGATGCAGAAGAACCCGCATCAGCTGATCGAGGGCATGATCATCGCCTCGTACGCGGGCGGGATCAACCGCGCCTTCATCTACATCCGCGGCGAGTACGCGCTGCAGGCCGACATCCTCGACGCCGCCGTCGAGGAGGCCCGCGCGGCCGGCTACCTGGGTGAGAAGATCCTCGGGTCCGAGCTGGATCTGTCGCTCGTCGTCCACCGCGGCGCCGGCGCCTACATCTGCGGCGAGGAGACCGCGCTCCTCGACTCGCTCGAGGGCAAGCGCGGCAACCCGCGCCTCAAGCCGCCGTTCCCCGCGAACCAGGGCCTCTACCAGGGTCCGACGCTCATCAACAACGTCGAGACGCTCTCCTGCGTCCCGGCGATCCTGGACATGGGCGGCGCCGAGTACGCGAAGATCGGCGCGGAGAACTCCACCGGCACGAAGATCGTCTCGGTCTCCGGGAACGTCCAGCGGCCCGGCAACTACGAGATCGAGCTCGGCATGAAGAGCCGGGACATCATCTACGAGCTCGCCGGCGGCCCGCCGCCCGGGCGCGAGGTGAAGTTCTGGTTCCCCGGCGGCTCCTCGTCGCCGGTCCTCAAGCCCGAGGACCTCGAGCTGCCGTACGACTTCGACTCGATCGCGAAGGCGGGCTCGATGCTCGGCTCCGGCGCGATCATCGTCATCGACGACTCGCAGTCGGTCGTCGACGTCGCCCTGTGGACGGCCGAGTTCTACAAGCACGAGTCGTGCGGCAAGTGCTCGCCGTGCCGCGAGGGCACGAACTGGACCGTGAAGATGCTCGAGCGGATCAAGGCCGGCCAGGCCACGCCCATGGATCTCGACATCGCCGCCTCGGTCTGCACGAACATCATCGGCAACTGCCTCTGCGTCCTCGGCGACGCGATGGCGATGCCGGTCGGCTCGATGGTGGACAAGTTCCGTCCCGAGTTCGAGGACTACATCGAGCAGGCGCGCCTCCGCAGCGAGCAGGCGTCCTCGGTGCCTCACGAGCCGCTCCAAGTCCTTCAGGGAGCCCACTAACCCCGTCATGCCCCGCCCCGAGGTCACCATGGTGACCTTCACGATCGACGGTCGTGAGGTCACCGCCCCGCAGAACGCGATGCTCGTGGACGCCGCGAAGTACGGCGACATCGAGATCCCCGTCTTCTGCTACGAGCCCAAGCTGGGTCAGGCCGTCGGCGCGTGCCGCATGTGCCTGGTCGAGATCGAGGGCATCCCCAAGCTCCAGACCGCCTGCTCGACGCCGGTCAAGGACGGCATGGTCGTCCACACGCAGACCGAGCGCGTCGTCACCGCCCAGCAGGCCGTCGTCGAGTTCCTGCTCGTCAACCACCCGCTCGACTGCCCGGTCTGCGACAAGGGCGGCGAGTGCCCGCTCCAGGACATCACGATGGGCTGGGGCGGAGGGCGCTCGCGGTTCATCGAGCCCAAGCGCCACTTCCAGAAGCCGCTGGCGCTGTCGCCGCTCATCGCGATCGACCGCGAGCGCTGCATCCTCTGCTACCGCTGCGTGCGGTTCTCGCAGGAGGTCTCCGAGGACTACCAGCTGGTCCTCCAGGAGCGCGGCGCCGCGACCTACGTCTCGACCTTCGACGGCCACCCGTACGTCGCGCCGTTCAGCGGCAACATCATCGAGCTGTGCCCGGTCGGCGCGCTCACCTCGCAGCCGTACCGCTTCCGCGCGCGGCCGTGGGACATCGAGCAGTCCGGCTCGGTCTGCACGCTCTGCCCGACGCAGTGCAACGTCTCGTACACGGTGCGCGACGAGCGCGTCCTGCGCGTGCTGGGCCGCGACAACGAGGCCGTCGACGACGGCTGGCTGTGCGACCGCGGCCGCTTCGCCTTCCAGGCGGCGCACGTCGAGGAGCGCATCACCACGCCGATGGTCCGCGACGGCGGCGTCCTGCGCCCCGTCACGTGGGAGCGCGCGCTGTCCGAGGCCGCCGGGGCGCTCAAGCGCGCGGGCAAGGCCACGGCCGCGCTCGCCGGCAACGGCACCACCAACGAGGAGGCGTTCCTCCTCCAGCGGCTGCTGCGCGACGGGCTCGGCTCCGGCGACCTGGACGGGTCGCCCTACGGGTCCCGCGCGCGTGAGGAGCAGCTCGCCCTCGCCGACCCGGCGCTCCAGGCGACGGTGCCGGACATCGAGTTCGCCCACGCGGTCCTCGTGCTCGACACCGAGCCGGTGGACGACGCCCCGGGCCTGGACCTGCGCATCCGCAAGGGCGTGCGGCGCAACCGCGTCAAGCTCGCGGTCGCGTCCAGCCGCCCGTCCTCGCTCGATCCCAACGCGACCGTCTCCGTCCGCTACGCCCCGGGCCGCGGCGGCCAGTTCGCCGCCGCGCTGGCCGAGGCCGTGCGCGACGCCCAGTCCGCGTCGCTGGGCTCGCTGGCCGAGGCCGCGGGCGCGACGGTCGAGGACCTCCGCGGGCTGGCCGAGTTCCTGGCCGGTGCCGGCGAGGACGTCGTGATCGTGTTCGGCGAGCGCCTGCGCGACGCGCAGGCCGTGCTCCGCCTGGCCGACAGCCTCAACCTGCGCGGCTCCGACGGCGCCGGGCTCCTCGAGGTCCCGGCCACGTCGAACGGCCGCGGCGTCCGCGAGGTCGGCTTCTCGCCGGTCGCCGGTCCCGGCTACGCCGAGACCGCGGTCGCGGGCCGCACGACGCCGCAGATCGCCGAGGCCGCGGCCGCCGGCGAGATCGCGGCGCTCTACCTGCTCCACGTGGACCCGGTCCGCGAGCTGCCGAACGGCACGCAGTGGGAGGCCGCGCTCGACCGCGCGACCACCGTCATCGCCCACGCCGGCTTCCTCACCGAGGGCCTGCGCGAGCACGCGACGGTCGTCTTCCCGGCCCTCTCCAACCCGGAGAAGGACGGGACGCTCACCCACCCGGACGGCCGCCTCCAGCGCGTCCGCCAGGCGATCGCCCACCAGGGCGAGAACCGGTTCGAGTGGCAGATCCTCGACCACCTGGGCCGCGAGCTCGGCGTCGGCGCCCGCGCCATGACGTCCGGCATCGTGCTCAAGCAGATCGGCGAGGCCGTCCCGTTCTACGCCGGGCTCACGCTCGACGAGATCGGCGGCCGCGGCCTGCGCTGGCAGGAGCGCGCGGAGGCCTCGGCCTTCCCGGCCCTGGCCGCGCTGCCGGAGGCCACCGCGGACAGCACGCCCGCGGCGTCGCCGAACGGCAAGCTCCGGCTCGGCACGTTCCGGTCGATCTGGGCCGCGCCCGAGGTCGAGGTGTCGCCCGCCCTGAAGTTCCTCGCCGCGCGCCAGCGCGCCGAGCTCTCGCCCGTCGACGCGGAGCGCCTCGGCGTGACGCAGGGCGAGCGGGTCGTCGTCGGCGTGGACGGCACCACCGTCCGCGCGACCGTGGCGCTGCGGAGCGACATGCCCGCAGGTACGGTGTTCCTGGAGGAGTCGATCGGCGCGGACAACGCGAACGTCCTCGCCGGCGCCGAGCTGGTGGAGGTCCGCAAGTCATGACCGCGCCCGTGCACGTGCTCGGCGACGTCGCCTACTTCGAGCCGTGGTGGATCCAGATCATCAAGGCGATCGTGATCTTCGCCGTGATCCTCCAGATCCTGCCGGTGACGATCGTGATCGAGCGCAAGCTGCTCGGTCGCTTCCAGCTGCGCTACGGCCCCAACCGCGTCGGCCCGTACGGCCTCCTCCAGCCGCTGGCGGAGATCGTCAAGTTCGCCACCAAGGAGAACATCCGGCCGACGACGTCGACCGGCTGGCTCTTCATCCTGGCGCCGGTCATCTCGATCCTGACCGCCGTCGCGGCGCTCGCGATCGTCCCGTTCGGCGACACCGTCGACATCTTCGGCACGCAGGTCGGCCTGTACGGCATCGACGTGTCGGTCGGCATCCTCTACCTCTTCGCCTTCGGCGCGATCGCCTTCTACGCGCCGATGCTCGGCGGGTGGGCGTCGGGCTCGAAGTACTCCTTCCTCGGCGCCATGCGCGCCGCGGCCCAGCTGATCTCCTACGAGGTCGCGCAGGGCCTGGCGCTCGTCGGCGTGCTGATGACCGCCGGGACGCTCTCGCTCACCGAGATCGTCCACGCGCAGGAGGGGATGTGGTACTTCATCCCGCAGTTCGTGGGCCTGCTGGTCTTCACCACGGCGAGCTTCGCGGAGACCAACCGCGCGCCGTTCGACCTCTCCGAGGCGGACGCCGAGCTCGTCCAGGGCTACATGACCGAGTACGGCGGCGCGAAGATGGTCGCCTACCTGTTCGGCGAGTACCTGAACATGATGATCGCGTCGCTGCTGATCGCGACGTTCTTCTTCGGCGGATGGCAGCTGCCCTTCGGCATCGACCCGCCCACGTGGGTCGACCCCTTCGTCGTCCTGGCGAAGATGTCCGTCTTCCTCTTCTTCTTCATCTGGGTGCGCGCGTCGCTCCCGCGCCTGCGGTACGACCAGCTGATGTCCTTCGGCTGGAAGGTCCTGCTCCCGCTGGCCACGGCGAACGCCCTCGTGACTGCGATTCTGGTGGTGACCCTCGACTGATGCCGTACGACCCCGGAAATGACGTCCTCGTCGTTCCGCGCGGCCCTGAACCGGGCGGCGTGGGCGGTACGTACCGCGTCTTCGGCGAGACCCTCAGGGGGATGAAGACCGTCTTCGCGCGCCTCTTCGAGAAGCCGGTGACGATCCAGTACCCCGAGGAGAAGACGCCGGTCTACCCGCGGTTCCGCGGGCGCCATCGCCTCCACAAGTTCGAGGACACCGGCCTGGAGAAGTGCGTCGGCTGCTCGCTGTGCGCCGCCGCGTGCCCGGCCGACTGCATCCGCGTCGTCGCCGCCGAGAACACGCCCGAGCACCGGGTGTCGGCCGGCGAGCGCTACGCGGCGGTGTACGAGATCAACATGAGCCGCTGCATCTTCTGCGGCTACTGCGAGATCGCGTGCCCGTTCGACGCGATCACGCTCGGCCACGACTACGAGCTCTCGGACTACAACCGCTCGGACCTCATCTTCACCAAGGAGATGCTCCTCTCCGAGCCGCTCGAGCGCACGCCGCTGCGGCGCGAGGGCGAGTAGGGGCGGCGGGTCTCACGATGGCCGAGGTCTTCTTCTTCATCGCGGCGTTCGGCGCCCTCGCGGGCGCCATCGGCGTCGTCTTCTCGACCGACAACCCGTTCTACAGCGTCCTGGCGCTGGTCGGGCACCTCCTCTCGCTGGCGGGGCTCTTCCTGCTCCTGCGCGCGGAGATGCTCGCCGCCGCCCAGGTCGTCGTGTACGCGGGCGCGGTCATGGTGCTCTACGTCTTCGTCGTCGCCTACATCGGCGGCGAGGAGCCGAACATGCAGCCGCTCGGGCCGACGCTGCGGCCGGTCTCGTACCTGTTCGTCGGCGTCGTCCTCGTCGAGCTCTTCATCGCGATCCTCGGCTCGGGCCTCACCGCCCTGGACACCGAGGGCGCGGAGTTCGCGTTCGGGTTCGGCACGCCGGACCAGATCGGCGAGCTGCTGCTGACCAAGTTCCTGCTCGCCTTCGAGCTCGCGTCGATCCTGCTGCTGCTCGCGGCCGTCGGCGCGGTCGTGCTCGCCCGCCGCCGCTCCGGCGTCGGCGCCGACGAGGACGGCGTGGTGCCGACCTACTCGGTCATCGACATGGTGCGCCCCGAGGGGACCGGCACCATGCGCGAGTCCGCGACCGGCCTGCCGGACGTGCTCGACGCGGGCAGCGGCGAGCCGCTCCAGGTCGGCGCCGGCGTCCGGCAGGGCTCGCCCTCCGAGGACGAGGAGCGTGGCTGGTGAGCATCACCTGGTACCTGGTGCTGTCGGCGATGCTCTTCGCCCTCGGCGCCGGCGGCGTCCTCGTGCGCCGCAACCCGCTGGTCGTCCTGCTGTGCCTCGAGCTGATGCTCAACGCGGCCAACCTGGCGCTCATCGCGTTCAGCCGCATGCACGGCAACGGCGACGGCCAGATCTTCGCGATCATCGTCATGGTGGTCGCGGCCTGTGAGGTGACGGTGGGCCTCGGCCTGATCGTCGCGATGTACCGGCGGCGGCTCCCCGTCGACGTGGATGAGCTTCGGGAGCTGCACGGCTAGATGGACTCCGTCAAGACCTTCGCCTGGCTGACCCTGCTGCTGCCCCTCGCGGGCACGCTGGTCAACGCCTTCGGCTTCAAGATCTTCAAGGGGCGCGCGCCCGGCCTGATCGGGACGCTGTTCCTGCTGGCCTCGTTCGTCTCCGCCGTCCTCACGCTCTTCGCGCTGCAGGACCTCGCCGCGGAGGAGCGCCACGTGCGCGCCATCGCGTGGGACCTCGCGAACGTGCAGGTCGGCGACGGGCAGCGCCTCGACGCGCAGCTCGGCCTGCTGATCGACCCGCTCGCCGTCTGGATGATGCTCGTCGTCACCGGCGTGTCGACGATGATCCACGTGTACGCCACCGCGTACATGAGCGGCGACCGCGGCTACAGCCGCTTCTTCGCCTACCTCAACTTCTTCGTCTTCTCGATGCTCACGCTCGTGATGGGCGGGAACTTCATCATGCTGATCGTCGGGTGGGCGCTCGTCGGTGCCGCGTCCTACCTGCTGATCTCGTTCTGGTTCCGTCGCGAGACGGCGACCCGCGCGGGCATCAAGGCCTTCGTCATCAACGTCTTCGGCGACGTCGGCCTGACGATCGGCGCGTTCTTCATCTTCAAGGGGTCGGGCTCGCTCGACTTCCTGACGACGTTCGAGCGCGCCGGCGACATCTCGCAGGGCGACCTGACCGCCGGCTGCATCCTGCTCCTCATCGGCGCGTTCGCGAAGTCCGCGCAGGTGCCGCTCCACACGTGGCTGGCGGACGCGATGGAGGGCCCGACCCCGGTCTCGGCCCTGATCCACGCGGCGACCATGGTCACCGCGGGCGTCTACCTCATCGCGCGCATGTGGCCGCTGTTCGAGGAGGCCCCGGCCGCCGCGGACGTCGGCGCGATCATCGGCTGCGCGACGCTCATCATCGCCGCGACGATCGCCCTGACGGTCACCGACCTCAAGCGCGTCATCGCCTACTCGACGATGTCGCAGATCGGCTACATGATCATGGCGGTGAGCTCGGGCGCGTACATCGCGGGCCTGTTCCACCTCATGACGCACGCGTTCTTCAAGGCGCTGCTCTTCATGGCGGCCGGCTCGGTCATCTCCGCGATGGCGTCGGTCCAGAACCTCAACAAGATGGGCGGCTTCAAGAAGCCGATGCCCTTCACCTACGGGTGCATGGTCATCGGCGGCCTGGCGCTGGCCGGCGTGCCGCCGTTCTCGGGCTTCTTCTCCAAGGACGAGATCCTCGCCTACACGGCCGCGCGCGAGGACTGGCACATCATCCTCGCGGTCATCGGCTACGTCGCCGCGTTCCTCACCGCCGTCTACACGTTCCGGATGATCTTCCGGGCGTTCTGGGGCGAGATGGTCCCGGAGGCGCGCGAGCTCGACGAGGGCCACATGCACCACCTCGACGTGCCGCGCAACCCGGTCACGGGCGAGGAGGAGGACACCGACGTCGGCTTCCCCGGCCCGGAGCACCACATCGCCGAGCAGGCGCCCGGCATGAAGATCGCCATGAGCGTGCTCGCGCTCGGCGCGATCGGCATGGGCCTCCTGCAGATCCCGAACGTCACGCACGTGGTCGACCACTTCCTCGAGCCCACGTTCGAGGGGTCGCGGATGCTGGAGGAGATCCACCCGTCCGACACGCTGACCTACGGCGGCATGGCGCTCGGCGCGTTCCTCGGGATCGCCGGCATCTTCGTCGCGTACACGCTATGGGTGAAGCGCCCGGGCTCCGCGGCGCGGATCCAGGAGCGCTCGGGCCCGCTCTACACGCTGTTCTCGAACAAGTGGTACGGCGACGAGATCATCGACTTCCTGATCGTCCGCCCGGGCCTCTGGGTCGGCCGGTTCGCGCAGTCGACGTTCGAGCGGTTCGTCGTCAACGGCGTCTTCGTCGGCGGCCCGACCGGGCTCGTCCGCGCGGGCAGCGCCGCCGTCCGCTCGCGTCAGACCGGCTTCCTGCGCGCCTACGCCGCGCTCATGCTCGTCGGCATCGCCGGCGCGCTCCTCTGGTTCCTGCTCGAGGCCTCATGACCCTGCATCTGTCCTACCTCCTCTGGATCCCGGCGGTCTTCGGGCTGCTCGCCGCGTTCGCACCGCGGCGGACGTCCGGGCCCATCGCCCTGGTCGGCTCGCTCCTCGCGCTGGCGTTCGCCATCGCGCTGGTCGCCGACTTCGACCGCGGCGCCGGCCTCCAGCACGTCACCGACGCGTCCTGGATCGAGCAGCTGGGGATCCACTACAAGCTCGGCGTCGACGGGATCAACCTCTTCCTGATCCTGCTGACGGCCGTCGGCTTCGTCGCCTCGACGCTCTGGTCGGTCCTCGACCGCACCGTCGCCGGGACGCGCGAGCGCTCGTACTACTTCTGGCTCTCGCTCGGCCACACCGCCGTGCTCGGCGCGCTGATGGCGCAGGACCTGGCGATGTTCGTCGTGTTCTTCGACCTCATGCTCGTGCCGTTCTTCTTCCTCACCGGCATCTTCGGCGGGGAGAACCGGATCGCGGCGGTCACGAAGCTCTTCATCTACACGCTCGTCGGCTCGCTGCTGATGCTGGCGGCGGCGATCGCCACCGGCACGATGGCGAACGTCGACGGCGGCGGCACGACGTTCGTGCTCTCCGAGCTGCAGCAGGCCGGGCTCTCCGAGGGCTCGCAGAAGTGGATCTTCCTCTGCTTCGCCGCGGCCTTCCTCGTGAAGATGCCGATGTTCCCGCTGCACGGCTGGATGCCCGACGGCTACCGCGCGATGCCGCTGCCGGTGCTGGCGGTCTTCTCCGGCGTGCTGTCGAAGGTCGCCGCCTACGGCTTCCTGAAGATCGCGCTGCCGCTCTTCCCGGAGGGCGCCGCCGCGTTCCAGGAGCTGCTGCTCCTGATCGCGCTGGCGTCGATCCTCTACGGCTCGGTGATGGCGTTCACGACGACGGAGTCGCGGCTGATCCTCGGCTACTCGTCGGTGGCGCAGCTCGGCTTCATCGTCCTCGGCATCTTCGCGCTGGAGGAGGACGGGGCGCAGGGCGCGATCCTGCAGTCCGTCAACCACGGCCTCGTCGTGCTGCCGGCGTTCTTCATCGTCGGCCTGCTCGCGGCGCGCGCCGGCTCCTCGGACATCCGCGACATGGGCGGCGTCGCGTTCCGCGCGCCGGTCCTCGCGGGCCTGTTCCTGATCGTCGCGCTGGCGACGCTGGCGATGCCGGGCTCGTCGAACTTCATCGGCGAGTTCCTCATCCTGCTCGGCGTCTTCCGCGACAACCTCGTGATCGCGATCGTCGCCTTCAGCGGCGTCGTGATGGCGAGCGTCTACATGCTGCGCATGTTCATCAGCTCGATGCACAACCGCGTCGGGCGCAACGTGCACTCGCGCGACATCTCGCTCGCCGACGGCCTCGTGCTGGTCCCGCTCGTCGCGGCGATCATCGCGCTGGCCCTGTACCCGCAGCTTCCGCTGAAGAAGGGCGAGCGGGACATCAACAGCTCGATCGGCGCGGCCGCCGTTGCCGCCGGCCAGGAGGAGGTGGCCCAGCGATGAAGGGCCCGACCATCGACTGGGAGGCGCTCTCCCCGATCCTCGCCATCTTCGGCGGGGCGATCCTCGTCCTCCTCGCCGGGCTCCTGCGCGCGCGGTTCGTGCGCGAGAAGCTCGTGCCGTTCCTCGCGCTGGCGACGCTCGGCACGTTCCTCGGCCTGTCGATCTGGCAGTGGGACGCTGGTGTGAACCTGATCGAGGGCGCGATGCGCGTCGACACGTTCGCGATGTACCTCAACGCGCTGTTCGCCGTGGCGGGCATCGCGGCGGTGCTGCTGGCCTGGCGGGCCGACGCGCCGCGCGAGACCTCGCACGGCGAGTTCTACGCGCTGCTCCTGTCCTCCATCGGCGGCATGGCGGTGCTCGTCGGCGCGACGAACACGGTGACGCTGTTCGTCGGCTTCGAGATCCTCTCGATCCCGCTCTACGTGCTGTGCGCGGCGGAGATGCGGCGCGAGCGCTCGCTCGAGTCCGGCCTGAAGTACCTGATCATCGGCTCGGTCGGCTCGGCGACGCTGGTCTACGGCCTGGCGCTGCTGTACGGCGCGACGGGGTCGACGGACTTCTCGCGGATGGTCACGGCCATCGACGCGGGCGACTCCACCGACTCGCTCCTGCTCGCGGGCGTGGCACTGACGCTCGTCGGCCTGGCGTTCAAGGCGTCGGTCGCGCCGTTCCACCAGTGGACGCCCGACGTCTACCAGGGCGCCCCGACGCCGGTCACCGCGTTCATGGCGGTGGCGACCAAGGCGGCCGCCTTCGGCGTGCTGCTGCGGCTGTTCGACGTGGCGCTGGTCGGCGTGCAGCCGACGTGGGCGCCGGTCGTCGCGACGCTCGCGACGATCACGATCGTCGTCGGCAACGTCGGCGCGATCGGGCAGTCGTCCCTCAAGCGGCTCCTGGCGTGGTCGTCGGTCGCGCAGGCGGGCTACCTGCTCGCGGGCGTCGTCGTCGCGACGCGCACGGGCCTGGAGGCGACGCTCTTCTACCTCGCCGTCTACCTGATCATGAACCTGGCGGCGTTCGCGGTGATCGTCGCGCGCGAGCGGCAGACGGCGCTCGGCGACCACATCGACTCGGTCGCCGGCATCGGCTGGACGCGTCCGTATCTCGCGTGGCCGCTGACGATCGCGATGCTCGCGCTGGCCGGCATCCCCGCCACCGGTGGCTTCATCGGCAAGTTCACGATCATCGAGTCGCTGGTCGACGGCGGCTACACGTGGCTGGGCATCGTCATCGTCCTCGGCTCCGCGGTCTCGCTCGTCTACTACCTGCGCGTGATCGCGGCGATGTGGATGCGGCCCGCGCCGACCGGCGAGCCCGCCGCGGCGGTCTCCGCCTCCGGCGTCGGCGGCCAGCCGGTCCTCGCCGGCGGCTCGCCCGAGCTCGACGAGCGGGGCGGCGTGCACTGGGAGGTCGTGCTCGTGGCGGTCGTCGCGGCGGTCGCGACGCTGGCGGCGGGTGTGTACCCGGGGCCGCTGTTCGACCTCGTGTCGGACGCGGGCGCGAGCATCACGTCGCTCATCTGAGCGCCCCGTCAGACGCTTCTCGTTCTCCGCGGCCCGCTTTCGAGCGGGCCGCGGTCGTTTCTGCGCTCGTTCGGGGCCGGTCTGGGTGCAGGGCGTGGTCTGCGGGCGGCGGCGGGGGTGGTTGTGCGGTCTGTTCGCGTTCTCCCGTGAGGCGATCGACGAGTTTGCTGCGCTATCGCAGCGAACTCGTCAATCGCCGAGACGTGTGACGCCTTTGTCCCGACATACGGGACAAAAGCGGCACACGCCTCCGCCGATGACGAGTTTGTCCCAGTATGCGGGACAAACTCGTCGTTCGCTGTGCGGCGATGGCGGACGAGCGCGCGAGCTCTCACTTCGACCACCACCCGCCACCGCCCGCAGGCCACACCGCGCGCCCCAGCCCACGCCCCGAACGAGCGCAGAGCGGCTCCGGACGGACTCGCAGTGGCCCGAGCCGGGTACCAACCACACCGATGACCGACAGCGAAGACCGCACCGAAGGCCGCGAGCCCGACATCGACGACGACCCGCGCCAGCAGGGCACCGGCCAGGGCTACCCCGAGTCCAACCCCGCCGGCCAGACGCCGAAGGAGGGGACCGACGAGGGCCCCGAGGCCGGGACCGGCGGCGGCAGGGAGCAGGGCGGGAAGGACGCGCCGGACACGAGCGCGGGCCAGGACAGCAGCCCGAGCAAGGCGACGGGGAACCCCGGCGCCGCGGGCGGCTGAGCGCGCGGGCGCCTGGGTACGGAGACCCGCATGAAGCTGATCCGTCGACGAAAGCCGCAGCCGGTGCCGCTGAAGGTGCTGAGCTCCGCCCGGCTCGTCCTGAAGGGGCTCGCCGCCCAGCGCGTGGCGCGCAAGGCGTACTCGGGCTACAAGCTCGCGCGCAAGCTCCCGCTGCTGCTGGTCGGCGGTGGGATCGCGTTCGTGGTCGTCAAGCGGCTGAAGGGCCGCGGCGGCGCGCCCGCGCCCGCGCCCGAGTCGTACCCGCCGCCCGCTCCGACCGCGACCGGCACCACGCCGACCGCCGGTGAGCCCGAGCCGCCCGTGGCGGCCGCGATGACGCCCGCCTCGACCGCCGCCGCGGCGCCCGCCGCCGAGGCCGACACGCCCGCGCCGCCGCTGCCCTCCGCCGCGACCACCGACACCGGCACGCCGGACGCGGACGCCGACACGGCGCCCGCCGGGGCCGACACGCCCGCCTCCACCGGCGACACCGCCGAGGACACGCCGGTCTCCGCCGACCTCGAGGTCGCGACGCCGCTCGACGCCGCCGTCGAGACCGACTCGACCGCCGACCTCACGGGCGACGCGCCGCAGGGCGACGTCGAGCCGGCGACGCCGCTCGACACCACGCAGGCCGAAGACCGGACCTGAGACAGGCCGCCGGCCGGAACCTCCTGGGGAAGCACCACGGGCCGCTCGAGAGAGCGGCCCGTGGTCGTTCAGGACAGCCGCGCGCGGGGCGCGGCGCAGCGGCTAGCGCTGCTGCTTCTTGCCGGCCGGCGTGGCGCGGCGCGCCTTCACCGGCCAGGTCGTCGTCCACGTGTCCTTGTCCGCCGTACGGACATCGACGACGAGGTCGAGCGACGGCATCTTGCCCTTGCTCAGCGCCGTCCGCAGCGCCTTCGTGGGGGCGAGCGTCCCCGCCGGGAGCCGGAGCTCCAGCGACTTCGTCGCCTTCCGGCTCACCCGCACCGCGGTGGCGGAGAACGTCGAGCCCGCGCGCGTCGAGCGGCCCTTCCCGTTGACGCGCACGAGCGCCTTCGCGCGCCCGCGCAGCTGCGACGGCAGCGTCACGGTGACCCCGCTCAGCGCCGCGCCGCGAGGCCCGCGCGTCACCTTCACGACGAGCTGCGGCCCCTTCTTGCCGACCCGGCTCAGCGACACCTTCACCGCCGGCGCCGTGCCGCACCCGTCGACCACGCCGCGCGCGCCGCTCTCCGCCGAGCCGCCGGCCCAGCTCGTGAACGACCCGGCGAAGTTCGCCGCCACGCCGCAGAGGTCGGCACCGGACTGGAGCATCCCGCCCGGCCCGCCGTTGAGCTGGAGCACGAACCGCGTCACCGGCACGTCCGGCAGCCCGCCGAACGTCGCGACCACGCGGCCCTTGTCGTCGAGCGCGACGTCCGCGTCGAGCCGCAGCGGGATCTGCCCGCGGAGCAGCACGACCATCTTCGGCAGCGCCCCGGAGCCCTTCACCAGCACCACCGGCCCGCGCAGCGGCTCGGCCAGCAGCGGCGTCCGCGCCTCCGCCGACCCGACTGTCGCGCTCGCCGGGCATGCGGCGGGATCCGCCGCGCCGCACACCGCGCCCAGCGCGGCGAGGTTCGCACCCAGCACGTTCGGCAGGATCACCGAGGCGCGCTTCATCGCCGCCTCGCCCTCGGGCTGCACGATCGTCGTCGTCAGCGCCGGGGTGCCGCCCTTGCGCGCCGCCGCCCGGCCGCCGCTCACCTGCGTGGTCAGCCGCGGCCCGAAGGCCAGCCGCTCGCAGCCGGTGACCGGGTACGGCGCGGAGGTCGCGACGCCGTTGATCACGGCCTCCACCTTCGGCGTCCCGCACGCGCTCGGGTTGAGCATGAACCCGGGCTTGTCGAGCCGCAGCACCATCCGCCGCACCTCCAGCGGGATCCCACCCAGGATCGACGGCAAGCCCGACGCGCTCACGCGCAGCCGGCCGTCGTCGCCGAGCCTCAGCCCGGAGCGCAGCTCCACCACACCCAGGTCGAACGGGCCGACCTTCGCCGGCACCCGCACCACGAGCGCGCCCAGCTCACCCGGGCCGCCCGCCGCGAAGGTGATCGAGCCGTCGAGCGTCAGCGGTGCGCCGCCCGCGCCGGCGGTCACGGTGACCGAGCCGACCCGGTCGCCGGGCGCGACCGTCGTCAGCTTCCCGAGCAGGCCGCTGGGCATCGTCATCGTCAGCTCGCGCAGGCCCGGCTGGCGGTCGGGCCGCTCGATCGCGATGTCGACCGACGGCGACGCGCCCGCCTGCGACGTGCTCGCCGACACGCCGAACCCGGGCGTCAGCGTGTCCGCGCACTCACCGACCGTGTAGGAGGCGACGGCCGTCCGCTCCGCTCCGCCGCTCCACGGCGTCAGCGTCGCCGACACCTGCTGCTCGCCGCACCGGTCGCTCTGGCGGAGCACCGCGCGGTCGCCGCCGCGGAACGTCAGCGCGAAGGAGGTGAACGGCACCTGCGGCAGGTCGTCGAACGTCGTCGTCAGCCGGCCGGTCGCCTGGTCCACCGCGACCGAGCCGCGCAGGACGAGGTTCACGCCCGAGCCCGCCAGCGCCACGACGAGCCGGTACGGATCGTCCGCCCGCGGCTCGGCGAGGAAGACGTCGCCGCTCAGGGAGCCGACGAGCGGCGTCTCCACCGTCGCGGAGCCGATCTTCGCCGCCTCCGGGCACGATGCCGCGCCGTCCGGGCACGTCTCCAGCCCCGCGCCCAGCGGCGCGTTGAGCGTCACGCCCTCCGGCAGCACGACGCTCGCGCGCCGCACGTACGACTGGCGCACCGGCGTCTCCTCGCCCGGCACCGTCAGCCGCACGGTCGCGCCCGTGGGTGTCCGCGCGGCGGTCGACGCCATGTCGACGCCGGCGCCCGGGTCGAACGGCACGGCGTCGCAGGCGGTCGGGTCGAACTCATCCGTCGCCGACCCGCTCGTCTCCGCGCGCGAGGTGACGGTCATCGTCGTGACCGCGGGCGTGCACGTCGTGGGGTTGGTGAGGAACGGTCGGCCGCTCGGCGCGACGCCGTTCAGCGTCAGCGAGAGCCCGGTCACCGTGATCGGGATCCCGCCCGCGCTGTCCGGGATGTCGCGGATCGTCGTGACCAGCGACTGGTCGTCGGGCGCGAGCGAGATGGCCGCCTCGAGCGGCAGCTTGTCGATCCCGATCCCGATGAAGCGCGCGTTGAGCGCGAGACCCAGCCGGGCCGGCTCCCCCTCACGCGGGACGAGGTTGAACACGTCCCCGTCGGCGGTGCCCAGGAAGCCGAGGTTGGTCGACGCGTCCGTCTCGCCGACCTTGCTCGCGGCAGGGCAGGCGTACGCCGCGAACTGCTCCGCCGTGCACTTCGCGGCGGTCGCCGCCGGGTTGCCGACCAAGCCCCGCGGCAGCCGCACGACGACGTCGCGCAGGCTCTCACCCGGGTCGGTCAGCGTTGTTGCGATCTCAACATTCGGATGACCGCCGGCCCGGGTATCGCTCACCGAGACGTCCAAGGATCGATCCCGAAAGCGGCTTGAGCAGGCGATGCACCACCTCCCAGACCACCCATGCATGCAGCCGCCAGCAACGCGGCCTTCACTGCCCTCTTCACGTCTTTCATCCCCCTACCGCTGTGTGACCGGCGGTAACGGTACGTCATCGTCCACATGACTGGTACCGTCGGATGCCGTATGGAGGTAGGGGTCCTTCGTGCCGGCGCGACCCTGCTCGTCGCGCTCGCACTCGCCGTCATCGCGCCGCAGAGCGCCCACGCCGCGCTCGGCATCACGTCGAGCACCGCCCAGCCGACGAACCCGACGGCGGCGGCGCACAGCGACTTCCGGATCGCGCTCGCGTTCAGCGACCCGAGCGACGACCTCAAGAACCTGCAGATCGACCTGCCGGCCGGCTTCATCCCGAACCCGCTGGCGACGCCGCGCTGCACGCAGCCGCAGCTGAACGCCGATGCGTGCCCGGTCGCCAGCCAGGTCGGGTCCACCACGGTCACCGCTGCCGCGCTCGGCCTCACCATCCCGGCCCAGGGCACCGTCTACAACGTCGATCCGAATCCGGGCGACCCGGCCAAGCTCGGCATCGTCGTCCGCCCGGCGGGCGGCCTGCTCGGCAAGATCACGCTCGAGGCCACGGTCGCCGTGCGCGACGGCGCGGGCGACTACGGCCTCACGTCCACCATCACGAACATCCCGCGGACGCTCAACGGCATCCCGATCGACGTGAAGGCGCTCGACCTGACGCTGAACGGGCAGCTGCCCGGCGGCGGCGCGTTCGCGACGAACCCCACGCGCTGCACGCCGGCGCAGACCGTCTTCAACGTCGAGTCCTACAGCGGCGCCAAGCCGCGCTCGACGGCCTCCTTCACCGCGGTCGACTGCGGCGGGGTCCCGTCGAACCCGACGATGGAGCTCACCCCGGGCGACAACAAGACCGACGTCAACGCGCCGTTCACGATCGGCGTCAAGCTCCCGGGCGACATCAACGGGCGTGTGCAGGGCCACATGAAGGACGTCGACGTGGTGCTGCCGCGCGGCGTCGGCCTCAACCCGCCGGTCGCGGATGGCCTCGAGCTCTGCACGCCTGAGCAGTTCATGCCGAACAACGACCAGCCGACGAAGTGCGACCCGTCGTCCGACATCGGCGACGTCGTCTTCGAGACGCCGGTGCTCACCCCCCTGAAGGGCGACGTCTACTTCGGCACGTCGCCGAAGGAGCGGTACCAGCTGCTGATCGTCGCGCAGGAGGGCAACCTGCGGGTCAAGATCGTCGCGGCGGTGCGGCCCGATCCGAACACAGGCCAGCTGACGACCTACTTCCGCGACCTGCCGCAGTTCCCGGTCAGCCGTTTCGCGCTCACGTTCCGCGGCGGCGACAAGTCCGTGCTCGCCACACCGCCGACCTGCGGCCAGTACGTCGGCAACATCGGCGTCACGCCCTACAGCGGCGGCGGCCCGCGCGCGGCGAGCGCGGCGTTCGACATCTCCCAGGACGGCGCGGGGAGCTGCGCGCAGCCCAACCAGCCGCAGGTGAGCGCCTCGTCCTCGCCGGCGAAGGCCGGTGCCGAGACGTCGACGAAGCTCGAGATCGTCCGCCAGGCGCGGAACAAGCCGATCCGCTCGCTGTCGACGGTGCTGCCGCCGGGCCTGCTCGCGAAGATCAACTCGGTGCCCTTCTGCTCGGTCGCCGACGCGAACCGGGCCAAGTGCGACGACGCGTCGAAGATCGGCACGATCACCACCGACATCGGCGCGGGGCCGCGGACCGTGCGGCTCAGCGGCGACCTCTCGCTCGTGACGCCCACGGGCGACGGCGTGCTCGCGCGGCTCGGCATCGCGATCCGCGCGAAGGTCGGCCCGATCGACCTGGGCATGTACACGCTGCTCGCACCGATCACCCTCGGCGTCCGCGACGGCCGCGTCCACGTCGATGCGCCGATCGCGGAGGCGTTCGAGGGCATCCGGCTGAACATCCGCAAGGTCACGCTGAACATCAACCGGGCGGGCTTCATGGTCAACCCGACCGGCTGCGACCCGCGGCCGGTCGACGCGGTCATCGGGGCGATGGACGGCACGCAGGGCGCCGGCAACGCCGCCTTCCAGGTGGCGGCCTGCAACGAGCTGGGGTTCCAGCCGGCGATCGACATCCGCTCGGACGACGCGACCCCCGCCGGCCGCGGTGAGAAGCCGCCGGTGGCCGTCGACGTCCGCCCGCGCGGGACCGACGCCGGGCTGAAGGACGTCGTGGTCGTCTTCCCGGGCGAGCTGCAGCCGAACATCGACCTCCTCAAGGCCGTGTGCAACTCGCCGGCCGTGCAGGGCGAGCGGTGCCCGGAGGTCGCGCGGATCGCCAACGCCCGCGCCACCACGCCGCTGCTGCCGTATCCGCTGGAGGGCAAGGTCTACCTGACCTATCCCGAGCAGACCGAGGACACCCCGGGCCTGACGCTGCCGTGGGCGAGCATGGTGCTCCGCGGCGTCGGTGGGCCGGCCAAGCTGCGGATCGACGGGCGCCTGGCGCTGCGCAACGGCCGCCTCGAGGCGCGCTTCGTGGGCCTGCCGGACGTGCCGCTGACGTCCTTCAAGCTCGACATGAAGGCCGGGTCGCTGATCGCGACGTCGCAGCCGTGCTCGGGGGCGATCCAGAAGGCGCCGGTGCGGTTCTTCGCGCAGAACGGCGCTGAGCGGGCGCTCGACCAGGCGGTGAGCTTCGCGGCGTGCCGCGAGGAGCCGCTGGCGCGGGCGACGCTCGAGCGCGTCAGCACGGCGCGGCCCGTCGTGCGGGTCGCGGTGGAGCGCGGGCCGCTGGGTGGCAAGCTCCGCTCGGTGTCGCTCAAGCTCCCGTCGCAGCTGGCGGTGCGGTCGACGCGCAAGGGGATCACCGTCCGCGTCGGCAAGCGGGTGCTCTCCAAGAAGCGCTGGTCGCTGTCGAAGAAGACGCGGACGCTGAAGATCACCGGCCTCGGCTCGAACGGCGCGCAGAAGGTGAACGTCACGCTCGCCAAGGGCTCGGTCCGGGCGGGGAAGAAGACGCGCACCCTCGCCCGCCGCGGCGCGCTGCGGGTGCGGTTCGCGCTCACCGCGCGCGACACGAAGAAGAAGCTCACGTCGCAGCGGTTCTACGGCTACGACGAGGCCTGGCAGGCCGCCCGCCGCTGAGCTCGTGGCGTTCCCCGGGCGTGGCCGTGCGCCGCGCCCGGGTGAGCGGCCGCGCTTGTGGGGTAGGGCCTGGCGCATGGCCATGGACGACGAGGTCGTGATCACCCCCTACCGCGACGGGCCGCTGCTCGTGCGCGGGAACTTCCGCATCCAGGACCAGGAGGGGAACGAGATCGATCCCGGCCGCGAGACGGTGGCGCTCTGCCGTTGCGGCAAGTCCCGGATCCGGCCGTTCTGCGACGGCACGCACGCGCTCATCCGCTTCCGTGCGCCGAGCGAGCCGGAGCGCGGGCGGG
>DATMVO010000244.1:0-11816 GCA_035563115.1 Solirubrobacteraceae bacterium
TCCGAGCTTGCACCTACCGTCTGACATGTCCGGCCTCCTGCTGCAGGGCTGGGATGGTTCGCACCCTCAGCCTCTGCCGGAGGCCGGACAGAGCCCTCACACCAGAGCTCTCAGACGTTCACTAAGTCCGTGAGCAGTACAACTAGCCCAGATTGCACGCCGGGCCTTACCTACGTGGGCGTGTGGGCCGACTCGGTACCTAACCCGTGGGCAATGCGCGCATCAAGCAACGCGAAAGGCCCGCATTGGCGGGCCTTTCCGCCCCGCACCACCGTCGACAGGCGAATGAGTTATGGGCCGTGTCCGTCGGTCTCGAATGGGACGCGCTTGCCGTTTGGGCTTTGCTGCGAGACCGCTTCGACGCGGTGCTGCTCCGGCTATTCACAGCCCAACTGACACCTGATCCCGTCCACACCCCGCTACCGCGGTTCGCGCGAAGCGGACGCGGCGGGTCAAGTGGCATTGCCGGCGTCATATGGATCAAACACCCATGTGGATCAGCGCGGTCGTGCCATCAGCCCTCGCTCGCGGTCGGCGGACGTTGAAGGAGAGTTGCGGCCGGCGTCGGTCACGACGCGGCTCCTCCCGCGCGTCAATGTCCCGCCGCAGCGCCTTCCGTAGCCGGCGGTGCAGTGCGCTTAGAACAGCTGATCCCAGACGGCCTTCTTCTCGAGGCTGGGATAGAAGTCGTACGTGTCACGAAACCAGCTGGCAAATCGTTCGTCGGTGTCGAGGAGGAACGCCTGCAGTTCTTCGACCGCTTCGAGCGCGCGCTCCACCTTGCGTGAGTTGGTGCTTGCGTACACCGTGGCTTCGTCGGGGTTCTCGTAGAGGAAGCCGGCCTCCAGGTTGCGGTCAATATCGTCGTTTCGGCCTGGGTCGTCCCAGCGCGACGGCCGGACAAGCCCGCTCGCGAACCGGGTCGCCCATATCGCGTCGTCAACTACGGAATCGAACGTCCGCATCTGGGACTTGGCTGCTTTAGCGAGAGCGCGGAAGCGCTCCTCTTGATCAGCCGGCAGGCGCGCTGCGGCGACCTCGGCCGCGTCTTTAAGAGCGCTGACCGCCTCGACCTCACGCCGTAGGGCGGCGTTGTCTTCCTCGACCTCGGCCAGCGCTTCACGGGCACCGTCGAGATCACGGCGCAACGAGCGGATTTCCGCCACCGACGCGATGTCAGGGATCGGGACGAGGTCGGCGAGGTCCGGCAGGGCAGCTAGCCATACGGCCTTATGTCTGCTCCACGTCGCCGCCTTGACCTTGCGCCCGGTGGCGTCGACAACTCGGTCGTGCAGTTCGTTAAGCGCCGCCTCGTCACCGATCGAGCGGATGGTCATCCCGTCCAGGACGCCGTCAAGGTGGCCGCGGTCACAGCCGGGCAGAAGCAGCGGCATGAGGGCGCCGGCTCGACTCCACGCCGCGCCCAATTCGGCGACGCAGACAGGACGCGTCTGATACGTGCGAGAGATCAGCCCGACAACGAGGGTGGCGTCGCCAACTTCGCGTCGTACGGTGGCGATCAAGTCTTCGCCCGACGGTATGCCGGTATCCTCACCTGAGGTGTAGAAGATGTTGTCGGGGACGAGATTGCATCCGTTCCGAAGCACCGTGTCGACGAACTTGTCGACAAGCGCGGCGTCGGCCGCGGCGTGGCTGACGAAGACTGACCTCACCAACGGGACGCTAGCCCCCCGCCGACGATGACGACGCGAGGCTCGTGAGGAAGCGGTGCCGGCTACATCTCGCGCCACTGCATCTCGCGCAAAGCAGCAGCCGGCCTCCGCGTGCCGCTTTGCGTGGAAAGTGGCAGGGCGCATGACGCCACCAGCGGCCGAGCCAGTCATCTGGCTTCCCATCAGCGAGGCTATCCGAGCGGGCGGTTCGCATTGCCGCCGTGGGAACTGAAGCGCGACCGGAGAGCAGAGTGTGGTGACAGCTTCCGCAGTGCTCAGAAGACAACGCTCCGGAAAACGACCTTGTTGGTGCTGGCCCCCGAGGGAGGGGACGACGATCTGCGTGCTCCGCGAGCGATGGGGCTGGGTTGCCCTTAGTCGCCTTCGCCTGTCGTCAGCTCGTTGTTGATGGCAACCAGCTCGGCGATCTTGGTGGCGATGACTTCCATCGAATCTTCCGCCGTGTCAAGGCCGTTGCGAGAGCCGAGCAGCGGGCTGATCTTCCGGACCTCGACGTAGGTCGTCCCATGCACGACCGGGATGAGCTGGTCGCGTGCTAGAAGCTCTGAGAGCTCCTTGTCGGAGACCCCTCGGTTGTTGACGCGCTCCAGCAGCGCGGGCGTAATGAGGACGAGACCCGCACGCGACTTCGCCAGACCCCTATCGATCTCTCGCATGAATGGCTGGCCAAGTAGGACGTCCTTCTCGCTGAACCAGACCGACACTTTCTTAGCTTCAAGCAGGTCATGTAGTTCCGTGGCGGCGCCGCGCCGGTCGTCCCATGCATGGCAGAGGAAGAGGTCGCGAAGATCGGGCTGCTGGCCTCGCAGCTCGACCGCTCGACGATAAGGAGCCAGCGCCCGGACCTGGTCGGCCGTGTAGTCCACCGACGAGCTGCCGGGCGACCACCTTGGCCGCGTTCCACCGCCCCCTGACCTGCCCGAGCTGCCTACGCTGCCCCCCCCGCTGCGCGAGACGTAAGCCGGTGTTGGGTAGTACCGCGAGGAGTACCCGTACCGCCCGCCACACGCGGGGCAGGCCGCAGCCCCGCTGGCGGTTCGGTGGCCCTGAATGGGAGCTGTGCACCTAGCCATGCGCAGATCCTAGACCGCGCAAAGGACGTCTGAGCCGCGTTGGGCAACGGGCGCCGATACCGCATCCGATCGAGTACCCAACGCTTGCAACTTCAGTCCATGAGAGCGCCCGTACGTCCCTCGCTCTGGGCTACCGTCGGCGTTCTTGCTTCGGGCGAGAAGGGGTAGTTGCCACATGCTCTCTTCTCGCGCGAAGCAACAGTCGGTGCCGACGCCGGGCTGGAGCAGCTGCGGCCCGTCGGTTCACCGGGCGGGTTCCGGCGAGTTCCGCAGAACGCGCAACCCGTAGACGGGCGGGCTAGGCGACGGTATCCGTTCACGATCTCGCTTGGGCTCGAAGGTGCACTTCTCGCCATGATTGGGCCGGTCAGATTGCGTCAGTCGAATCCGTTGGCGTGGACCTACCACGCTGCGCGGAGCACGGCCGAAAGAGGCATGCTGTGGCCGACGAACCAGGTACCGGAGCGCATGCACTTCGACGTTTTCATCAGCCACGCGAGCGAGGACAAGGATGCGATCGCGCGTCCGCTAGCTGAAGAACTTCGCAGCCGTGGATTCTTGATCTGGTTCGACGAGTTCGAGCTCACTCTCGGAGACAGCCTGCGGCGAAGCATCGAGTCGGGGCTGGCGAACGCGCGGGCGGGCCTCGTCGTGCTAAGCCCGAGCTTCTTCGCCAAGGAATGGCCGCAGCGTGAACTCGACGGTCTGACTGCGCGGGAGATCGCGGAAGCCGGCAAGATCATCCTGCCGGTCTGGCATCACGTTGATCACAAGTACGTCGCGCGTTACTCACCCACGCTGGCAGACAAGCTCGCGATCAGCTCGACCGCCGGGGTTATCGCCGTGGCGGACGCGGTCGAGCGAGCCCTTCGGGCGACGACGAGTGCGGCAGGGCGGCGAGGAACCGCGTCCTCCGCGCCGTCCGCGCTAAAAACGCGGGCAGGCGAGTCGAGGTCCCGAGGCCCCAACGATCAGCCGGCTGCGTCCGCAGCGACCACGCGGAGGCATACCGCGAGCCGGCGACCCGTCGGGACTCCTTCTCGGTCGCCGGCGGCTACGGTCTCACCGAGAGATCCAGGCTTGAACTCGGCTCCTGTTCGAGTTCCTAAGCGTGCGCGCGGTGGCGGCGACTTTGGGGATTGGCTCATCTGCTCAGGCGTGCTGACCGTCGTGTGGTGGATTGGCCTGACGATCCTCGCCGTGGTCCTTGCGGTCGCCGGGGTGATATCGGACAACTTCATGGGCGGTCACCCCGTGGCATTGATCGTCTTCGCAGCGCCCGCCGGCATGATTACGGCGGCCGTGGTCGTCGCGCGGGACCAGGACTGGTGAGTACCGCCATCCAGCGGACGTCTGGCGGCTCTGCCGAATGAAGGGTGGGTCGACGATGAGCCCGAGCGCCGCACGGGCGGCGGGCGCGCTACCGAAGTCGCGCGCTCGGGTCGAAAGGGGTCTCCTGACAACCGTGACACCCGGGCCTCGGGTCTGGCCGCTACCGCTTTCGCGTGGAAGCGATAGCCGCGAGAGTCGACGCAACCCGTGTGCCAGCCCGTGCGCTGGGCCGTGTTTGCCCCGTGCGCGGGCCGTGCGCCGATCGGCAGAGGTCGCGGATGAAGTGCCTGCAAAGAACGGTCAAAGACTGCGGTGTCCTGGGCGGACACCGCAGTCGCAAGCTCCGGCGGTGTCGCACGTGCGGCAGAGCCGCACGGCGACAGCGGCCCGCCGGCCCCCAGGACGTTCCGTCCCCTACGCCGCCGGAGGCGGCACCCGGCTCCGCCCCGACGCCCGAGGGGCGTCCTTCTGGCCGGCGGGCCGCTCCGCGCTCCTATGTGGCCGCCTGCTCCAGCGAGGCGACCCACGCCTCGACCGCGGCGCGGCGGTAGCGACAGTACCTGCCGCAGCGCACCGTCGGGATCGCGCCCGCGCGCGACTGCGCGTAGACCCACGACGTCGGCACGGACAACAACCGCGCCACCTCGGACGCAGTCATGAGGCGCCCAGCGTCGGGCCCAACGTCAGCTGAGGTGTTCTGAGCTTCCATGGCCTTTATCTCGACCCGCTCAGCGCAGCTGTTGTCCGCCAGATTTGGTGCCGATTGGAACCGAATTGGTACTCGGCCCCTGTACGATGCCCGCACCTGACAACGCGAAAGGCCCGCGTTTGCGGGCCTTTCTTAGTCGGGGAGACAGGATTTGAACCTGCGACCGCCCGGCCCCCAGCCGGGTGCGCTACCAGACTGCGCCACTCCCCGTGGTGCATTCGAACGAAGCGGGCGACGGGAATCGAACCCGCCCTAAGAGCTTGGAAGGCTCCTGTGCAACCACAACACTTCGCCCGCAGGCGGCACTCATCCTAGCGACGGCTTGCGGGCTTCCGTAGGAACTTGCCCGTCGACGGTGATGTCGGGCGGTGGCCAGGGGCCGTACCAGTTGTCGCGGGCGCCATCGAGGGTCACGACGGAGCCGTTGAAGAGCGCGCCGAGCGGCGTGGCCAACAGCGCGACGAGCCAGCCGTGCTCGGGCTCCTGGCCGAGGCGGCCGAGGGGGACGGTGAGGCCGGCTCCCAACCTCAACGACTCCGGGTACTTGCGCATGGCGTCGGTCTCGAAGTGGCCGGCGGCGATGGCGATGACCGAGACGCCGCGCGGCTCGAGCTCGACGGCAAGCTCGGCGGTCAGGCCCTCGACGGCCGCGCGGGCGGCGGAGGAGTGCGTCATGCCGGGCAGCCCGTGGTGCGGGGAAAGCGTGACGTTGAGGATCGTCGAAGGCGAGGCCAGGGCGAGCGCGGCGCGGGTCATGGTCATCGTGGCGCCCACGTTCAGGCGCCAGACCGCGTTCCACCCCTTCTGCGCGATCTTCTCGGCGGGGACGAAGTACTGGCCGCCCGCGTTGTTCACCAGGACGTCGACCCGGCCGAACTCGTCGAGCGCCGTCTGGATCACGCGGCGGGCGTCGGCGGGGTCGCGGATGTCGGCGGTCAGAGCTCGGACGTCGGGCGAGTCGAAGCCCTCGACCGCCTCGTCGAGCACCTCGGCGCGCCGACCGCAGATGACCACACGAGCACCGCACGCGAGGAGCTCCGCGGCGGCGGCGCGCCCGAGCCCGGTACCGCCGCCCGTGATGACCGCCACCGTGCCGGCCAGCACGTCCGGCGCGAAGATCTCCGAAGATCCCATCACAGCCACCCCGCCCGCTTGAACCGCCAGAACAAGAACGAGCACGCGGCCAGCATCAACCCCAGCGCCATCGGATACCCCGCCTCCCACTTCAGCTCCGGCATGTGCTCGAAGTTCATCCCGTAGATGCCGGCCACCAGCGTCGGCACGGCGACGATCGCCACCCACGCCGAGATCCGCCGCATGTCCTCGTTCTGCGCGATCGTCACCTGCGTGAGGTTCGCCTGCAGCAGGTTCGACAGCAGCTCGCGCTGCGACGCGACCCACTGCTCGTCCTTGACCACGTGGTCGAGCACGTCGCGGAACTGGCGCCGCACCTCGAGATCCTCCTCCTGGTTCTCGCGCACCCAGTCGCCGGAGGCGAGCTGCCGCACCGGCTCCACCAGCGGCGTGACGGAGCGCGACAGCTCGAGCACCTCGCGCCCGAGCTTGTAGATCCGCCCCGTCGGCGACCCGTTCCCCCCGTCGCCGAACAGCGACGCCTCCACCTCGTCGATGTCCTGCTGCAACCCGAGGACCACCGGCTCGTAGTCGTCGACGACCCGGTCGAGCACCGCGTGGACGACCGACGGCGGCCCGATCCGCAGCCGCCCGCGGTCGGCCTCGAGCGCCTCGCGGACGCCGTCGATCTCCGTCGCCTCCCCGTGCCGCGCGGTGATCACGAACCCGTGGCCCGCGAAGACGAGGATCTCGCCGAAGTCGACCTCCTCGCGATCGTCGTCGTACCGGGCCGACCGCAGCACGAGGAACCCGTGCTCGCCGTACCGCTCGAGCTTCGGGCGCTCGTGCGCGACGACCGCGTCCTCCACCGCCAGCGGGTGCAACGAGAACTCCTCCTGCAGCGCCGCGAACTCCTCCGGCGTCGGCTCGAAGAGGTCGATCCAGACGAACGCGCCGGGCTCCTGCCCGGCCTCGCACGCATGCTCCAACGCGAGCTGCCCGGGGCGCCGGACGCCGTCCTCGTACACCGCGCACTCGACGATCACCGCCCGAACGCTACGAGATCGCACGGCGACTGCCGATACACCAGGGCGTGTCCCCTATCTTGCAACGCGTGCGTGGGAAGGCGATCGCTGCCGGAGCCCTGACCGTGGCCGTCCTCGCCGGCGGCGGCGCGGGCTACGCGATCCTCGGCGGCGACGACGCGTCCGCCGTCCAGACGCCCCGCGTCGCGGCCTCGATCGACACGTGGCGCTGGGCGCCGCAGGACGAGCTGCCCACGAGCGCGGAGAAGACCGCCGACGACGAGGCCGAGCGCCCCGCCCTCGAAGCCGCCGCCGCACGCCCGTCGCAGGCGGAGCAGGACGAGGAGCCCGCGGCCGAGGCCGTCGAGCAGCCCGCCAAGGACCCGAAGCCGACGAAGGCCGCCACGAAGCAGCAGTCGCAGCGCTCGGACCCCAAGCCCGAGCACCTGGACGACCTCGCCCCCGGCGCCGGCGCGTCCAGCTCCGACGGCGACGACGTCCTCGTCAAGGCCGAGGTGCTCAAGAACGGCGTCGCGCTCCCGCCGCTGGAGGCCCCGCCGGAGGTCCGCGCGATCTTCGAGGCCGGCAACACCATCGCCCGCTCGCCCTACAAGTGGGGCGGCGGCCACGGCAAGTGGCAGGACACCGGCTACGACTGCTCGGGCTCGGTCTCCTACGCGCTTGCCGCCGCGGGCCTCATCAACGCGCCGGCCGCGTCCGGTCCGCTGATGCAGTACGGCAAGCCGGGCAAGGGCAAGTGGATCACGATCTACACGAACCCCGGCCACGTCTTCATGGTCGTCGCCGGCGTCCGCTTCGACACCGTCGCGCGCGGCCAGACCGGCTCGCGCTGGATCAACTCCATGACGGACACGTCGGGCTACGTCGCCCGCCATCCGGCGGGTTTCTAACCGGCGCCCGGCGGGGGTAGGGCGAGTGGCGCGATGCCACGGACGCTCCTCGCCGCAGCGCTGCTGATCACCCTTCTCACGACCGCCGCGTGCCAGTTCCCCCGCGACGTCGGCGGCACGCTCGACAACGTCAAGGGCGGGACCCTGCGCGTCGGGCTGACCGAGGCGGAGCCTTGGGTCTCGCTCCAGCACGACGACCCGTCCGGCGTGGAGGTCGGGCTGATCCGGGAGTTCGCGGCGAAGCTCGGTGCGGCGCGGGTCGACTACACGACCGGCACCGAGGAGGAGCTGGTCGAGGCGCTCCACGCGCGCGAGCTGGACGTCGTGATCGGCGGCATCACCGACAAGACCCGGTGGAAGAAGGAGGCTGCGCTGACCAAGCCTTACCTGACGACCCACCTCGTCATCGGGATGCCGCCGGGCCAGGATCTGCAAGACGGCACCCGCGTGATCACCGAGAACGGCCGCTCCGCCGCCGCGCTGGTGGAGCGCAAGACGGACGCGGTCCCGGTCCGCGCCGATGACCTCGAAACCGCCCGCGGCAAGCCCGCCGCCGTCGACGAGTGGCTCCTCGACGACCTCGGCCTGCGCGAGGCCAAGTCGCTGGAGGCAAGCGAGCACGTGATGCTCACCGCACCCGGCGAGAACGGCTTCCTGGTCGAGCTCGAGCACTTCCTCCTCGACCGCAAGCAGCGGGCGCTGGAGCTGCTCGACACGGAGGGCCGGCCGTGATCGACATCACCGCGCCCGTCCACGAGCTCCCGCCCGAGCAGGAGCAGGCGTACGAGAAGGCGCGCAAGCTCGAGTGGTTCAGCCTCGCCTACCTCGCGACCGCGATCGCGTTCGTCTACGTCGCCCTCGGCTCGTCGCAGGCGATGAAGGCCGCGTGGGTCGAGGACATCCTCAGCCTCCTCCCCCCGATCGCGTTCCTCGTCGCCAACCGCATCCGCTACCGCCGGCCGACCGAGCGCTTCCCGTGGGGCTACCACCGCGCGATCTCGGTCGCCTACCTCCTCGCCGCGGGCGCGCTCCTCCTCCTCGGCACCTACGTGCTGGTCGACAGCCTCATGAAGCTCGTCCTGGCCGAGCGCCCGCCGATCGGCGTCTTCGTCTTCGCCGACGTCGACCCGTGGGCCGGCTGGGTGATGCTCGCCGCGCTGGCGTACACCGGCATCCCGCCCGTCTTCCTGGGCCGCGCGAAGCTGAAGCTGGCCAGGCAGATCCACGACAAGGTCCTGTACGCGGACGCGGAGATGAACCGCGCCGACTGGATGACCGCGGGCGCCGCGGCGCTCGGCATCCTGGGGATCGGGATGGGGCTGTGGTGGGCCGACGCGGTCGCCGGCGCGTTCATCTCGCTCGACATCGTCCGCGACGGGTGGCGGAACCTGAAGGCGGCGACGGCCGACCTGATGGACTCCATGCCGCGCACGTACGACGACCAGACCGAGGACCCGATCGTCGCCCAGCTCCACGACGACCTCCTCGCGATGCCGTGGGTGCAGGACGCGCGCGTGCGCCTGCGCGAGCTGGGGCACGTCTACGCGGGCGAGGCGTTCGTGGTGCCGGCCGACGGCGCGGACGTGGTGGCGCGCGCGAACGATGCCCGCTTGCAGCTCATGCGGGATCATTGGAAGCTCCACGACATCGTGATCGTCCCGGTGTCCGACGACGTCAAGGAAGGAGCAGCACCATCGCCCCCAGATCCATCTGGAACGGCGCCGTCGCGTTCGGCGCGGTGACCGTCCCCATCAAGGTGTTCGGGGCGCTGGAGGACCGGCAGATCCGGTTCCGCGAGCTGCACGGCAAGGACGGCAGCGAGGTCGCGCACGTGCTCGTCGGCTCCGACGGCGCGCAGGTGCCGCGCGAGCGCGTGGCCAAGGGCTTCGAGGTCGCGCCCGACGAGTACGTCCTCATGACCAACGACGAGATCAAGGCCGCGGACGCGCCCGCGCGCAAGGCGATCGAGCTCGAGGACTTCGTTCCCGCCGATCAGATCGACCCGATCTACTACGACAAGCCGTACCACCTCGCCCCGCAGAAGGGCGCCGAGGAGGGGTACGCGCTGCTCGTCGCCGCGTTGGAGAAGGCGGGGCGCGTGGGGATCGGCCGGGTCGTTCTCCGGGCGCGCGAGCAGCTCGTGAGCGTGCGGCCGGTCGACGGCGCGCTGCGGATGCAGGTGATGCGGTTCAGCGGCGAGCTCGTGCCGGCGAAGGTCATGGACGTCGAGGAGCCGAAGAAGCCGCCGGCCGAGCGCGAGATCAAGATGGCCGCGACGCTGGTCGACTCGCTCTGCACCGAGTGGGACCCCGACGAGCACGAGGACGAGTACCGCGAGCGCGTGATGGAGGTCGTCAAGCAGAAGGAGGCCGGCGAGGAGATCGAGATCGCCGAGCCGGAGAAGGCGGAGGCGTCCGACGACCTGATGGCCGCGCTGGAGGCGTCGCTGAAGGCGACGAAGTCCGGCTCCGGCTCCAAGAAGAAGAAGGGGAAGAAGTAGATGCCGCGGTCCATGTGGCGCGGCTCGCTGAGCTTCGGCCTCGTCAACGTGCCGGTCGCGCTCTTCTCCGCCACGCGCGACCAGGACATCCACTTCAACCAGGTCGACTCCGAGACGGGCGAGCGCCTGCGCGTGCAGCGGATCTGCAAGCAGGAGGACAAGCCGGTCGAGTACGACGAGCTCGTCAGCGGCTACCCGAAGTCCGACGGCGACGGCTACGTGCTCCTCACCGACGACGAGCTGGCCAACGCCGCGCCCGAGAAGACGCGCACGATCGACATCTCCGAGTTCGTGCCGCTGGACGAGGTCGACCCGATCTTCTTCGACCACCCGTACTGGCTCGTGCCGGTCGGCGAGGGCGACGGTCCCCTGCGCGCGTACAAGCTCCTCGTCGAGGCGATGAAGGACCAGGAGCGCGCGGCGATCGGCAAGTTCGTCCTGCGCACGAAGGAGTACCTCGTCGCGATCCGCGTGCGCGAGGGGCTGCTCTCGCTCGTGACGATGCGGTTCGCCGACGAGGTGCGGCCGGTGGACGACCTCCCGCTTCCCGAGAAGGCCGACAAGCCGAAGAAGAAGGAGCTCGACGAGGCCGTCCGGCTGATCGAGCAGCTGTCGGTGGACTGGGACCCGGGCCGGTACGAGGACCGCCACAACGAGCGGCTCGAGAAGCTGATCGACCAGAAGCGCAAGGGCAAGACGATCAAGGCCCCGAGCGAGCCGGAGGTGCCCGAGGCGGTGCCGGATCTGATGGCCGCGCTGCAGGCGTCGCTGGAGGAGGCCAAGGCGAGCGCGTGACCCCTCGGTCCGCTAGAGTTCCGATCCACATGGAACTCCAGCGGACCACCCCGTGAAGCTCGTCGCCGCCGCCGGCACGGTCGCCGACCCGCCCGCGGGGCCGCTTCGCGCGCGCGCCGACACGGTCGCCCAGGTCGTCGGGCACCTGCCGCTGCGCGCGGTCGCGGTGGCGGACGTCGAGGCGCGGTGGGACTGGTACCGGAAGGTCGAGGACGCGGTGCTCGACCTCTCCGGCGCGCTCCCCCAGGGCACGGAGGACTACGACGGGCGCAAGCTCTTCGAGTTCATGGTCGCGCTGCGGCGGGCGATCACGGCGGACGAGGACGGGGCCGACGAGGCCGGCGAGGTCGACCTCGCGCGGATGCGGATGGGCGACGTCGTCCACCGGATCGTGCGGCGGCTCGAGCACGACGAGCTGGACGATCCGCGCGTGGCCGCGGACGCGGTGTTCGCGACTCTCGGCGGCGTGCCGGTGGGCGACGTGGCGCGGCTGTTGGGCGTGTCGACGAAGACGGTCGGCGCGTGGCGCGCCGGGCGGCCGGTGACGCGCAACGCGCTGCGGGTCGTGGTGGTCGCGCAGCTCCTGACGTACCTGCGGGCGTCGCTGACGCCGCTCGGCCTGGTGCTGTGGTTCGACAGCGCGCGGGACGAGCTGGGCGGGCGGTCGCCGCTGGAGGTGCTGTCCGCCGGCGGCGCGGGCGCG
>DATMVO010000245.1:0-4021 GCA_035563115.1 Solirubrobacteraceae bacterium
CCGCCGGGTCGCGGTGAACCTGACGGGCGTGGCGGTGCGCGACGTCGCGCGCGGCGACGTGCTCGCGGCGCCGGAGGCGGAGCTCGCGCCCTCCTTCTACCTCGACGCGCGGCTCGAGCTGCGCGACGCGGCCGACGGGCAGCGCGTCCAGATCCACCACGGTACGCGCGAGGCGCCCGGGCGGCTGGCGGAGCTGGGCGACGGGCTGTGGCAGTTGCGGCTCGAGCAGCCGCTCCTGGCCCGCGCGGGCGACCACGTCGTCGTCCGCTCCATCGCCCCGCCGGACACGCTCGGCGGCGGCGTCGTCACCGACCCGCGCGCCCGCAAGAGCCGGCGCGGGGCGGAGCCCGAGCCGGCGGCGGCGGTGGAGCCCGCGCGCGTGGAGGAGCCGCCCGCCCCCACGCTCCCGCCCGCGGCCCTCGCGCTGGAGGAGCGGCTTCGCGCGGCCGGCCACGAGCCTCCGCTGGAGGCCGAGCTCGGCGACGACGCCCGCCACCTCCCCGCGCTCCAGGAGGCCGGCCGGGCGGTGCGGCTCGGCAAGTCGATGTGGGCCCACCCCGACGCCCTCGCGCACGTCCGCGCGCGCGTCACGGCGATCGCCGAGGCCGAAGGGACGATCACCCTCGCCCGCCTGCGCGACGCCCTTCAGACGTCGCGCAAGTTCGCCCAGGCCCACCTCGAACGCCTCGACGCGGAGCGCGTCACGCTCCGCCAACCGGACGACTCGCGGACGCTCCGGCGCCGGCGCGGCTAGATCGCGCCGCCCGCGGCGGCGGGCGCCGTCGGGTCCGCCGCCTCCTCGCCGATGCCCTCGCGGCCGAGGTACTCCTCGACCCACAGCGGGTTCTCCTTGGCGCGCTTGACCGTCGTCAGGAGGTCGGACATCGACGACATCTCCTCCACCTGCTCCTTGAGGAACCAGTTGAGGAACTGCTCGGAGATGAAGTCGTTGTCGGTCCGCGCCTGCGCCGACAGCGCGTTGAACTGCGCGGTCACCCGCTGCTCCTGCGCGAGCGCCAGCGCGACCGGCTCGACGATGTCGGTGAACTCCACCTGCGGCGCCGCGACGGACGGGATGCGCGGCGTCTCGCCCGAGTCGAGGAGGTACTGCACGAGCATCATGCCGTGGTTGCGCTCCTCGACCGCCTGGCGGTAGAAGAGGTCGCGCAGGCGGGGCAGCGTCTCGGCGTCGAAGTGGACGGCGATCGCGATGTACTGGTTCTGCGCGGCGAACTCGTGGCCGATCTGCTCGTTGAGGAGATCGACGAGGGCGGACGAAGGCATGGGCAGAACCTACCTCGTGCGCCAGCTAAACCAACCGTCCCGGTCGGGTTTGTTAGGGTCCCCTATCAGTGCCCCAGGTCGGCAAGCCCATCAAGGTCAAGAAGAAGTGCTGCCAGGACCGGCCGCGGTGCAAGAAGTGCCCGGCCGTCCTCAAGAAGCTCTCGAACGCGGGATACGCTGAGAAGCAGCCTGACGGGCGCTACGTCCTCATCGACGTGGTCCCCAAGAAGGCGCTGAAGGCCGCACGCGCGCGCTAGCCGCGCCGCGAAACTGCGCACCTTCCGCCACACTGGCTCGTTAGGGCCGGTCAGATGCCGAGCCCTGTCCCCGTGAAGACCCGCGCGCAAGAGACGCCCACGCCGCCCCTCACGCCGCCTCCGGCGGAGCTCACGCACCTCCCGGACAAGGACGTCCGCCGCAAGCGGCCGCCCCTCCTCTCCTTCCTGCTGCGGATGGACACGATGCGCAGCGCCGCGCGCGTCGCCTCGCTCCTGCTGCTCGACTTCGCCGGCGTCTTCGGCGCGATCCTCACCGCGCTGGCGCTCAAGGACGCGGTCCTCGCCGACCTCGACTGGTCCGAGATCTACGACCAGACCCGCGACCTCGTCGCGTTCACCTTCCTCATCACCGCGCTGCTCTTCGCGCGCTCGGACCTCTACGCCCGCCGCTCGGTCCGCCCGGGCCTGACGCGCATCGTCGCGGGCCTGTTCCAGGTCACGGTCGTCGCGCTCGCCTACGCGATCCTGACGGGCCAGGAGTTCTCCAGCTACTACATCTTCTACGGCTCGCTGGCGTTCGCCGTCTTCTTCGTCAGCGGCCTGCGGTACGCGTTCGACCAGACCGCGTTCGTGGTCCTTCGCGCCGCCGGCTACCAGCGCCGCGCGATGCTCGTCGGCACCGGCGAGCACATCGAGGCCGTCGCGCACGCGCTGGGGGAGAAGAAGGGGCCGATCAGCATCGTCGGCTTCGTCTCGCTCACGCCGCGGCCCGACAACGGCCTGCGGTCGCTGGGATCGCTGGAGGACATCGGGCGGATCGTCGAGCGCCACAAGCTCGACGAGGTGATCATCGCCGACCCGGCCTTCCCGCAGCAGGAGGCCGTCGAGCTCGTCGACGCGTGCCACCAGCGCGGCGTCCGCGTCCACGTCGCCCCGTCGACGATGGAGATCCTCATCCACCGCGCCGAGTTCGTCCCGGGCCAGTCGGTCCCGCTCTTCGAGCTCAAGCCGCCGGTCTTCGAGGGCGTCGACTTCGCGATGAAGCGCGCGTTCGACGTCGTCGTCGCGTCGCTCCTGCTGCTGGTCATGAGCCCGATCCTGATCTCGATGGCGCTCGTGATCCGCCTCACGTCGCGCGGACCGATCATCTACCGCTCGATCCGGCCGGGCATCGGCGGCGCGCCGTTCCCGTGCCTGAAGTTCCGCACGATGTACCGCGACGCGGACGAGCGCCAGCGCGAGCTCGAGCAGCTCAATGAGGCCAACGGGGCGATCTTCAAGATCAAGGACGACCCGCGGCTGACGCCGATCGGCCGCATCCTGCGCCGCTACTCGCTCGACGAGCTGCCCCAGCTCTTCAACGTCCTCAAGGGCGAGATGTCGCTCGTCGGCCCGCGCCCGCTGCCGCTGCGCGACTTCGAGCGGCTGGAGAGCTGGCACAAGAAGCGCTACCTCGTGCTGCCCGGCATCACCGGCCTGTGGCAGGTCTCGGGCCGCTCGGACCTCGACTTCGACGACCTCGTCCGCCTCGACTTCCTCTACCTCGAGCGCTGGTCACCCTTCCTCGACCTGACCATCCTCGTCAAGACCATCCCCGCGGTCCTGATGAAGAAGGGCGCGTACTGAGCCGGAAGGGGTGGATCGTCTTCGCGGCCGTCTCGGTCGTGTGGGGGATGCCGTACCTCTTCATCAAGGTGGCGCTGGACGGCGGGGTCTCGCCCGTCTTCCTCAGCTTCGTGCGCGTCGCGCTCGCCGCCGCCCTGCTGCTGCCGCTGGCCGCCCGCCGCGGCGCGCTGCGCGGGCTGGGCGCCAAGCGCGGGCCGCTGACCCTCTTCGCGTGCACCGAGATCGTGCTGCCGTTCCCGCTGATCGCGTTCGGCGAGCAGCACGTCAGCTCGTCGCTGGCGGCCATCATCATCGCGGCGCTGCCGCTCACCATCGCGCTGCTGGCGATCCGGGTCGACCAGGAG
Source organism: Solirubrobacteraceae bacterium (assembly GCA_035563115.1). GTDB lineage: Bacteria > Actinomycetota > Thermoleophilia > Solirubrobacterales > Solirubrobacteraceae > CADCVT01. Next base: position 3,473 of record DATMVO010000245.1, read on the forward strand.
GAGCGCGTCCACGGCATCCGCCTCGCCGGCCTCTTCGTCGGGCTCGGCGGGGTGATGCTGCTCTTCGGCCTCGACGTCGCCGGGAGCACGGACGAGCTGATCGGCGCGCTGGCGATCCTCGCCGCGACGGTCGGGTACGCGGTCGGGCCGATGGTCATCAAGCGCCATCTCGGTGGCGGCGACGCGATCGGGCCGGTGGCCGTGTCGATGACGATCGCGGCCGCGCTCCTCGCGCCCGCCGCGCTGCTCAGCGCGCCGTCGGAGGTGCCGCCCGCCGACGCGCTCGGAGCGCTCGCCGCGCTCGGCCTGCTCTGCACCGCGCTCGCGTTCGTCCTGTGGTTCACGCTCATCGCCGAGGTCGGCCCGAGCCGCGCGTCGATCATCACCTACGTCAACCCGGTCGTCGCGGTCGCGCTCGGCGTGACGCTGCTCGGCGAGTCGCTCACCGCCAGCGCGGTCGCAGGGCTCCTGCTCATCCTCGCCGGGTCGTGGCTGTCGACCGGCGGTGGCGGGCCTCAGGCGAGGCGGTCGGCGGGGCGGCCGGAGACC
>DATMVO010000246.1:0-2959 GCA_035563115.1 Solirubrobacteraceae bacterium
CGCTCGCCGACCAGGTCGTCGCGCTCGGGCCGTGCGTGGCGTGGGCGCAGGCGCAGCGCTCGATCGCCCGGGCGCGGCTCGCGCACCGGCTGGCGGCGGCGGGGACGATCGCCGGGGACGGGCTCGTCGATGCCACCGAGCACCTCGCCGTGCTCGTCCTGCACGCAGACCCCGAGCTGACGAGCGAGCTCGCCGCGCGGGAGCTCGCGCCGCTGCTCGCGCTCTCCCCCGGCCCGCGCGGGAAGCTCGTGCCGACGCTCCGGGCGTGGCTGGAGCTGCGTGGCCGGGTCGAGGAGGTCGCGCACGCGCTCCACGTCCACCCGCAGACGGTGAGGTATCGCCTGGGCCAGCTGCGCGACCTCTTCGGCGACCGGCTCGAGGACCCGGACGGTCGCCTCGCGCTCACCCTCGCCCTCCGCGCGCTGCCCGAGGACTGACCGCGTCCGTCCGGCCCCGGGTCGGGGTGCGACGCGTCTGCTGCGGGCGGTGGCGGGGTGGGTTGTGCGGTTCGTGGGCGAGCCCCGCCGGATCCGCCCCGGACCTTTCTTCCCACTCGTCCCGCGCCTCGGCGCGAGATGGAAGTTAAGCCGCTATACGGCGCACAACTTCCATGTCGGGCACGAGCAGTCGACGAGATGGAAGAAATGTTCGGCCCGATACCGCAAGAGCGCGGCGCCGAACCGCACACCAACCCCGCCACCGCCCCAGCCCCGGCCACGAACCCAGACCACGAAACGGGAGAGCGCGGAGCGACCGCAAGCGGCCCCTCAGTGCGCGTGATGCTCCATGACGACCGCGTGCCCCTTCCCCCGCGACAGCAGCCAGCGGTTGACCGGGTAGGCGATCGCGCCCGCGATGACGAGGGCGAAGGCGAGCGAGAGCCAGAACTTCGCGGCGTCGAGCCCCGCGTCCATCGCCCCCGGGATCACGAGCATGATCGCGTTGTCGACGATCTCCATCGTCGCGATCGAGAGCGTGTCGGACGCGAGCGCGAGCGGGATCACGGCGCCGAGCGCGAGGCCGGCTCGGAGCAGCGGGAGGCTCGTGAGCAGGTAGCCGAAGAAGAACGCGAGCGCGACGGAGAGCGCGATCGTCCCGAGATCGGAGAAGCCGGCGGCGGTGCCGATGATCATGCCGAGCACCTCGCCGATCGCGCAGCCGGTGAGGCAGTGGACGGTCGCGCTGAACGCGAGCCGGTTGAGCGACTGGCCGGCGTGCGCGCCGTGCGCGTGCCCCGCGTGCGCGCTAGCCACGGCGCATCAGCCGCCCGACGGCGGCCATCAGCTCGTCCGTCTTCTCCTGCTGCACCTCGCCCTCCGCACCCATGACGCAGTGGCGCGCGTGCTCGTCCATCAGGCCGAGCGCGACCTTGTCCAGCGCCGCCTGCACGGCGGAGATCTGGGTGAGGATGTCGATGCAGTACCGGTCGTCCTCGACCATGCCCTCGATCCCGCGGACCTGGCCCTCGACGCGCTTGAGGCGCTTGAGCAGCTGCTCCTTGGAGGCGGAGTAGCCGTGCGTGGTCTTGGGGGTCTCGGTGGCCATGATGACCACTCTACCACTACCCCCTGGGGGTATGCTAGTGTCGATTACCGGTACCCCCCATGGGTATCCCAGGTACCGTCCCCCACGACGCAACGAGAGGTTCCGACATGAGCTACGCCGACATCCGCGAGTACCAGGTGAAGGGCATGACGTGCCAGCACTGCGTCCAGTCGGTGCAGCAGGAGGTGAGCGGCGTCGAGGGCGTCGAGGTCGCGTCGGTCAACCTCCCCGAGGGCCGCCTGACCGTCGCCGGGAACGGCTTCGCCGACGAGGCCGTCCGCGCGGCGATCGACGAGGCCGGATACGAGGTGGCACCGTGAGGGCGCCCGTCAAGCTCGCCGCGTTCACCGCGCTCCTGGCCGTCTGCGGCGGCGGGGCGGCGGTGGCGGGGAGCGCGATCGACCCCGACGCACCCGGTGGCGGCGGCGAGAGCGTCGTGGCCGCGGGCGAGCACCGCGAGGCCGCCGCGTCGCACGGTCACGCCGACGGCGCGCAGGACGAGCACGCGGCCGACGCCCACGCCGCGCCCGCGCAGGACGGCGTCGAGGGCCTGAAGGTCGAGCTCGCCGACACCACCTTCGCCGCCGGCGAGCGCGCGCCGCTGCGCTTCCGCATCGTCAACGAGGACGGCCAGGCCAAGACCGACTTCGCCGTCGAGCACGAGAAGCGGATGCACGCGATCGTCGTCCGCACCGACCTCACCGGCTTCCAGCACCTGCACCCGGAGATGGCGGAGGACGGCACGTGGTCCGTGCCGCTCACGCTCGAAGAGGCCGGCGACTACCGCGTCTATGCGGACTTCGCCGACGGCACGCTGAGCGCCGACATCGCCGTCCGCGGCGACACGCACGCGCACGAGCTCCCCGCGCCGGACTCCACCGCCGACGCGGGCGACGGCTACACGGTCGAGCTGACCGGCGGCGAGCACGCCAAGCCGGGCAAGGAGCTGACGCTCCCGTTCACCGTCCGCAAGGGCGGGAAGGCCGTGGACGTGGAGCCCTACCTCGGCGCCGACGGCCACCTCGTCGCGATCAGCGAGGGCGACCTCGAGTTCCTGCACGTCCACCCGATGGACGGCGCGTTCATGGCGACGTTCCCGAAGCCCGGGAAGTACCGGCTGTTCCTCCAGTTCCAGCACGCGGGCGCCGTCCGCACCGCCGAGTTCACGCAGGTGGTGAAGTGATGAGCACGACGACCGAGACCACCCACCTCGACCTCCCGATCAGCGGCATGACGTGCGCGTCGTGCGCCGCGCGGATCGAGAAGCGGCTCAACAAGCTCGACGGCGTGAGCGCGTCGGTCAACTACGCGACGGAGAAGGCGACCGTCGACTTCGACCCCGCGACCGTCGAGCCCGAGGCGCTCGTCGCCGCCGTCGAATCGGCCGGCTACCACGCGGCGCTGCCGGCGCCCG
>DATMVO010000247.1:0-3223 GCA_035563115.1 Solirubrobacteraceae bacterium
GCCGAGGACGGTTGGGAGGGCCGGCGGGTGCGGGTCGGCGACGCCGTCCTGCGCGTCGGCGGCGCGGTCCCGCGGTGCGCGGCGGTCAACAGCGACCCACGGACCGGCGAGCGCGACCCTCGCGTGCTCAAGGCGGTCGCGCGGCGCGAGCCGGTCGGCGGAGTCAAGGCGCCGCTCGGCGTCTACGCGACCGTCGAGCAGCCGGGCCGCATCGGCACCGGCGACGCGCTCACGCTGCTCTAGCGGGTCAGGAGCTTGTCGAGGACCACGTCGGGGTGGTCGGCCTCGAACCGCTGCAGCCGCCACTCGCTGGTGAAGACCGCCAGCGGCGTCCCGTCGGTGCGGAACAGCACGTCGCCCAGGCCCGCGCGCTTGAGCACCGCGGCGCCCGCCTCGTCGGTGCGGCGCGCGACCGTCCACGGCGCCGGATCCGTGCCGACGGTGGCGCCGAACTCGTTGTGCAGCCGGTCGACCGCGACGTCGAACTGGAGCGGCCCGACGCCCGCGAGGACCGGCGTCGGGTCGGCGACCGGGTCGCGGCGCAGCACGTGGACGACGCCCTCGTCGGCCAGCTGCTGGATGCCTCGGTTGAACTGCTTGTAGCGCGACGTGTCGCGGTTGCGGATCGTGACGAAGTGCTCGGGCGCGAGCGTCGGGATCTCGGGGAACTCGACCCGCTCGCCGTCGTAGAGCGTGTCGCCGACGCGCAGGTCGGTCGCGTTGACCACGCCGATCACGTCGCCGGGGAACGCCTCGTCGAGCACCGCGCGCTCGTCGCCGAAGACCTCGTGCGCGTGCGCCATCGCGAACGGCTTGCCGGTGCGCGAGTTCAGCGCCCGCATGCCGCGCTCGAACTTGCCGGACGCCACGCGCAGGAACGCGACGCGGTCGCGGTGGCGCTTGTCCATGTTCGCCTGCACCTTGAAGACCAGCGCGCTGAACGGCTCGTCCAGCCCACGCGCGCCGCCGTCCACCGTGGGGCGCGGCTTGGGCGCGGGCGCGATCCGCTCCAGCGCGTCGAGCAGCAGGCCGACGCCGAAGTTCGAGACGGCGGAGCCGAAGAAGACCGGCGTCTGGTGGCCGACCGCGAACTCGTCCGGGTCGAACTCCGCGCCCGCGGCCTCGACCAGCTCGAGCTCCTCCTGCGCGACCGTCCACGCGTCGCCCTCGGCGGCCGCGGCCTCCTCGGGGCTGAGGACGTCCTCGCCCGCGATGGTGGCGCCGCCCGCGGTGCGCGTGTAGCGGTGGAAGAGCCCGTCCTGCCGGTCGACGACGCCCCGGAAGTCGCCCGGGATGCCGACCGGCCACGTCGCCGCGACCGGCGTGACGCCGAGGACGGACTCGATGTGGTCCATCATCTCCAGCGGCTCGAGGCCCGGCCGGTCGTACTTGTTGACGAACGTCAGCAGCGGGATCTTCCGCGCGCGGGCGACCTCGAAGAGGCGGAGCGTCTGCGGCTCGACGCCCTTGGCGACGTCGAGGAGCATCACCGCGGCGTCGGCGGCGGCGAGCACGCGCAGCGTGTCCTCGGAGAAGTCGCGGTGGCCCGGGGTGTCGAGCAGGTTGAAGACGGTGCCGTCGTGCTCGAAGCGCAGCACGGTCGAGGAGACGGAGATCCCGCGGGTGCGCTCGATCTCCATCCAGTCCGAGGCCGCGCCCTTGCGCCCGGCCTTGCCGTGGACGGCGCCGGCCTCGTTCATCTGCCCGCCGTAGAGCAGGAGCTTCTCCGTCAGCGTGGTCTTGCCGGCGTCCGGATGCGAGATGATCGCGAACGTCCGGCGCCGAGCCGCCTCGTCCGCGATCGCCGTCATGGACCCAAGGATAGGAGCGTTTGCGCGCGCGGCCCGCGGCGATGCGCCGCATCGATTCCGTCCCGGAATGGAACGCGCCGCACGGGACTGGTTCTTCGCCCGATCCGGGACAGGCTGGAGCGCATGACCTCGATCGTGTGGCGCCTACGGCCCGGCTGGTTCGCGGCGGTGATGGGCACCGGCATCGTCGCCAACGCGGCGGCGCTGCTGCCGGTGCACGCGCGCGCCCTGGACCTCCTCGCGACGGGCGTGTGGGCGGTCGCCGCCGCGCTGCTCGCGCTCCTGCTCGCCGTCGCCGCGGCGCAGCTCGTCGCTCACCCCCGCTCGCTCGCCCTGCACGTCGACGACCCGGTCGCCGCGCCCTTCGCCGGCGCGCCGCCGATGGCGCTGCTCACCGTCGCCGCGGGCGCGCTGCTCGCCGGCCACCGCGTGATCGGCCACGACGCCGCCGTCGCGCTCGCCGCCGTGCTGTGGACGGCGGGGACGCTCACCGGCCTCGCCGTCGCCGCTTTGGTGCCGTACCTCATGTTCACCCGCCACGACCTGCGGCCGGAGATGACGCTCGCGACGTGGCTGATGCCGGTCGCGCCGCCGATGGTCTCCGCCGCGACGGGCGCGGCGCTGCTCTCGCACGTGCCGGAGGGGCAGGCGCGGCTGACGCTCCTCGTCCTCTGCCTCGCGATGCTCGGCGCGAGCCTGGTCGCGTCGCTCGTGACGATCACGCTCGTGTGGGCGCGGATGGCCTACCACCCGCCGGCGCCCGCGGCAACCGTCCCGACGATCTGGATCGTGCTCGGGCCGCTCGGCCAGGCCGTGACGGCGATCGGCCTGCTGGCGGGCGCGGCGCCCGGGGCGGTCGGCGCGCCGTACGCCGATGCGCTGCGCGCCGCGCCGCTGCTCCTCGGCGCGCCGATCTGGGGCTTCGCGATGCTGTGGCTCGCCGTCGCGGTGGCGGTCACGGTGCGCGCGGCGCGGCGGCACCTGCCGTTCAGCCTCTCGTGGTGGAGCTTCACGTTCCCGGTCGGCACGTGCGTGACGGGGACGAGCGAGCTGGCGCTGCGGACCGGCGCGGACGCGCTGACGTGGATCGCCGCCGCGCTCTTCGCCGTGCTGATGTGCGGATGGCTGCTCGTGGCGGCGCGGTCGGTGCGCGCGGCGCTCCCGGCGCTGCGGCCGCCGCTCGCCATGATGGAGGCGTGAGCGACGTCGACCCGACCCCGCTGCCGTCCGGCGGCCTGGCCGCCTTCGTGGCGGCGATGGAGGCGGGGTCGATGCACGGCGCGGCGCAGACGCTGGAGCTGACGCAGTCCGCGGTGACCAAGCGGGTGCAGGCGCTGGAGCAGCGGGTCGGAACGCGGCTGCTCGAGCGCGGGCGGTTCGGCGTGCGGGCGACCGAGGCGGGGCGCGTGCTC
>DATMVO010000248.1:0-2962 GCA_035563115.1 Solirubrobacteraceae bacterium
GCAACATCCGCAGCGCGGAGCTGTGCGCCGAGGCGCAGGCCGCCGCGGGCACGTGCGGCGCCGGGTCGCGCATCGGCACCGCGACGGTGACGTCGGGCTCCGGCGCGACGCCGCTGCCGCTCGGCGGCCAGGTGTTCCTCACCGGCGCGTACAAGGGCGCGCCGTTCGGCCTCGCGATCGTCGTGCCGGCGAAGGCGGGGCCGTACGACCTCGGCCTGGTCGTCGTGCGGGCGCGCGTGGAGGTCGATCGCAAGACCGCGGCGCTGAGCGTCGCGTCGGATCCGATGCCGACGATCCTCAAGGGCGTGCCGCTGCGGATCCGCTCGGTCGACATCGCCGTCGACCGGCCCGGGTTCATGCTCGCGCCGACGAGCTGCGCGCCGGCCACGATCGCCGGTGAGGTCCGCTCGGCGGGCGGCGCGGTGTCGCCGTCCTCCACGCGGTTCGCGGTCGGCGGCTGCTCGGGGCTCGACTTCGAGCCGGAGCTGGGGCTGGCCCTCGGCGGGCGCGGGCAGACGACGGACGGCAAGCACCCGGCGCTCGCCGCGCGGCTGACGATCCCGGCTCAGAACGCGAACACGAAGCGCGTGCAGGTGGCGCTGCCGCTCTCGCTCGCTTTGGACCCGGACAACGCCGAGGCGCTGTGCGAGCCGTCCGCCGCGGCGGCCGACCGGTGCCCGGCGGCGTCGATCGTCGGGCGCGCGAGCGCGGTGTCGATCCTCCACGTGCCGCTCACCGGGCCCGTGTACTTCGTCCGCGGTGAGCGGCGCAGTGCGACCGGCCGGGTGATCCGGACGCTGCCCAAGCTCTTCATCCCGCTGAAGGGCGAGGGCGTGGCGATCGACCTGCACGCCAGCTCGGACGTCGAGGACGACCAGCTCGTGACGACGTTCGAGGACATCCCGGACGCGCCGATCAGCCGGTTCGACCTCGAGCTCGAGGGCGGCAAGAACGGCATCCTCGTGGTCTCGGACGCCGACGTCTGCGCGGCGAACCAGGCCGCCGGGGCCGACCTCGTCGCGCACAGCCGCAAGATCGCCGCCGGGGAGATCCCGATGGCGACGCCGTGCCCGCTGAAGGTGCTCGGCTCCTCGCACACGCCGTCGCGCCTGCGCGTGAAGGTCGGCGGCCTCGGCGCAGGCCGCGTCGTCGTCACCGGCCCGGGCCTCACCCGCACCTCGCGCACGCTGGCCGGCTCGACCGTCGCGACGGTCTCCGTGCCGCTCAGCCGCGCGGTGCAGCGTCGCCTCGCCCGCGGCGCGGACGTCCGCATCGCGGTCCGCACCGCCTTCACGCCCGCGGGCGCGAAGAAGGCCAAGGCCATCACCCGCACGGTGACGATCCACGGCAAGGAGCGGTAGACGCTCGAGAGAGGGCCCCGGCTGCGGGGCCCTCTCACCGCGGGCGTGGTCGATGGCTGAGGACCCCGACGAAGTCACGCGGGAGGGGGAGCAGCCTCTCCGTCGGGCAGGTACCGCGCCAGCACGTCGAAGTACCGCTGCTCCGCCCATGCGCCGCGATCGCCGATGAGGTACAGCCGGCGGCGCGCACGGCTCGCGGCGACGTTGAGGAGGTTCGGCTTCTCCGCCGCCCACGCCTTCGCCCCGGGCTTGCGCGGGTCGCCGCCGAGGATGAGCACCACCACGTCGGCCTCCCGCCCCTGCGCGGTGTGAATGGTCCCCGCTGCGAGGTCCGGGTACCGCCGCCGGCGAGGGCGCAGCTCCCGCTCGACATCGCGAAACGGCGCGATGACCATGACGTCCGCCATGTCGACGCCGCGAGCGTGGAGCGTCTCCAGGATGCGGTCCAGCCGCTCACCCTCCGCGGGCACCCAGTGCCCGCGCGCACCGTCGGGAGGGACGTCGATCCACTTCGATGCGGGGAGCCGGCCGTGAGCCTCGTCGAACGCGACCCGGCCGCCGGCTCCGGTGGCATGCACCATGAGGCGGTCGTACACGAGCTCGTTGACCAGGTCGAACATCGGCTGGTCGCAGCGCCGGTGGACCGTGAGCGGCGCGCCGACCCAGACGCGTGCCTCGGCTGTTCCGATCCACGTTCCGAGTGGCGTCGCGCGATCGGCGAGGCGCTGGGCGGAGAGCGTCTGCGGGGACCAGTCGGGATCGACGCCGTGCGCGCGGGCCAACGCTCCCTCGACACGAGACGAGAGTGAGGTGATCGGCTCGAGCTGCAGGGGGTCGCCTACGACGACGCCGTGCCGCGCGCGCCACAGCGCACCGACCGCGCTCTGCGGCGTGGCCTGGCCGCCTTCGTCGATCAGCACCCAGCCGATCGACTCGCGGCCCAGGTGAGAGAACATGCGCGCGAACGAGGCGAAGGTCGTCGACACGACGGGCACCACGAAGAAGAGGGCCTGCCACGCCGCGAGGGCGTCCTGCTCGGGAAGGTCGCGGGGCGCGGATCCTGTGAGGAGATCGACCACGCCGTGCAGGCTCTGGCGCATCTGCTTGGGAACGTGGGCGAGGAAGGCGCGGTGGAGCGCGAGCGCGGCGATGAAGAGCTCCGTGCGGGCGGCGTTCCACGCCGTGTCGGTCCACGGGGGCGCGAGCTCCGGCGCTCACGTGCGTCGTCGGCCCGCCAAGCCGCGTCGGGAAGCCGATCACCCAGGATCTCGCGCGCCCAGGCGATCGTTGCGCGTGCCGCGGTGAGCTCGCCTGTGGCGCGCTCGAGATGAGCCGCAGCGGCCGTCGCGGTCTGCGCCTCACGCGCCAGCTGTGCCTGCGCGTCGTCGTACGACGCGCGCGCCTCCTCGTGCACGCGCCGGGAGTCCGCGACCGCTGCAGCGAGCCGCGCGGTCTCCTGGCGCCAGGGGCGCGCGACGCGACCGAACGACACGATCCGGGCGAGGAGGCTCGGCTTCGCGTCCCGATGGGCGGCAACCGCCGCCTCTCCCGCCTGGAGTGTCGACTCCGCCTCCGTCAAGGCGCCCACGGTCTGCGCGGCC
>DATMVO010000249.1:0-4575 GCA_035563115.1 Solirubrobacteraceae bacterium
GCCACGCGCAGCTTCCCCGTCCGCCGCGCCGCGTCCGTCCGGGCGGCGGCGCGCTGCTCGCCCGCCGGCTCGCCGGCCGTGCTCCTCCGCCCGCGATGGCCTGACCGCCAGCACCCGACAGCCATCGCAACGAACTTCCAAGGAGCACCGAACCCATGCAGCGCAAGACCATCGCGGCCGCCGTCGCCGCCACCTGCCTCGCCGTCCCCAGCGCCGCCGCGGCGCACGTCACCGTGTCGCCCGAGCAGATCCCCGCGGAGGGCTACAGCTTCGTCGACGTCAACGTCCCGCACGGCTGCGAGGAGTCGCCGACCACCTCGATCACCGTCCAGCTCCCCGACAGCGTCGTCGGCGCCACGCCGGAGGTCGCCACCGGGTGGACGATCAAGGTCAAGGAGGGCAAGCTCCCCAAGCCGATCGAGCAGCACGGCGAGACGATCACCGAGGGCCCGCGCGAGGTGACGTGGAGCGGGGGGAACCTCGACGCCCACCAGCTCCAGCGGTTCGGCATGAGCATCCAGACCGCGGGCACCGCGGGTGAGTCGGCGTACTTCAAGATCCTCCAGAAGTGCAAGGAGGGCGAGACCGCCTGGGCCGAGATCCCGGTCGAGGGCGAGGAGGAGCCCGAGGCGCCCGCCGCGACCGTGCAGCTGATCGCCGCCGGCGACGCCCACGGCGCGGCCGCGTCCGGCGACGACGCCGCGGCCACCGAGGAGGTCTCCGCGCAGAACGCCTCCGCGCAGTCCGCGGGCGTGAGCGCCGACGACCTCGACGGCAAGGCCTCGACCGGCCTGGCCATCGCCGGCATCGTCATGGGCGCCATCGGCCTCCTGGCCGCCGGCTTCGCCGTCGCGACCAGCCGCCGGAAGGCCTAGCCCGCAGCCCGCTCAGCCCTCGCTGCCGCGCGTCGCCTCGAGCGCGGCGGCGAGGGTCTCGGCGTCCCAGTCGCCGTCGTGGCGGACGCCGTTGACGAAGAACGTCGGCGTCCCGCGCGCCTGGCTGTCGGCCGCGCCGCGCACGTTCAGGTCGATGCGGCCCGAGTGCGCGCGCTCCTGCACGTCGTCGACGAACCGGTCGAGGTCGAGGTCGAGCGCCTGCGCGTGGTCCACCAGACCGCTGAGGTCCAGCGGCGGCTCGTCGCGCAGCAGCCGGTCGTGCATCTCCCAGAACCGGCCCTGCGCGGCGGCGGCCTCGGCGCCCTCGGCGGCGAGCAGCGCGCCCGGGTGCGTGTCCTCGAGCGGCAGGTGGCGCCAGACGAAGCGCAGGTCGTCGCCGAAGCGCGAGCGCAGCGCGTCGACCACCTCGGCGCTGCGGGCGCAGTACGGGCACTCGTAGTCGCCGTACTCGAGCAGCGTCAGCGGCGCGTCGGCCGGGCCGCGGATGTGGTCGAGGCTCGGCCGCACCTCGTGCGCGAGCAGCACGCGTCCGTCATCGGCGCCCGCGTCGTCGTCCCCGCGCGCGACCGTCCGGAAGATGACCGCCGCCAGCGCCGCGGCGATCACGGACGCGGCGAGCACGCCGATCTTCGCCTCGTCGCGCAGCGCCGGGTCCGCGAACGCCAGGTCGGTGATGAACAGCGCGACCGTGAAGCCGATCCCCGCCAGCGCCGCGCCGCCGTACAGCTGGGGCCGCGACGTGCCCTCCGGCATCGGCCCGACGCCCGCGCGCACCGCGAGCTGGGTCGTCACCGCGACGCCGATCAGCTTGCCGGCGACCAGGCCGACGATCACGCCGAGCGTCAGCGTCGAACCCGCCGCGTCGGAGAGCATGTCGCCGTCGATCGCGACACCCGCGTTGGCGAGCGCGAAGACCGGGATGATCACGTAGCTCGTCCACGGGTGCCAGAGCGCCTGGAGCCGCTCGTTCGGCGAGACCGCGTCGGCGACGCCGAGCTTCGTCAGCCGCTGGAGCTGCGGCGTCGGCGTGCCCTGGAAGAGCCGCGTCAGCCGCGCGGCCAGCTCGACGTCGCGCCGCCGCGGCGGGTGCACGTCGACCAGCACGCCGACGAGCACGCCCGCGATCGTGGGGTGGACGCCCGACTCGAACATCGCCACCCACGCGATGAGTCCGAAGACGAAGTACGCCGGGCCGCGCCACGCGTTCACGCGGTTGACGAGCACGATCGCCGGCAGCGTCGCGAAGGCGATGGCGAGCGCGATCAGGTCGACGCCCTCCGCGTAGAAGACCGCGATCACGACGATCGCGCCGATGTCGTCGACGATCGCGAGCGTGAGCAGGAAGACGCGCAGGGAGGAGGGCGCGTTCGGCGCCACCAGCGCGAGCAGGCCGACGACGAACGCGATGTCGGTCGCCATCACGATGCCCCAGCCGTTCGCCGCCTCGCCGCCCGCGTTGAGCGCGGTGAACAGCAGCGCGGGGACGACCATGCCGCCGAGCGCGGCCAGCGCGGGGATGAACGCGCGCTGGCGGTCGGTCAGCTCGCCGATGGTCAGCTCGCGCCGCACCTCCATGCCGACGAGGAAGAAGAAGAACACCATCAGCCCGTCGTTGACCCAGTGGCGCAGGTCCTCCTCGATCCCGTGGTCGCCGATCGAGACGCCGAGCTTCGTGTGCCAGAGGTCCTCGTAGAGCCCCGAGATCGGCGAGTTGGCCCAGATCAGCGCGAGGACGGTGGCGCCGAGGAGGAGCGACGCGCCGCCGGCCTCTGTGGTCAGGAACCGCTGGAGCGGGCGCTGGAGCTCGGAGGTCCAGGCGGTGAGGCCGCGGGTGGGGGTGTGGCGGGAGGGCAGAGGGGACTCCGATTCTGGGCAGGGGCGAACGCATCGCCGACCAGTCTTCCCGGCACACCTAGAGCGCCCGAGGCTAGCGCGAACGGTCAGGGCGCGGACGTGGCCGGGTGGGGTTCGGGCGGCGCGGACTGGGGAGCACGAAGGCATGGCCACGACCTCCCACCGCCCCGTCGCGCTCGTCACCGGCGCGTCGTCCGGCATCGGCCGCGCGCTCGCGCGCGAGCTGGCCGGCCGGGGCTTCGACCTCATCCTCACCGGGCGCTCCGCGGACGCCCTCGACGAGGCCGCGCGCGAGACGCGGGCGCGCGGCGTGCACGTCACCGCCGTCCCCGCCGACCTCGCCACGCCCGACGGCGTCGAGGAGGTGGCTGCGCAGCTCGCCGGCCGGCAGCTCGAGGTCGCCGCGATCAACGCCGGCATCGGCTCCGGCGGCCCGTTCGCGGAGACCGACCTGGAGCAGGAGCTCGAGCTCGTCGACCTCAACGTCCGCTCCACCGTCCACTTGGCCAAGCGCGTCGTCGCGCAGATGGTCGACGCGGGCCGCGGGCGCATCCTCTTCACGAGCTCGATCGCGGCCACGCACCCGGACCCGTTCGAGGCGGTCTACGGCGCGTCGAAGACGTTCGTGCAGTCGTTCGCCAAGGCGCTGCGCACCGAACTGCGGCCGGCGGGCGTCACGGTCACGTCGCTCATGCCCGGCCCGACCGAGACCGAGTTCTTCCACCGCGCGAACATGGACGACACGAAGATCGGGGCGTCCGACTCGAAGGACCGTGCGGCCGAGGTCGCGCGGCTCGCCGTCGAGGGCATGTTCGCGGGGAACGAGCAGGTGGTGCCGGGCGCGCCGAACAAGGCGATCACCGCGCTGTCGCGCGTGCTGCCCGACCCGGTGAAGGCGGTGCTGCACAGCAAGCTCGCGGCGCCGGGCTCGGGGCGGTGACGGTCGATCGTCCGTCGGCTCGGTGCGGCGCCGTGCCAAGTGCTCGCGTCCGCCCGGACGATGCCGTACCTTCGTCACGTCATGGACGGCAACGAACGTCAGGCGCGCATCGCGCGCAACGAGGTCGTCTTCCGCCGCGTCAACGAGGCGATCGAACCGGCGGACGGGCGGCAGGGCAAGCGCCACGTCTTCGTGTGCGAGTGCGGCCGGCTCGGCTGCACCGAGATGATCGTCCTCAGCCGTGACGAGTACGACGCGGTCCGCACCAGCTTCGACCGGTTCGTCCTCGTGCCCGGCCACGAGATCCCGGACGCCGAGCGCGTGGTCGAGCGGCGCGAGGGGTTCATCGTCGTGCAGAAGGAAGGCACCGCGCGCGAGGTCGTCCGGCGCGCCCGCGAGGACGAGGTGGCCGGCTGATGGCCGGCGGCGTGTACGACGAGCCCGGCGGTCTTGACGTGGAGGAGCCCGGCCTCCTCACGTTCGCCCTGCCCGCCGTCGGCGACAGCGTGCCCGACGCGCGCCGCCGGCTCGTCGCCTTCGCCCGCGAGCACGGTGCCGCGGACACGACCGTCGCGAACGTCGCGCTCTGCGTGTCGGAGGCGGTCACGAACGCGATCGTCCACGGCTGCCGCCGCGACCCCTCGTGCGCGATCGAGATCGTCGCCGACGCGCTCGACGGGGCGATCGAGATCGTCGTGCTCGACGACGGCCCGGGCCTCGCGGCGCGGGTCGAGTCGGACGGGCTCGGGCTCGGCCTCGGCGTCATCGCGCAGGCCAGCGCGCGCTTCGCCATCCGCGATCGGGCGCCGCACGGCACCGAGCTGTGGATGTGCTTCGAGCTGCCCTGAGGCGCGGCGCGGCGCCCGGCGCCTAGCGGCCGAACCG
>DATMVO010000250.1:0-5382 GCA_035563115.1 Solirubrobacteraceae bacterium
CGCTCGTTGAGGAGCATCAGCGCGCGCGCGAGGTCCGGCGCGGCGGGCGGCCCGGCGGGGGCGCGGCCGGCGTCGCGCTCCAGCGCGATCCGCTCGGCGATCGCCTCGACGAACCGGTCGATCCACGCGTCCCACACCGCGCGTGCGCCAGGATCGCTCGCGCCCGCCTCGACCATCGCCTCGAGCAGCGTCGCGTGCCGCGCCCACAGGTCCGCGACGTTCCCGAGCGCCTCGCCGGCCCACGTCCGCGGGGGCGTGTCGGCACCCACGAAGAACGCGTCGGCGGCCTCCATCATCTCCTCCCACAGGTCGCCGAGCGCGCCGCTCAGCGCCGCGTACTTGGACTCGAAGTAGAAGTAGAAGCCCGAGCGCGAGATGCCCGCGCGGGCGGCGATCTGGTCGACGGCGAGGGCGGAGATCGGGCGTTCGGCGAGCAGCTGCTCGACGGCCTCGAGGATCGCCACGCGGCGGCGGTCGCCCTTCGCCGGGCCGCCGGCCGGGCGGCGTCCCCCGCGCGCGGCGTGCGCGCGCTCGTCCTGGTCCCCTCCCATGAGCGGCGCACCGTAACCCGGTGCGGCCGGAGGTGCAACGCCCGACCGTTGAGGTCTGACCTTGCAGGGGCCGCTCGCCCGGTCTCACCCCCCCGATCGGGGGGTTGAAGCGCCTGCGAGGATCGTTGGGCATGCAGGTCGAGGTCCGTGCCGTCGAGACGTTCGCCGAGCTGCTCTTCGCGGTGGACTCCGAGGAAGGGCAGGGGGCGTTCTTCGACCGCCTGTGCGAGGCGGCGTGCCAGCTCGCCGCGCTGGAGCGCGCGATCGTCTTCCTCTACGACCCCGCGCTGCGCCGCGTGCGCGTCGCAGGCTCGCACGGCATCTCGGTCGACGACTTCCGCGACATGCACATCCAGGTCGACTCGGCGCCCCTCGCGCTGCGGGCTTTGAGCGAGGACAAGGTGCTGGAGATCACCGACGGCTTCGAGGAGCTGCTTCCCGAGTGGTCGGTGCGCTTCCTCGACCACACGCGGCTGATCTGCACGCCGATCGCGGCGGCGGGCCGGTGGCCGGGGGTCGTCCTCGGCACCCGCGCGGTCGACAAGCCGCTGACCGACTCCGAGCGCCACCTGCTGTGGTCGCTGGGGAAGATCGCGGCGCTGGCGGCGAGCGCGCGGCTGGCAACGCGGGAGGCCGAGCACGCGCGGATGCTCCAGGGGCGGATCGATCTCGCGCGCGACATCCACGAGGGCGTCGTGCAGCGGCTCTTCGGCGTGTCGCTCGCGCTGACGGCGGAGGACCTGCCGAAGGAGCAGCTCAAGCGCTGCGCGGACGAGATCCAGGAGGCGCTGGCCGAGCTGCGCACCGCCGTGCAGCGGCCGCTGGGGCGCTCGTCGCGCGAGGCGACGTCGACGCTCGTCGACGAGGTCGCGGTGCTCGCCGAGCTCCACCCCGACATCGCGGTGGAGTTCGACGCCGCGCAGGGCACGCTCGTCCCCGACCGGCTGCAGGACGTCGCGTGCTCGGTGCTGCGCGAGTCGCTGCGCAACGCGCTCAAGCACGCCGACCCGCACCGGATCTGCGTGGAGGTCACGCGCGACGACGCGTTCGTCCTGACGATCGTCAACGACGGCGTGCAGGACAGTGCCCGCGGCCGCGCCGGCATGGGCCTGCGGATCTCCGCGGTCGAGGCGCTGCAGTTCGGCGGCGTGGTGGAGTTCGGCCCGGCGGGCGACGGCGAGTGGCGCGTGCGCCTGATCGTCCCCGTCGAGGACGCACGGCCGTGACGGACGGCACGCCGCTGCGGATCCTCGTCGTCGACGACCACGACGTCGTGCACTGGGGCTTCCGGCTGATGCTCCAGGAGCAGTCGTGGGTCGAGGGGTGCTTCAGCGCGCGCAACGGCGCGGAGGCGGTCGCGATGGCCGTCCGCCACGAGCCGCACGTCGCGCTCGTCGACCTCTTCATCGGTGAGGAGTCGGGCGCGCAGGTGTGCGAGGCGGTGCGGACCAAGTCGCCGGGCACGCGCGTGCTGCTCATCTCCGGCGCGGGCCGGATCTCCCCGGCGGCCGCGCGCGCGGCGGGCGCGGCCGGGTTCGTCCCCAAGGAGTGGCCGGCGCGCGACATCGCCGAGGCGGTGCGGATGGTCGGGCGCGGCATGACCGTCTTCCGCGAGATGGAGGAGCCGCCCGCCAACCGGCTCTCCGAACGCGAGCGCGAGGTGCTCGACCTCATCGCCGGCGGCTCCACCAACCGCGAGATCGCCGAGGCGCTCCACATCTCCCCGTGGACGGTCAAGGAGTACACCGGCGGCGTCTACCGCAAGCTCGGCGTCCGCAACCGGGCGGAGGCGGTCCAGCGCGCCCAGCGGCTCGGCCTGCTGGTCTAGCCGCCCGGCCAGCCGGCGCGCGCGATCGCGGCGTCGGCGTCGGTGTCTCCCAGGAGGTGGCGGAGGAGCGGCCGGATCCAGGCGGCGTCGTACGGCGCCTCGCGCGTCTCGATCAGCGCGTCGTCGGAGGTGGCCTGGAGCCAGTTCACCGCCGTTGCGACCCGCTGCTCGCGGTCGCCCGCGACGGCGGTCACGAGCTCCTCGCTCCCCGCGACCATGCCCCATGCGTCGAAGCACACGAACGCGGCCCACGGCGCTCCGGCGGGGACGATCGCGTGGTCGGTCATCCCGCGCGGTCCGACGTCGGCGTCGAGCGCGAGGTACGCCGCGTGGTCGTCGAGCGACGCGACCGCAGGCTCGCCACCGACCGCGAGCCGGCCTTCGCCCGGCAGCTCGGTGAGCACGAACGTCTCGCTGGATCCGCCGACCTGCCGCAGCGCGGCGAACTGCGCCTCCGTCAGGGCGGCGGCGGTCTCCTCGCTCGTCGGATGCAGCAGCGCCCGGACGGGCAACGCCGCCGAGAACACCGGCGGCGTCCGCCAGTCCATCGTCACGAAGGCCGCTGCGGCGGCACGGGCGCAGCTCATCGTCTCTTCCGGCCGGACGGGTCTCATACGCCCTTGACCTTGACACCGAGAACCGGTCTCACGGGCGACGCGCCAATCGGGGACCCCGACGCGCCACGTCGGCCCGACGCGGTGTCAGGGCCGGGTAACGCCCGCTGCGAGACAGGGTCACAACCACTCGGGAGGAACGCAGCATGCAGACGCACACGATGGACGAGATCCAGACCTGGCGCGGGCAGGACGCGATGGGCCGGGACGGCGACAAGCTGGGTTCGATCGAGGACATCTACCTGGACGAGCAGACCGGCAAGCCGGAGTGGGTCGCGATCAAGACCGGCCTCTTCGGGACCAAGCTGAGCTTCGCGCCGCTCGCCGAGGCGCGTCACGAGGACGGCGGCATCCACCTGCCGTACGACAAGGCGACGCTCAAGGACGCGCCGAACGTCGACGCGGACGGCCAGCTGTCGCAGGAGGAGGAGCAGCGGCTCTACGCGCACTACGGCCTGGACTACGGCGAGCACCGCTCCGACACCGGCCTCCCCGAGGGTCAGCGCCACTCGCGCGACACCGGCCGCACCGATCGCGACATGGGCGCCGGCACGACGACGCGCGACCGCGACGAGTCGGTCACGACGGGCCGTGAGCCGGTCGGCCACGACACGTCCGGCCCCACCACCGACGAGGCGATGACGCGCTCGGAGGAGGAGCTGACGGTCGGCAAGACGTCGCGCGAGACGGGCCGGGCCCGCCTGCGCAAGTACGTCGTCACCGAGGAGGTCCAGCAGACCGTCCCGGTGCAGCGCGAGGAGGTCCGCATCGAGCGCGAGCCGATCACCGACGCCAACGTCGGCGCCGCCACCGACGGCCCCGCGATCTCCGAGGAGGAGCACGAGGTCACGCTCCACGCCGAGGAGCCGATGGTCGAGAAGCGCGTCGTCCCGAAGGAGCGCGTGCGCCTCGACAAGGAGACCGTCATGGACGAGCGGACCGTCACCGACGAGGTCCGCAAGGAGCGCATCGAGGCCGACGGCGAGGCCGGCGGCCGGCTCTAGCGGGGCTGATCCGGGGCGTGCGCGCGGTCGGTGTGGCAGCGCAGCGCGTACTCCGTCGGCGTCATCCCGTGATGCCGGCGGAACGCGCGCGCGAAGTGCGACTGGCGCGCGTACCCCAGCTCGGCGGCGACTTGGGCGACGGGCACGCCCGCGGCGATCTGCCGCGCGGCGTGCTCGCAGCGCTCGTGCAGCAGCCGCTCGCGGAACGTCACGCCGCCGACCTCGAGGAACGCGCGTTGCAGCTGGCGGCGCGACGTCGCGATCTCGCGCGCGACCTCGTCGAGCGTGATGTCCCTGCCTCTGTGTGTCTCGATCACCGCGCACGCCTCGCTGAAGAGCGCGCGCCGGTGCTCGACTGTGAGCTCTCTGACCATCGGTCCGCTTGACCGGTGCCGGGGGCGGGAAGTTACGTCGATCGATGAGCGCGGTGGCGGTGGGTCCGAGCGACGAGGAGCTGGTGCGGCGAACGCGCCACGGCGACGACCGGGCGTTCGCGGTGCTCGTCGAGCGACACGGGGCGCTGGTGCACCGGGTCGCGCGGCGGATCGTCGGGCCGCAGGAGGCCGAGGACGTCGCGCAGGACGCGTTCCTGCGCGCGTACCACCGGCTCGGCCAGTACACGGGCGAGGGCGTGTTCGCGGCGTGGCTGCTGCGGATCACGCGGAACACCGCGTTGCACGTGCTGGAGCGGCGGGCAGCGCGGCCGGTGGCGGCGGAGTCGGACGTCGACGTGGCGGAGACGCTGCCGGCGCCGGGGACGCCGGCCGACGCGCTGCAGTCGCGCGAGCGGATCGAGCGGCTGGAGGCGAAGCTGCGGCTGCTGCGCGACGAGCACCGGGTCGTGCTCGTCCTCCGCGACGTGGAGGGGCTGAGCTACGCCGACGTGGCGGCGATCACCGACGCGCCGATCGGCTCCGTGAAGGGGCGGCTGCACCGGGCGCGCGGGGAGCTCATCGAGCTGCTGCGGCGCAACACGTACGACTGGGAGCTGCCGGCGTGAGCGCGGTGCCGCCGGACCCGCCTGACCCGCCTGACGCGTCGGAGCCGCCGGAGCGCCCCGCCGACGCGCGCGTGCGGGCCCTGCTCGGCGAGGTCGGCTCCGCGCCCGCGCCGGCGCCCTCGACCGAGCTCGCCGTCCGCGTCGTCCGCGCCGCCCGCTGGCAGCGCCCGGTCCGTGCGGCGCTCGACGTCGTCGCGAGCGTCGGCGGCGCCGTCGCGGCGGCCGCGTCCCTGCTCTTCGGCCGACGGAAGGACCCCACCCGATGACCTCTGCCGCGATCCTCGACCAGGCGGGCGACCAGCTCGGCGGCTTCCTCCCGCGGCTCGGCGGCGCGCTGGCGATCCTCCTCGTCGGCCTCGCGGTCGCGTGGGTCGCCGGCCGGCTG
>DATMVO010000251.1:0-3392 GCA_035563115.1 Solirubrobacteraceae bacterium
CGCGCACGGCTGGAGGTCGGCGCGGCCGGCGGCGTGACGCTCCGCGCGTCGCACCGCGCGACGACCAAGCTCGGCACCGCGAAGGCGCGCTCGATCAGCATGACCGCGCTCCCGCGCCGCGTCGCGCCGGGGCAGACCGGCGCCTCCGTCCGGCTCCTCCAGCGGGCGCTCGCGCGTCGCGGCTACGTGATCGGCCGCGCCGGCGTGCTCGACGCGCGCACCTCCCGCGCGGTGCTCGCGTTCCGCAAGGTCACCGGCCTCGCGCGCACCAGCTCCGCCGACCTGACCGTGATGCGCCGGCTCGCCAGCGGCGGCGGCTACTTCAAGGTCCGCTACCCCAAGCACGGCAAGCACATCGAGGGCGACCTCTCCCGCCAGGTCATCGCGCTGATCGACGGGCGGAAGGTCGAGCGGATCTACCACACCTCCTCCGGCGCCCCGAGCACGCCGACGGTCACCGGCAACTACCGCTTCTACATGGCGCAGCCGGGGCTGAACAACAAGGAGATGTACTACTCCAAGTACTTCATCCGGGGCTACGCCATCCACGGCTACAAGTCGGTGCCGGTCTTCAACGCGAGCCACGGCTGCTTCCGCGTCCCGATGGCCGACGCGAAATCCATCTACGACTGGATCAACATCGGCGACCGGATCGACGTCTACCGCTAGGCCGGGGCGAAGGCCTCGGCGGCGAGCTCGCTGAGGACGGCCGGCATCCCGCCGCGCGCGAAGGCCGCGCGGCGGCGGGTGGCCCCGTTGCCCTCGCGGACGATCCGCTCGATCTCCTCGAGCTCGGGCGCGTCCGTGTGGCGGCGGGCGAGGCGCAGCGCGCGCTCGGCGACCTCGGGGATCGTGCGCAGCTCGCCGTCGAACCAGATCGTCGCGTCGAGCCCGTCGCGCGCGGCGCGGAAGCTCGACTCCATCAGCACCCCGCTGTCGACGGCCGGCCGGGGGCTGGAGATCTCCTCCAGCGTCAGCCCGTGGACGAGCGCCGTGAGGCCCGCGACCGCGTCCAGGTCCGACTGCGCGTCCATCGCGCGCACCTCGAGCGTCCCGATCTTCGGGTGCGGGCGGATGTCCCACCACAGGAACGTGTAGTCGGCGATCTCGGCCGACGAGACGACCTTGTCGATGAGGCGCTCGTAGTCGTCCCAGCCGCGGAAGGCGGGCGGGATGACCGAGCGCGGGTAGGCGCGGAACATCTGCGCGCGGGCGGACGCGAAGCCGGAGTCCAGCCCGTACCAGTACGGCGAGTTCGCCGCGAGTGCCTGGAGGAGCGGCAGGTGCCGGCGCATCCCGTTGCAGGCGATGATCGCGGTCGCGGTGTCCGGCATCCCGACGTGCACGTGCGTCGCCGCCGTCGGCGTGCGCGTGATCAGCCCGCGGAGCATGTCGACGATCGCCGTGTAGCGCTCGTCGGCGACGTGGACGACGTCGCCGAACGCCGCCGCCGGGTGGAGCCCCGTGCCGATCATCGCCGCACCCGCCTGGTGGACGTGCTCGCGCAGGGCGCGCAGGTGCCCGACGGCCTCGCCCGCCGTCGTGCTGACCGGCGAGATCAGCTCCAGCTCGGCCTCGTAGACGTCGGGCGCGTAGCCACCGTGGGGCGAGTCGTGGGGGAGCCGGGGCAGCAGCTCGCTGACGGTGTGCGAGATCGCGTGGGTGTGCGGGTCGACGAGGATGAGCTCCTCCTCGACGCCGAGCCGGTACGACGGCCCACGGCCGAAGTTGACCTCCGGGATGCCATGGGCCATGGCCCGTACAGTACGCGCCGATGTCCGCCTCAGGCCGTCTCATCGCCCAGCTGCGCGAGCATGCGCTCGTGATCGGCCGCGTCACGCTCACCAGCGGCGCGGAGGCCGAGTACTACGTGGACGCCAAGCGCGCGATCCTGCTGCCGGAGGGCTTCCGGGCGCTCGGGGAGCTGGTGGCCGACGCGGCCCGCGAGTGGGACGCCACCGCCGTCGGCGGGATGACGATGGGCGCCGACCCCGTCGCCTGCGCCGCGCTGGCCGGGGGCGCCGACGTCAAGGCGTTCTTCGTCCGCAAGGAGGCCAAGCAGCACGGCCTCGCGCGCCGGGTCGAGGGGCCGTTCCTCACCGACGCGGACCGCTGCCTGGTGGTGGAGGACGTCGTGACCACCGGCGGCTCGACCGTCAAGGCGATCGAGGCGCTCCAGGCCGAGGGCCGCACGATCGTCGGCGTCGTCTCCGTGCTCGACCGGCTCGCGGGCGGCGCGGAGCGGATCGAGGCCGCCGCCGGCGCGCCCTACCGCGCGCTGGCGACGATCGACGACGTCTACCCCGACCGCCCGGACCGGCCGGCCGCCGCCTAGGCGGCGTGGGCGAGGTCCGCGGCGGCGCGGGCCCCGGCGGCGAAGACGAAGCGGACCTCGTCCAGGTCCGCCTGGATGCGGCGGCGGCGGTTCTTGAGCCGGTCTTGGTGGGTGCGGAGCCGCTCCGCCTCGGCGGGGGAGCCGTGCTCGCGGACGCGTTCGAGCATCCGCCGGGCGTCGGCGAGCTCGGCGTCGGTCTCCGCCAGCTCCTGCGCCAGCCGCGGCTCGGCCGCCGGGTCGAGCCGGTAGTGGCCGAGCTTCTCGCCGCGGACGATCGCGGGCGACTCGCGGAGGTTGGTGAGGAAGGTCGCGGCCGGGTCCTTGCCGGTCAGCACGTTCCCGTCGGCCAGGACGCGCTCGTACAGCTCGCGGTAGTGGACCGACTCCTCGCCCGCCCACTCGTGGAGCGCGCGCGCCGCCACGCGCCGCAGCTCGCGGCCGCGGAGCACCCGCTTCGGTGTCCCGTCGTCCGCCGCGTCCTCCGCCGGCGCGGCCGGCTGGCCGGTCACCTCGAGGAGCAGGTCCCGCCGCCCCTCCAGCGCGCGCAGCTCGCCGGTCAGCTCGTCCAGCTGCGCCTGCAGCGCCTGCCGGCGCCCTCGCAGCTCGCTCGCGGCACGGGCGAGGCGGTCGAGCTCCTTCTGGGCGGCACGGATGAGCGGGGCGCTGGGGGCTGGGGTCGGCACGGACCAGAGGTTCTAGCTGCCGGGGATGACGTCTCGCGCCGCGCGTCCGTCCGCGCCTGTGGACAACCCGGATCTCGTAGCGCTATGTCCTAGGGAGCGGTGCACAGGGCGCTGTGCACGGCGGACGAACTTCCCGCAAGGTGCAGGGACGACGGGGTTGTCCACAACAACGTGGGTCCAGCGGCGCGCGCGGCGGCCGATTGGCGTCGCGGCGATGAGACGTGGCGCGACGCCGCGCTGGCGGTAGCTCCTAGCGCTAGCACTGCGCGGCGTTCCGTCCGACGGCGGGTTCACCATGCCGGATCCGATGCCGAACCTCGTCGAGGAGGACCCCATGAAGCGCCAGCTGCGCGACGACCGCGCTCGCGCCCGGC
>DATMVO010000252.1:0-10987 GCA_035563115.1 Solirubrobacteraceae bacterium
CTACGCCTCGCGCATCTACGCCGACATGCGCGCGATCGACCTCGCCGCGGAGGCCGCCGACCGCGCGGCCGAGCGCGCCCCGGGCGACGCCGACGCGTGGGAGCGCGTGGGCCGGCTGCGGCTCCAGCTCTTCCAGCGCGAGGCGGCGATCGCGGCGCTCGACAAGGCGCGCCGGCTCGGCCCGTCGCTCGACGGCCTGCTCGACCTCGCGACCGCCTACACGCTGGCGGGCGACGTCGGCGGCGAGGTCTCGGCGACCGACCAGGCGACCAAGCAGCACGGCGACAGCGTCGAGGCGTGGACGCGCCACACCTTCGCGCTCGCGCGGACGGACCGCACGACCGAGGCCATCGGCGCCGCCGAGCGGGCGCTGAAGCTCGGGGCGGGCGAGGAGGTCAAGGAGCTCCTCGCGCGCCTGAAGGACACGCTGCCGCGGGTGCTGCCCGAGGCGCAGCCCGCGGTCTAGGAGCCGCGACGCGTCGCCAAGGCGTGCGCGACCGGCGCCGCAAGCGCAAGGGCGGCGGCCGCGTTGAGGATCATCGCCTCCGGGCCGGCCTCGCGCTCATCGTGCGCCGGCAGGAAGTCCTCGCCGAGCCGAAGCGCCCGCAGGTACCGGCGTCCGGCCGGAAGCTCCGACGACGCATGCTCGATGTACTCCCACCCAAGCCGTAGTGGGCGGGCCAGGCCGGGTGACGACTCGCGCGGCAGCCAGGCGGGATCGTGGACCAGGAGGAGCGTGCAGATCTCGGTCCGGAGCGTGAGCAGGTTGTGCGACAGCCCGGTGTAGACGAGATCTGCCGTCCCCGTGTCGAGCATCGCCTGCAGCCGGTGCACCTCCTCGTACAGCTCGATGTCGGCCGACAGGTTGCGACCCCGTTCGAGGTCGCTGTCGGCGTAGAGCTCCTCCACGTACTCGCGCAGCAGGCTCCTCCGGATCGAGAACTCGTCGGTCAGCGACGGCTTCCAGTCGTTGAGCGGCGCGAAGATGCCGGAAGGCGCCACGTGGTTGAGGTGGGCGTGCGTCGCCACGTCTGCCGATCTTGGCGTGACGATCGCGTTCCACGTGCCATCGTTCTCGCGGTAGATCACGGCGGTCGCGATCGACAGCGCCGAGGAGCGGTGCGCACCATCGGAGACGGGGTCGGGGGAGAGCTCGTGCAGGCGGCGACGCATGGGAAGCACGTCGAGCGGGGCTGCGTTGTCCGGGTCGCGCGCGAGGGCGGAGAGGAGCTCGTTCTCCAGCGCCTCGCTCGTGGCGAGCGACTCGAAGTACCGCCCCATGCGGCAGTCGACCACCGGCGTTCCGCTCGATCGGTCGATCCGCTCAAGGGCAAACGTCGTCCCGTCGAAACGCGTGCGCGGATCCTCGGAGAGGACGAGCCGCTCGAAGAGCGGCTTCGCGGTGGGGTCCAGCCGCTCGTCGAAGAGCCCGCGGGGCGGCGCGACATGCGGCTCGCGCAGCGCGCCCTTCGCATGCTCCAGATCGTCCCAGGCCGTCTCAGGGGCGGCCGATGTCGCGATCGGGAACGCACGTCCCCCGAGCCGCAGCGGCGGGTACGCCTCGTAGAGGCGCTCCATCGTCGCCATGAGGCCTGGCGCGGCGAGCACGCGCGCGCGATGCTCGTAGGGGAGGACGCCGAGCTCTCGATCGGTCACCAACGGCTTGGTGTCCGGCGCGGCCGCCGTGGAATGTGGGAAGAAGTGCCGGGTCATGTGCCACGCGGCGGGCCTGAGCGCTCGACTGATGATTCGGCTCGCCGTCCAGAGGTCGATCGCGACGTCGTGCTCGGCGCCGGCGCGCGCCCGCCAACCGGTGAACCACTGCGCGGTCTTGGGGTCGGGCTCGACGGGGATGCAGAGGGTCCACGCATCGATCGCGTAGCCGTTCGTTGCGGCCGCCGAGACCGCTGACGCGAAGCTCTCGCGCACCTGTTCGTGCTGCGCCTCGCCGAAGCCGTCGATGAAGAACTTCGCCTGCCAGATCGCGACGTTTCCCCCGAGATCGCCCACGTAGGCGTCGATCCCCCAGTCCCCGGGGCGGGCGGCGATCCCCATCCCGTCGTGCTCGAGGAGCATGAGCTGCAGGACGAAATCCTCGAAGACGCGACGGGCGCCGTCCTTGTCGCCGTGAAGCAGGAGCTCTTGAAAGCTCAGTGCCATTGCCCCAGGTTAGAGGCGTTCGTCCGTCGGTGGGAGGGCGCGACCGCCGTGCCCGGCTAGTAGCGCCGGCCGAACTCGGCCGCGTACGTCGCGCCGTTCGTCCCGGCGGGGCGGGCGCGGACGACGCCGATGCCGACCTCGCGGAACGCGGGCTTGAGGATGTTGGCGCGGTGGCCGGGCGAGCGCATCCACGTGCGGACGATCTGCCGCGGGGTGGCCAGGCGGCCCGAGCCCCAGGCGAGGTTCTCGCCCAGCAGCGCGCGGCCCGCGCCGCGCAGGTAGCCCGTGCGCTTGATGCGCGTGGAGAACGGCGTCCCGGCGCGCGAGACGTGCGAGAAGTAGCGGCGGCGGACCATGTCGCGGGCGTGGCGCTGGCCGGCGAGCGCGAGCCCGTCGTTGTGGCGCAGCGGCGCGAGACCGCGCCGGCCGCGCTCGACGTTGAGCAGGCAGACGGTCGCGGCGCGGGCCTGGCTGACCGTGAGGTCGTGCGGGCTGGAGTCCGCCCCGGCGCACGAGGCGGCGTGGGCGGCCGAGGCCGGGACGATCGCGCCGAGGACGGCGGTGGCTAGGACAAGAGCGATGGTGGTGCAACGGCGCATGTTCGGACTCCCCTGAATCCTTGGCGCGCGCCTCCAAGCCCTTTCGGCAACCCGGCCGGCTCCCTCCCGGAGCCCCGTGGCTTTGCGGACCCGCCTTGCGACGGGGGTGCCTTTCTCGGGGACGCTGCGTTGAGCGGTTCTGACGACCCTTGATTCGGATGTGCGGTCGTTGGCTTGACCCCCCCATCGGCGATCCGTCCAGATGCCGACGCGCCTGCTCACGTTCAGCGCGGATCCGGAGAGCCCGGCGCCGAACGGCGTGTCCTTACCCGGCCGATAAAGTAAGGATCATGGACATCGCCGCGCGGCTGACGAGCAAAGGCCAGATCACCGTCCCTAAGCCGGTCCGGGACGCCCTTGCGCTGCGCCCCGGCGACGAGGTCGTCTTCCGCCTCCACGGCGACCGCGCGGTCGTCGCCAAGACGCCGGACTTCCTCGACCTGGCGGGCGCGATCCCGGTGCCGGCCGGCAAGCGCGGGACCTCGTGGGACCGGGTGCTGGCCGAGACGCGCCGCGCGCAGGCGGAGTCGCGTCGCTGATCGCCTTCGTCGACACGAACGTGCTGGTCCGGCACCTCGTCGCGGACCCGCCGGAGCAGGCCCGCCGCGCCACCGCGGCGCTGGCGGACGCGGAGCGGCTGCTCGTCACCGACGTGGTGTTCGCCGAGTGCGTCTTCGTCCTCGAGTCGTTCTACGAAGCGCCGCGCGAGCAGGTCGCGACGGCGATGCGGGCGCTGCTCGCGCTGCCGTCCGTGGTCGTCAACGACGCCCCGGTCCTGCTCCGCGCCCTGGAGGTCTACGAGCTCGACGGCCTGCACTTCGCCGAAGCGCAGCTCGTCGCGGCTGCGGAGGCCAGCGGGGTCGGCCGCGTGCTCTCGTTCGACAAAGCCCTCAAACGCGCCACCTCGATCGAGTGGTGGCAGCCGTGACTCGCCGCTCGACCCTTCGGCCGGTGATTGCGGGGTCGCTTCGGCGCTCCATCTGACGCCCGGGCTACCGTCCGGTGGCGATGCGTCTGATCGTTGCCCGCTGCGAGGTGGAGTACTCCGGAAGGCTCAGCGCCCGGCTCCCCGAGGCCCTGCGCCTGCTCATGATCAAGGCCGATGGATCCGTGATGGTCCACGCCGACACGGGCGGGTACAAGCCGCTCAACTGGATGACCCCGCCGACGGCGGTGGAGGAGTCCGAGGACGGCCGGCGCATCACCGTCCGCAAGATCAAGGGCGACGACCGGCTGGACATCACGCTCCACGAGGTCCTCCACGACGTCACGCACGACATGGGCGAGCCGGAGTCGACCGGCGGCCTGGTCAAGGACGGCGTCGAGCGCGATCTGCAGGAGCTGCTGGCCGACCAGCCGCACTGGTGCGGCGAGGGCTTCCGCCTCGTCCGCCGCGAGTGGCCGACGGACATCGGCCCGGTCGACCTCATGTGCCGCGACGAGGCCGACGGCTGGATCGCGGTCGAGATCAAGCGCGTCGCCACGATCGACGCGGTCGAGCAGCTCCACCGCTACCTCGAGCGCATCCGCCTCGACCCGGCGATGAAGCTCTGCGAGGGTGTGCTCGCGGCCCAGGTCTTCAAGCCCCAGGCCCGCGTCCTCGCGGCCTCCCGCGGCATCCGCTGCGTCGAGGTCGACCTCGCCGTCCTCCGCGGCGAGCGCGAACCGGATCTGACGCTCTTCGCCGCGTAGGCGGGACCGAGGCTCGCCCCCGACGGGGCGGCCCAGCAATCTCCCATGCCTGTTTGAGCAATCCTGATCATAGGTAAAGCGCCTCCATGCACCTTACTCGGGAGGACGGGGCGACATGCAGGTGATGCGGCACATCGGGCGGCGAGAGCTGCTCGGCAAGACGACGCAGTGGCGGATCAGCGACTTGGGGCTGGCGAAGGTCCGCCACGACTACCCCGCTGATCTGCTGGCGACGATCCTCGAGCGCGCGCTGGAGATCAAGGAGCGCGAGAGCGAGAAGCGCCACCTCGACCTGCGGTTCATCCGCGACGCCGAGCGACACATCCCCGAGATCGGCGAGCTCGTGCGCCGGCCGGGTCGGATCGAGGCGCTCAGCGAGCTCGCCGGGACGGAGGTCGAGCACTACCCCTTCTCGGTCGCGAACGCAATCATCACGTTCATGGGGCCCGACGACGGCACGGTCGACTGGCACTGCGACGGCGTGCCGGCCACCGAGCTGATCGCGCTGGCGTGCGACGACGTGGAAGGCGGCGACCTCGTCGCGTACGCGGGCGACTTCGACGAGGGGATGGAGATCGTCCGCAGCGGCGGCGAGCTCCCCGAGGCGGACCTCGTCCGGATGCAGCACGAGGTCGGCTGCAGCCTGGTGGGGCAGTTCATCCGCGTCCTGCACCGCGCCGAGCCGATGCGGCGCGGCAGCCGCGTCACGCTCAATCTGGGGCTGCGCTCCGCGGAGCGGCCGTTCATCGACGACAACTCGATGTACTACCTGGCCGCCGACAACCCGAGCTTCGACTTCGTCGACGAGTACGTCGCCGACGTGCGCGAGCGGCAGCTGCCGGCGTACGTCGCGACGCACGCCTGAGCGGCGAGCGGATGGGGAGCGCCGCCCTGGGGCGACCGGCCCGGCCCGGGCGTGCGGGTGCGCGTGCCCTGCCGGGAGCGCTCCTCTTCGCCCTCGGCGCCATCGCGCTGTGGTCGACGAACGCGCTCGCGGGCTCGGCGACGCTCGACCGCCTGCCGGTCGGGATCGTCGTCCTCGTCCAGTGCGGGACGGCCGCGGCGGCGCTCGGGGCGGCCCGGTGGATCGTGCGCCGCCGCGACGGCCCGTTCCCCGCGCTCGGCCGCGCGGACCGGCGGTTCGTCCTCGCGCTCGGCGGCGTCGGCTTCGGCGGGACGCTCGTCCTGCAGTACGTCGCGTTCGCGCACGCGCCGATCGTCGAGGCGAACATCATCGCCTACGGCTGGCCCATGTTCGCGGCGGTGTGGCTCGCGTTCACCGGCCTGGACCGCCGCAGCGCCGCAGGCCTCGGCTTCGCCTGCATCGGCTTCGCCGGGGTGGCGACGATCGTCCTCGGCGGCGGGGACGGCCTGAGCGGCGGCGGCAGCGCGCTCGGGTACGCGGCGGCGCTCGGGTCGGGCGTGTGCATGGCGTTCTACAGCGTCGGCGCGGGGCGCGCGCGGGTGCCCGCGCTGGACGCGATGCTGTGCGGCGCGGTCGCGGGCGCGCTCGCCGGCGCGGCGCTCGCGGTGGGGGAAGGCGTGTCGTGGACGCCGACGGCGGACTGGCTCGGCGCGGTCTACCTCGGCCTCGGGCCGTGCGCCGCCGGCTACGCGGCGTGGAGCGTCGGGATGGCCCGCAGCGGCGGGAGCCTCGCGCCGATCGGCTACGCCACGCCGCTCGTGTCGACGGCCGTCCTGCTCGTCGCCGGGCGGGAGGTGAGCGGGACGTCCGCGGCGGTCGGCGGGGCGCTCGTCCTCGTGTGCATCGTCGGCGTCGTGGCGAGCGCGCGCGGCGAGAGCGCCTGAGCGCCGACCCGGGCGGGAGCTACCGTTGCTCCCATGCCGCTCGGTGAGGCCCTCCTCGGCCGCGCCCTCACGCTCGAGGACTACGCGTGGGGAGCGGCGTTCGTCACCGACCTGGTGAACACCGTCGCCGGGCTGCGCGCCGGGGACACGCTGACGAGCGCCGGCGAGCTCGAAGCGCTGCTCGCGCGCCACGACGGCACCGACGCGGCCGGCGGCCTGGCCGACGCCGACGTCCGCGCCGTCCGCGCGGTGCGCGCGCGGCTGTACGCCGTGATCGAGGAGCGCGACGACCATCGCGCGGTCGCGGCGCTCGACGCGTTGCTGGAGGGTCCGCGCCACGCGGTCGGCCTGGCCGAGCGCCCGGGCGGCTCGGGCTGGAGCTGGTCGGTGACCGTCCCGCCGGCCGCGCCGCTCGCCGAGCGCCTGCAGGCCATCGGCGCGGTCAGCCTCCTCGGCGTCGTCAAGGCGCTCGGCACGGACCGCTTCCGCGCCTGCTCGGCCCCCGACTGCAGCGGCGTCTTCGTCGACACCACCCGCGCCGGCCGCCGCAAGTACTGCCAGCCCGCCGTCTGCGGAAACCGGCAGAACGTCGCGGCGTACAGGGCGCGGCTCTCGCAGGCGCCCTAGACGACGCGGAGCTTGGCCGACGCGTCCCGGAGCACCGGGCCGTGGCCGAAGCAGACGACGTCCGGCTTCAGGTCGATGAGCTTCTGCATGGAGCGGCGGTTCTGCGGGATGTCGTAGGTGACCATGTCGAACGGCGCGCGGACGGTGGGCTTGAACGTCTTGAAGTCCATCCCGAACCAGACGTCGCCGCAGACCAGGACGCGGTCGGACTCGCGCCAGTAGGCGATCTGGCCGGGCGAGTGGCCGGGGGCGTCGATGACGGTGAAGCCGCCGACCTCGTCCCCCTCGCGTAGCCGCCGGGCGACGTTGACGGCGGGGAACTTGCCCATCGCGTCCCGGAGGCCCTTCAGCCGCGTCCCCTCGGGCTGCCGCGCGGCGTGGCCGGCCGCGGCGTCGTCCGCGTCCAGCTCGGGCGCGAAGAACGGGATACCAAGCGCGTCGACGACGGCCTTCGACCCGCCGGCGTGGTCGGGGTGCGCATGGGTGAGCGCGTGGGCGCTCACCGTCCGGCCGCTGAGCCGGCCCGGGAGCTTCTTGCCCATGCCCTTCGTCCCCGCGTCGACGAGCACGTCGCCGAGCAGGTACGCGTTGACGGACTCGCGCGGGGCGAGCGGGATCTGCCAGAGGCCTTCGGCGACGTGGATCACGCAGCGGACGTTACCGGCGCGCGGCCGGCGCGAGTGGACCGGCCGTCTACCGCCGCCCGCGCGAGTTGGGACCGGGTGGCGGAAGACCGCGCCCGCCCGCACCCGCATGCTTCGACGGGTGCAGATCGTGGCTTTCGGCGGCGGCGGGTTCTCGATGGAGGCCGGCAACCCCCTCCTGGACGACTACGTCCTCGGCTTGCCCGGGACCGAGCGCCCCAAGGTGTGCTTCCTGCCCACCGCGAGCGGCGACGCCGACCACTACATCGTGCGGTTCTACCGCGCGTTCTCGCCCGAGCGGTGCCAGCCGAGCCACATCTCGCTCTTCCGCCGCGACCGGACGGCGCCGGACCCGGAGGAGCACCTCCTCCAGCAGGACATCGTCTACGTCGGCGGCGGGAACGTCACGAGCCTGCTCGGCGTCTGGCGCGCCCACGGCCTGGACAGCGTGCTCGCCGAGGCGTGGCGGCGCGGGACGGTCCTCGCGGGCTTGTCCGCGGGCTCGCTCTGCTGGTTCAGCGAGGCGGTGACGATGTACAACCAGTCCCGCCCGCCGGCGCCGATCGACGGGATCGGCCTGCTGCCGTACTCGAACTGCGTCCACGTCGACGCCGAGCCGCGCCGCCTGGACGCCTACCGCGAGCTCGTCGCCGACGGCATGGCGCCCGGCTACGCCGCCGAGGACTCCGCCGCGCTCCACTTCGTCGGCACCGACCTGCACCGCGTCGTCACCTCCCGCCCGAAGGCCAAGGCGTACCGCGTCGCCCCGGGCGAGGTCACGCCGCTCGAGTCGCACTTCCTCGGGCCGGTGGCGGTGGCCGCCTAAGTGGCACGCACCATCTTCGCCATGGGCGGGGGCGGCTTCACGATGGAGCCCGACAACCCCGCGCTCGACGAGTTCATCCTCTCCCTCTCGCCCGCGCCGGTCCCGCGGATCTGCCTCCTGCCGACCGCCAGCGGCGACGCCGACGAGCAGGTCCGTCGCTTCCACGCGACGTACGGCGACCGCCCGTGCACGCCGACCGAGCTGTCGCTCTTCCGCCTCGGCAGCGACCCGGTCGACGTGGAGGAGCATCTGCTCAGCCAGGACATCGTCTACGTCGGCGGCGGCTCGCTGCGGAACCTCCTGGCGATCTGGCGCGAGCACGGCGTGGACGAGATCCTGCGCCGCGCGTGGGAGCAGGGCACGGTCCTCGCCGGGATCAGCGCGGGGGCGATGTGCTGGTTCGCGGGCGGCGTGACGACGTCGAGCGGCACCCCGGCGCCCGCGCGCGGCCTCGGCTTCCTGCCGTACTCGCTCAGCGTCCACATGGACGGCGAGCCCGCGCGCAAACCGGTCTACCTCGACGCGGTCCGCGCCGGCGCTCTCCCGTCCGGCTGGGCGGCCGACGACGGCGTCGGCCTCCTCTTCCGCGACGACCAGTTCGTCAAGGCGGTCAGCTCCCGCCCGCGCACCGGCGCGATCGCGGTCCGCCCGGACGGGTGCACGCCGGTGATGGTGGAGCAGCTCACCTCGCGCGAGCATCCGACCCGCCAGCGCACCGCGCCGTTCGAGGTGCTGGAGCTGCGCTCGTTGCGCTACGGCGCGGCGCGCCGGTGAACGGGCCGGCAGGTCAGGACGATCTGCAGCGCGAAGAGCTCCGGGCGCCGCCGCACGAGCACGGGGCCGAAGCGCCCGAGCGCGGCGACGCGGCTCTCCAGCGGGAGCGGCGCGGGCGTGAACCGCTCCTCCTCGACGGCGAACCCCGCATCCTCCACCAGCTCGCGCGCGGTCGCGCGCGTGAAGAAGCGCAGGTGCGTGCGGTCGAAGAGGCCGTGGTCCTCCTGCGGGAACCGCCCGCGCACGACCGCGCGGCGCGCCGTCCAGTGGCCGATGTTGGGGAGCGAGACGACCGCCATGCCGCCCGGCGCGAGCAGCTCCGACGCCCACCGCAGCACCGCGCCAGCGTCGCGCAGATGCTCCAGCACGTCGCCGAAGAGCACGCGGTCGTACGCAGGCGAGGCCGGGACCTGCGCCCGCACGCCGGGATCCTCCGCGTCCCCGCTGACCACCGCGCTGCACGTCAGCGCCGCGACCCCCGCGGCGGCCGGATCGCCCTCCAGCCCAACGACCTCGCACCCGCGTGCGACCAGCTCCCGCGCCAGGTACCCCTCGGCGCACCCGACGTCGAGCACGCGCGCGCCGTCCGGCACCGCGTCGAGGAGCAGGGCGTGGCTGGGCGCGAGCCCCGACGCGCCGACGAGCGCGCCGTAGACCGTCACCCGCGCGCCTGGCCCTGCAGCGTGATCGTCAGCCGCCGGGGCCCGCCGTGATCGCGCAGCTCGCAGAGGTAGACGCCCTGCCACGTGCCGAGGTGGAGCCGGCCGTCGCGCACGGGCAGCGACAGCGACGGACCCAGGAGCGAGGACTTGATGTGCGAGGGCATGTCGTCCGGACCCTCGTCGGTGTGCGTCCAGTACGGCGCGTCCTCGGGCACGGCGCGGTCGAACCACGACGCGAAGTCGACGCGCACGTCGGGCGACGCGTTCTCGTTGAGCGCGAGCGCCGCGCTCGTGTGGCGGATGAAGAGGTGCGCGAGCCCGATCTCGAGATCGGCCAGCTCGGGCGCCGCCTCCTCGACCTCGCGGGTGATCAGGTGGAAGCCGCGCTCGCGCGCGCGGAGCTGGATGTCGCGCTGGGTCCACACATGACGCACACTACGAGGATGGAGGTCCCGGAGATCCTCGCGCGGATCCGCGCCGTCCCGCCCGGCCGCGTCGCCGCCTACTCCGACATCACGCCGCACGCGCCCCGCCTGGCCGGCCGCGTGCTGTCGGACTCGCTCGAGCCCGACCTGCCCTGGCACCGCATCGTCCGCGCCGACGGCTCGCTCTCCAAGGGCGACCGGCAGAAGGAGCTGCTGATCGCCGAGGGCGTCCGCTTCGTAGGACCCCGTGTGGACATGGCTAGGTTCCGACTGTGACCTACTCGATCGTCGCTCGGGACACTGAGACCGGCGAGCTGGGCGTGGGCGTCCAGTCGCACTGGTTCGGCGTGGGCTCCGTCGTGCCCCACGTGCGCGCCGGCGTCGGCGCCGTCGCCACCCAGTCCGTGCCCGACCCCGCGCACGGGCAGCGCATCCTCGACGCGCTGGCCGAGGGCGCCACGCCCGACGCCGCGATCGACGCGGTCCTGAACGGGGACGAGGGCGGCGGCTTCCGCCAGCTCGGCGTCGTCGACGCGCAGGGCCGCGCCGCCTCCTACACCGGCCCGGGCTGCATGGCCGAGGCCGGCCACAAGACGGGCACCGATTTCGCCGTGCAGGCGAACATCATGGCCAGCGCCGACGTCTGGCCGGCGATGGCGGAGACGTTCACCGGCTCGGACGCCGCCCTCCCGCTGGCCGAGCGGATGCTCGCCGCGATGGAGGCCGCCGAGGCCGCGGGCGGCGACATCCGCGGCCAGCAGTCCGCGGC
>DATMVO010000253.1:0-8062 GCA_035563115.1 Solirubrobacteraceae bacterium
CGGCCGAGGACGAGCGCGTCGGCGCCGGTGCGGCGCGCGGCGGCGAGCACGGCCTCGGCGGCGTCCTCGTGGTCGCCGACCGCGTCGACGACCTCACCCGTGGCTTCGATGTCGCGGCGGGCGAGGAGCTGGAGGTGGCGCTCGACGACGCGCCGCGCCTCGGCCTGCGACTCGAGGTCGGCGGCCTGGTCGCCGAGGACGTCGGTCTCGCGGACGTGGACGACGACGACGTCCGAGCTGCGGGCGCGGGCCAGGTCGGCGGCGGCGCGGGAGACGGCGCCGGCGTCGGGGGAGCCGTCGACCGCCACGAGGACGGGCGCGACGGCCGGGACGGGCGGCTTGGCGGGCGCGGCGGCGTGCGGGTCCTCCGCGTCCTCGTGCGGCGTGATCAGCGCGCGCCACGCGACGAGGACGACGATCGCCGCGGCGACGGTGCCGGCGCCAACGTAGAACGGGACGTCCGGGCCGATGTGCTCGGCCAGCTTGCCCGCGATGTACGGCGCCGCGGCGCCGCCGGTGAAGCGGACGAAGCTGTAGGCGCTCGACGCGACCGGCCGCTCGACCGGCGCGATGACCATGACGGTCTCGGTCAGCACGGTGTTGACCACGCCGAGGAACGCGCCCGCGAGGACCACGCCGACGACCAGCGCGGCCTGGCTGTCGACGAGCAGGCCCATGCCGAGGAGGTCGGCCGCGAGGAGCGCGAACGCCCCGCCGAGCGCGCCGACCGTGCCGAGCCGCCGCTTGAGCGCGGGGGCGACGATGACGCTGAAGAGCGCGAGCAGCAGGCCCCAGCCGAAGAAGACGATGCCGAGCGCGTGCTCGCCCATGTCGAGCGGGAACGGCGTGTAGGCCAGCAGCGTGAAGAAGCCGAAGTTGTAGAGGACGGCGACGATCGCGAGCGTGCGCAGCCCCGGATGGGCGAGCGCGCGGAGCGGCTCGGTGATCCCGATCCGGCGCGCGGGCTGCTGCTGCTTGGGCGTGTCGAGCAGGACGACGACCGCGACGAGCGCGACGGCCATGAGCACGGCGACCCCGAAGAACGGGCCGCGCCACGAGATGCCGCCGAGGAGGCCGCCGAGCAGCGGCCCGGACGCGATGCCGAGACCGAGCGCCGCCTCGTAGAGGATGATCGAGCCGGCGACGCCGCCGCTCGCCGCGCCGACGATCGTCGCGAGCGAGGTGGCGATGAAGAGCGCGTTCCCCAGGCCCCAGCCGGCGCGGAAGCCGACGATCTCGTCGACGGTGTCCGAGAGGCCGGCGAGCGCGGCGAAGGCGATGATGAGCGTCAGGCCCGCGAGGAGCGTGCGCTTCGCGCCGAGCCGGCTGCTGACGAAGCCGGTGCCGAGCATCGCGATGCCGGTGACGGCGAAGTAGCTCGTGAAGAGGAGCGAGACCTGGGACGGGCTGGCGTCGAGGTTCTCGGCGAGCGCCGGGAGGATCGGGTCGACGAGGCCGATGCCCATGAACGAGATGACGCAGGCGAAGGCGACGGCCCACACGGCCTTCGGCTGCTGGAGGAGCTCGCGGTTCATCGCGCGGCCTCCTCGCCCTGCAGGTCGGCGAGGCGCTGGAGGAGCGGCGCGGCCTGGGTCAGGATCTCGCGCTCCTCGTCGTCGAGGATCGTCATGCGGAACTCGAGCGCCTCGGCGCGGGCGCGCTGGCGCTCGGCCAGGCGCTCCAGGCCGGCGTCGGTGATCGCGACGAGGACGGCGCGGCGGTCGGTCGCGTCGCCGGTGCGCTCGGCGAGCCCCTGCTCGGCGAGGCGGTTGACGAGCGTCGTCATCGACGGCTGGCTGACGGACTCCCACAGGGCGAGATCGGTCACGCGCTGCGGCCCGGCCGCGCGAAGGCGGGCGAGGACGGACGCGGCGGACCGGCTCAGCCCCGGCGCGGACTCGCGCAGCAGCACGTGCGCGAGACGCGAGACGCTCTGCTCGAGCGCTGCGGTCGAGGATGGGGCGGAGGAAACCATAGGGCCATTATATAACTCCCCTATGCGTTTGGCCGTGTGGGGCGTGGTCGCGCCCGTTCGCGGCCTGGCCTGGGGCTTGGACCGTCGCTGCGGGCGGCGGCGGGGGTGGTGTTCGGTTCGGGGTCGTTCTCCCGCGAGGGGTGTGACGCTTTTGTTGCGGTATGCGCGACAAAAGCGTCACACGCCTAGACCGGTGACGAGTTTGTCCCGGTATGCGGGACAAACTCGTCGATGACCCCTCTCGCGCGGCTACGTCCGAGCGTGGAAGCTGACCGACAACCACCCGCAACCGCCCGCAGCCACGGTCTCGACCCTCGACCACAAGTCGACCGGACGCGGAGCGGCCCCAAACGGCCCTACCCCACCGCCCGCCGCACCCGCACCGACGACGCACGCGCCACGGCCCGCAGCCCCAGCGCCAACGCCTCCTGCGCCGCCGGGAGCTCCCGGGCGGCCCGGGCCGTGGCCGCCGCCACCGCACCCGCGGCAGCGATCCGCATCGCGTCGGCGCTCGACGGATCCGCGAGCTCCAGCATCACCGAGCGCCAGGGCGCGACGACCTCGTCCCACGCATCGGGGTCCAGCGGCATGCCGGTGAGCAGCTCGAGGTACGCGCGGAGCTCGTCACCGGCGGGGAGGAGCCAGGCGGCGACCTGCAGGTCCTCGAGGAGGCCGAAGAGGGTGTCGGCGACCGCCGGAGCGCGGCGGCGGGAGGCGGGCGGCTTGAACATGCTCAGGACCCTCCCGCAGCCCCCACCCCCGGCGCATCAGGGGCGTCCCCGGTCTTCGCCGAACCGGGGGTTCAGGGTCCGGCGGCGATGGCCTCGCGGACCTCGCGCTCGGACGGCGAGCGGGAGAAGGTCGTGAGGAACCACGTCGCGCCCGCGGCGCGCCACGGCTCGACGTCGGTCCCGGGCGGGCCCTCGGCGGCGAGGTCGAACGCCTCCGGCAGGCCCTCCGAGCGGCGCTGCTCAGCGATCTCCGCCGCCAGCTCCGCCAGCGCGTCCGGGCCCGGCAGCTCGATCGGGAAGAGCCCGTCCCACCGCGCCGCGCGCCGCACCGGCTTGCGCGCAGGCCACCGCGACGCGAGCCACACGGGGATCCGCGGCGACCGCACCGGGCGCGGCTCGAACCGACCGCCCCAGTACTCCGTCAGCGCGGCGAGGCCCGCGTCGAGCAGCACCGCGCGCTCCTTCGGCGGCGCCACCTCGTCGTACTGGGTGAACTCGCCGTGGTTGTCGCTCCCCAGCCCCG
Organism: Solirubrobacteraceae bacterium; assembly: GCA_035563115.1. Taxonomy (GTDB): domain Bacteria; phylum Actinomycetota; class Thermoleophilia; order Solirubrobacterales; family Solirubrobacteraceae; genus CADCVT01. The sequence goes on from DATMVO010000253.1 coordinate 3,230, forward strand.
CGCCGAAGATCAGCCGGCCGCCGCTCAACCGGTCGAGCGTCACCGTCTCGCGCGCGAGCTTCTGCACCCGCCGCCGCGAGATCGGGGTGACCATCGGGCCGATCTCGATCCGCGTCGTCGCCATCGCGATCGCCGCCATCACGACCCACGGGTCGCTGACCTCGCGCACCGGCTCGGAGTACTGGATGTGATCCCAGACGAAGAACCCGTCGAACCCGGCGGCCTCCGCGTCGGCGGCCAGCGACGCCACCAGGCGCGGGTCGCTCAGTTCGTCGAACGGGGCGACGAAGATCGCGCGCTTCACCGCTCGTCCCTCACCAGTTCGCCAGCGACGACCGGAAGATCGTCGTCAGGTCGTCGGCGTCCGGCTGCTTGGGCGCGACGTTGAGCAGCCGCTGCTGCTTGAGCGCTCCCTCGACCAGCGCCGGGATGTCGGACTCGTCGTAGCCCAGCTCCTCGATGCCGCGGGCCGCGTCGATGTCCTTCATCAGCCGGACGATCTCGGACGGCAGCGCGTCCGGCCCGCTCCGCTCCTCGCCCGCCAGCAGCGAGGCGACGTAGTCGTGCCGCTCGGGCATCGCGTCGTAGGTGAAGCGGAACGCGGCCGGCGCGGTGACGATCACCGAGTGCCCGTGCGGGACGAACGGGTGGTCCTGCGGGTAGCCGGGCGGCTGGTAGACGTGCTTGAGGCCCGCGATCGGATACGCGCACGCGTGCGGGATGTGCACGCCGGCGCTTCCGAAGCCGACGCCCGCCAGCGACGCCGCCAGCATCATCCGCCCGCGCGCCTCCACGTCGTCGCCGTCCGCGACCGCGCGGCGCAGGTAGCGACCCCCGTACTCCAGCGCCTTCGCCGACCACACGTCCGCGACCGGGTTCGACCCCTGGTACGGCGGCCGGTCCGCCGGCGTCTTCGGCGCGGTGCGCGAATCGAACGGGATCGCCAGGTACGACTCCGCCGCGTGGCACACGACGTCGAGGCCGGCCGACGCCGTCACCTCGGGCGACAGCGTCCGCGTCAGCTCCGGGTCCACGATCGCCTGCGACGCACGCAGGTACCGGTGCGAGATCCCGCTCTTGACCTTCAGGTCGGGGAAGTCGAGCACCGCCACCGTCGTCGCCTCGGAGCCCGTGCCGGACGTCGTCGGGATCGCCAGGTGCGGCTTGAGCGGCGACGGCGGGTGCTTGCCCCCGCCGACCGGCGCGTTGACGTAGTCCATCACCGGCGCGGGGTGGGTGAGCACGAGGTTCGCGACCTTCGCGGTGTCCATCGCGCTCCCGCCGCCGACGGACACGAACCCGTCCACGCCAGCGTCCAAAGCAGCGTCCGCCGCGTGCTGCATCGACTCCAGCGTCGGCTCCACGCGCGAGTCCGCGTAGACGACGACCTCGATCCCCTCCGCTTCGACCGCCTCCTGCACGCGCGCGGCGTGCCCCGCCGCGACGACGCCCGGGTCGGTGACGAGGAACGCGCGCGTGACGCCGAGCCGCTTGAGCTCCCACCCCGCGTCCGCGACCGCCCCCGGCCCGAACTTGATCGGGGTCGCCTCCATCGTGAAGATCGTCTCGTTGCTCATGGCTGCAGCCGCTCCAGGGACGCGCGCAGCGGACCCGGCATCTCGGTCGGCCGGCGCGTCTCGCGGTCGACGAAGACGTGGACGAACCAGCCCTCCGCGACGGGCGTGCCGTCCCGGAAGAGCCCGATCTCGTACTTGACGGACGTGCGCCCGAGGTGGCCGACGCGCAGGCCGGCCTGGACCTCCTGCGGGAACTCGACCGCCGCCTTGAAGGTGCAGTGCGACTCCGCGCAGAGGCCGATCACGGCGCCGCGGTGGATGTCGAGCTCGCCCTCGCGGATGAGCCACGCGTTGATGACCGTGTCGAAGAACGAGTAGTACTCGACGTTGTTGACGTGGCCGTAGACGTCGTTGTCCTTCCACCGCGTGGGGATGGTGGCGACGTGCGGATACTCCTCCGGGCTCACGGCGCGGGACACTAACGCTGCCGCTGCGAGAGCAGCTGGTCGGCGGGCGCCTTGTCGTCGGTGAGCACGTCCGCGCCGCGCGCGAACTCCTCCATCCACGCCCGGTCGTGGAGCTCGCCCTCCTGGCCGAACCGGACGGTGCGCAGGTCGTCGAGCGGTTCGTCGGAGGCGAGGAGGACGAGGTTGCCGCCCGGGTCGGCGGCGTCGTCCACGAGCGCGACGTCGGCGAAGCGGTCGAGCAGCGTGGCCGCCTCCGCGCGTGCGAAGTCGAGCGGGCCGCGGTCGATGAGGTTGAGCGCGTAGACGCCGCCGGGGCGCAGGACGCGGCGGATCTCGTCCACGAACTCGCGCGTGGTCAGGTGCCAGGGGACGGAGAGCCCGCCGAACGCGTCGCCGACGACGAGGTCGGCCGAGGCGGTCGGCGTGTCGCGGAGGGTCACGCGCGCGTCGCCGGTGCGGACGCGGAGCGCGTCGGAGGTCCTCAAGCCGAGCTCGTCGCGGACGAGCTCGACCAGCTGCTCGTCCACCTCCAGCACCGTCGAGCGGGCGCCCGGCACGCGCGCGGCGAGGTAGCGGGGGAGCGTGAACCCGCCGCCGCCGAGGAAGACCGCGTCGCGGGGGCGGCGCCGATCGATCACGTCGCCCATCCAGCGCGTGTACGCGAACTCCAGGTGGGTCGGATCCTCCAGGTCGACGTACGAGTGGCGCAGGTCGTCGAGGACGAGCGTGCGGCCGGACGGGCGCGCGTCGTCGGCCTCGACGCTCGCGCAGAAGTAGACCGACTCGGTGTCGCACTTGGACCCGACCGCGAGCCCCATCAGCGCGACCGCGGCGGCGAGCGAGAGGGCCATGACGCGGGGCCGCGCGCCGAGCACCACGCCGGTGAGGACGAGCGCGCCGCCTATCGCGTAGACCGTCGCGCGCGTGGGGAACAGCGGGACGAAGACGAAGCCGGCGAGGAAGGTCCCCGCAAGGGCGCCGCCGGTGGACCACGCGGACACGCGGCCGACGACCGCGCCGGCGTCGTCGAGCCCGTGCAGGAGGAGCTTCGCGACCGCGGGCGTGACCGCGCTGAGGATCGCGGCGGGCGGGAGGAGGGCGATCAGCGCGATGAGGAACGCGGCGCCCTCGCCGTTCGCGCCCGCGGTCCCCTCGCCGATGATGCGGACGAGCGGGACGACCGCGATCGTGAGGATGCCGCCGGCGGTGAGGGCGAAGGCGAGGAGCCTGCGCGGATCGACCGTGTCGGCGAGCTTGCCGCCGAGCGCGGCGCCGCCCGCGATCCCCGCGAGCACGACGCCGATGATCGTCGTGTAGGTCTCCAGCGTCGACCCGACGTACGGCGCGAGCAGCCGGACGGCGAGGATCTCCAGCACCAGCACGGCGCCGGAGGCGGCGAACACGATCCCGTACATGCGCCGCGCACGGTACGGGACGCGCGCGCGTCAGGCGGTGGCGGCGAGGCCCTCCAGGAGCGCGGCGACGAGATCGGGCTGCTCGTCGAGCGGGCGGTCGCCGGCGGGCAGGTCGGTGACCTCCCACCCCGGCTCGCCCAGCCGCACGCGCGGCGGCTCGGGGCGCTGCGTGCAGTGGACGTAGACGCGGCGGCGCGCGGGCGCGGCCGCGGTGCTCGCGCGCGGTCCGTCGTCGAAGTACACCTGCTGCGCCACGCGCGCGGACGCGACGGCCCCGATCGCCGCCCCCGCGCCGTCGTGCCCGACGAGCACGACGCCGGTCAGGTCGTGCCGCTCGAGCACCGTCGCGACGTCGTCGGGCGACGCGCTGTGGACGGCGTGACCGGACCGCAGGAGGAGCGCCGCGACGGGCTCGGCGTCGGGGACGAGGACGAAGGTCGACATGGGACGCACCGTATTTGTAAATCCGGGCACGAACTGCCCGCATGGTCCTGTAGCGTCGCGCTCATGTCACGCCCAACGACCCGCGTGCTCACGTTGCTCGAGCTGCTCCAGGACCGGCCGGGGATCAGCGGGCGCGAGCTCGCCGACCGGCTCGAGGTGGACACCCGCACCGTGCGCCGCTACGCCACGAAGCTGCAGGAGCTCGGGATCCCGGTCGAGGCCGAGCGCGGCCGCGCGGGCGGCTACCGCCTGCGCCCCGGCTACCGCATGCCGCCGCTCATGCTCACCGACGACGAGGCGACCGCCGTCGTGCTGGGCCTCGTCGCGGCGCGCCGCTTCGGCCTCGTCACCGCCGAGCCGGCCGTGGACGGCGCGCTGCAGAAGATCGAGCGCGTGCTCCCGCTCGCCCTGCGCGAGCGCGCGCGTGCGGTGATCGAGATGACCGGCTTCACCCGCCGCGGCTGGGGCGGCAACAACTCGCCGCCCGCGACGGACACCGTGCTCAAGCTCGCCGAGGCCGCGCGGCTGAAGCGGCGCGTGCGCGTGACGTACCGGTCGTTCAAGGGCGAGGAGTCCGAGCGCGACATGGACCCGTACGGGCTCGTCGTCCACGCGGGCCGCTGGTACCTGGCCGCGTTCGACCACAAGCGCGAGGAGGTGCGGACGTTCCGCGTCGACCGCGTGATGGCGGTGGAGCGGCGGGCCGAGCGCACGATCCCGCCGGAGGACTTCGACGCGGTCGAGCACGTCAGCCGCTCGCTCGCGCGGGTGCCGTGGCGGCAGGAGTGCGAGGTGCTCCTCGACGCGACGCTCGAGGAGGCGCGGTGCCGCGTCGGGCCGACGTGGGGCGAGCTGGAGGAGGTCGACGGCGGCGTGCTCCTGCGCGCGGGCGCGACCGACCTCGCGTACATGGCCCGCAACCTCGTCTCGCTCGGGTTCGACTTCCGCGTCGTCTCGCCGGACGGGCTGCGCGACGCGCTGCGCGAGCTG
>DATMVO010000254.1:0-38257 GCA_035563115.1 Solirubrobacteraceae bacterium
CGAGCGCGCGGGCGTCGCTCACCGTCAGGCCATCCAGGTGGAGCGTCGGCAGGCGCGACTCGGTCGCCTCCCACCCCTCGCCGTCGCGGGCGGCGAGGAGCAGGCCGACGCCCTCCGCGCCGAGCCTGCGCGCCGCGAAGAGCAGCGCGCCGCGGGTCGCCTCGTCGAGCCACTGGACGTCGTCGGCGATGACGAGGAGCGGCTGCTGCTCGGCGGCGACGCTCAGCAGGCCGAGGAGCGCGACCGGCACGGTGAACCGGTCCTGCGCCACCGACGGCTCGAGCGAGAGCGCACTGCGCAGCGTCCGCGCCTGGACGGCCGGGAGCTGGTCGAAGAGGTGCAGGAACGGCATCGCGAGCGCGTGGAGGCCGGCCCACGGGATCTCGCCCGCGCCCTCGTACGTGCGCACCGGCAGCAGGCGGAAGCCGTCGCGCGCGGCCTCCTCCGCCAGCTGCAGCAGCAGCGCCGTCTTCCCGATGCCCGCGTCGCCGTGCACGACCAGCGCGAAGCTCTTCCCTTCGCGGGCGTCGTGGAGCAGCGCGCGCAGCCGTGCGAGCTCCGTCTCGCGTCCCAGCAGCACGCGTGGATCGTAGTGGTCGGGCACCGGGGGGTTAACCCCCTAATCGCGCCGACGTCCCGTGCTTTCTCCCTAAGGTCCACCTCACCCATGGCCGTCACGACTCCGACCTCGACCCAGACTCCGCCGTCGCCGCAGCTGCGCGACGACGTCCAGCCCGTCGCGAACGAGCGCCTCGACCGCTTCCTCACCGGCACCGTGACCGTGATCCCCTTCATCGGCCTCGGCGTCGCGGCCTGGCAGACGTGGAACTCGCTGCTGCACTGGCACGACATCGTCGTCTTCTTCGTCATGTACTTCGTCTGCGCCCTCGGCGTGACGATCGGCTTCCACCGCCACTTCACCCACCGCGCGTTCAAGACGTCGCCGTTCTTCCGCGGCACGCTCGCCGCGATGGGCTCGATGGCGATCGAGGGGCCGATCACGGCCTGGGTCGCCGACCACCGCAAGCACCACGCCTTCGCCGACGAGGAGGGCGACCCGCATTCCCCGCACGTCGATCACGGCGGCGGTCTGAAGGGCACGCTGCAGGGCCTGTTCCACGCGCACGTCGGATGGCTCTTCATCCACAACCAGCGCGCGCTGAAGACCCGCTACGCCAAGGACCTGATCGAGGACCCGGTGGTCAGCCGCATCGACCGCCAGTTCCTCTTCTGGGTCTTCGCCGGGCTCGCGATCCCGTTCGCGCTCGGCGGACTGCTCAGCTGGTCGTGGCAGGGCGCGCTGACCGGCCTGCTGTGGGGCGGCGCGATCCGGATGCTCGTCGTCCACCACGTGACGTACAGCATCAACTCGATCTGCCACGTCTTCGGGCGCAAGCAGTACGCCACGCGCGACGAGTCGCGCAACGTCTGGTGGCTCGCGCTGCCGACGATGGGCGAGGCCTGGCACAACTCGCACCACGCCTTCCCCACCGCCGCCCACCACGGCATGGACAAGCGGCAGATCGACGTCTCCGGCTCGATCATCACCCTGCTCGAGAAGCTCGGGATCATCTGGGACGTCGTCCGCGTCCCGGACGAGCAGAAGGCCGCGCGCCGCGCCGGGTAGCTAGAGGCCGGCGATCGGGAGGAGGTGCGCGCGGGCGAACGCGCGCAGCTCCTCCGGGTCGGTCGCCGGGATCGCGCCCGCGGGCGTGAGGAGGAGCGAGATCGCGAGCCGGAGCAGGATCTCGGCGGCGACGTCCGGGTCGGGCGCGGTGGTGCCGGCGTCGCGCAGCAGCGCGGCAAGCAGGGTGCGGCCGGCGCCGACGACCGGCTCGGCCTCGTGGGTCAGGACCGGGAGGATCGTCTCCGGCTCGTCCGCCAGCAGGCGCGTGGTGAGCGGGTGCTCGCGGGCGAGGCCGAAGCCGATCGCGACGCCCTCCACGAACCGGTCGGCGGGCTGTGGGAGCTCGCGCGTGGCGGTGTCGACCGCGGCGAAGAACCGCTGCGCCTCGCGCGCGACGACCGCCTGCAGCAGCACCTGCTTGGACGCGAAGCGGCGGTAGACCGTCACGCGGTTGATGGAGCACGCGCGGGCGATGTCCTCCACGCTCGCCCGCCGCACGCCGGCGGTCGAGAACCGCTCGAGCGCCGCGTCGAGGATCCGTTCGCCGATCTCGTCGGCCGGCTCCGCGGTGGCCTGGGCGCGGAGGAGGTCGAGGAGCGGCTCGGGCATGGCGTTCGCGAGCCTACGCGGCCTGGCACGTCGCCGCTCGCTGTGCAACGATGCGACTGACCTGTTGCTCTGTTGCACAGGAGGACGCGTTGCTCGGCCCCGACTCGCTCACGTGGAAGTACCTCGGCGACCGCCGGCTGCTCTTCTTCCTGCACCGGACCGGGACGCTGCAGAACATGCACCCGGCCGTCGCGGCGGTGCTGCTGGAGCACTCGGACTTCTTCGACGACCCGTACGACCGGTTCGCGCGCTCGATCCCGCACATCCTCGGCGTGGTCTACGACGCGCCTTCAGACGCGACCGGCGTGCGGGTGCGCGACTTCCATCGCGGGCTGGGCGCGACCGACCACGCCGGGCGGCGCTGGCACGCGCTGGAGCCGCGGGTCTTCTACTGGACCCACGCGACGTTCGTGGAGATGATCGTCGCGATGACCGACGCCTTCGGGCGCCCGCTGACGCTGCCGGAGAAGGACCGGCTGATCGCCGAGTCCGTCGCGTGGTGGCAGCGGTACGGGATGACCGACCGGGTCGTCGAGGCGCACGACTGGGCGTCGTTCGAGGCGTACTGGAACCGGATGCTCGCCACCGATCTCGAGCGCAACGCGGTGACGAACTTCGCGTTCTCGGACGGCCGGCACCACCCCGCCCCGCCCGGCGCGCCCGAGCACCTGTGGAAGCTGCTGGCCGGGCCGGTCGACAGCTCGTCGCGGTGGATGTCGAACGCGCTGATGCCGGAGCGGGCGCGGGAGATCCTCGGGCTGGAGTGGACCCGCGCCGACCAGGCGGTCTTCGACACCTTCCGCGCGACGGTGCGGCGGACGTGGCCGCTCGTGCCGCCGGCCCTCCGCTACGCGCCGCGGGCTCAGGCGGGCATGCGGCGTGCGAGGGCCTCGACGTCCCAGCCCGCGGCCGCCGCGCCGGCGCGATAGGCGCTCTCGTAGAAGGCGAGGAGCGTCTTGGCGGGGTCGGCCGTGGTGCGTACGTCGTCGTAGGCCAGGAGCGCCAGCGACCCGTTCCCCGTGTCCTGCCACCGCGCCGCCGCGGGCGCGAGCGGCGCGTCGCGCAGGCCGTCCGGCTCGGGCGCCGTGTAGGAGTAGAAGGCCGGGTACGGCGTCTGGCGCTCGTCGCCGGGCCACCAGCCGAAGGCGATCACCTCGTGCGAGTACGCCTCCGCGGTGACCGGATCGACGCCCGCGCCGAGCGGCGCGGGGCGGCCGGAGTACCGCGCGTGGGCGAGGTCGAAGCTGTGCCAGAAGAGGTGGACGGGGCTCGCCTTGCCGACGAACCCGGAGCGCAGCTGGTCGAGCACCTGCGCCGTCCGCCGCATCGCGTCCCACCAGCGGACGACGGCTTCGGCGTCGTAGCGGTCGTGCACCGTGTCGTCCGGGAACGGCGGGGAGTCGCCGAGCTCGTACGGCTGCTCGGGGACGGGCACGACGACGCCGGCTTCGCCGAGCGCGGCGTCGAGGCGCTCGTGGAACGCCGCGCACGAGAGGCCGTCGTGGAGCGCGAAGCGCGCCGTGCGACCGTCGCTCGTCCGGACGTGGACGGCGGGCTCGAGGACGTCCAGCTCGATCTCGACCGTCCGGCCCTCGAACGGCATCGGGCCGGTCGTGATGCCGCGCGCGGAGACGAGCAGCGTCACGTGCCACCAGTGGTTGAGCGGCGGCACGAGCGCCATCCGGATCTTGCCGATCATCTGCGCGTAGCGGTGGAGCGTCTCCTTCGTCGGCTTCCACTCGTCGTACGGCAGCTCGGGCCAGAGCGACATGGCTACGCCCGGGGTGCGAGGCCGAGCGTGGTCCGCAGCCAGTCGACCGCCGCCGGGACGTGCGCGGGATCGATGTGGTGGGCGGCGTCGGACTCGTGGTACTCGACGTCGAGGTTCGCCGCGGTGAGGAGCTCGTGCGCCTGACGGGCGAAGCCCACGTCCATCACCTGGTCGTTGCGCCCGTGCGCGATGAAGGCTCGGAGGCCGTGGCGGCTCTGCAGCGCGGGCTGCCAGCCATCGACGGTCGGGATGAAACCCGAGAACGCGAGGATGCCGGCGGGCTGCGGGCGGTCCGCGGGCAGGCCGAGCGAGTAGCTCATCACCGAGCCCATCGAGAAGCCGCCGAAGACGGTCTTCTCGGGGGTCAGGCCGGTGCGCTCCCACAGCTCGTCGTGAAACTGCGCGAGTTTGCCGTAGGCCGCGTGGAACGTGTCGTGGTCGGGGTAGCCGACGCGCGGCACGACGTACCAGTGCTTGCCGGGCCAGCCGGGGATCTGGAGCGGACCGCCGGGCGTGACGACGTGGAGGCGCCGCTCGGGATCCAGGACGTCGGCGAGGCCGAGCAGGTCGTGCTCGTCCGCGCCGCGGCCGTGGTGGAGGACGAGCAGGCCCTCGGCGTCGCCGTCGGCCGGCCGCTCGTCGAAGACCAGCGCGCTCACGCTTCCACCTTCTCACGTTGCTTCGTGCGGGGGTTGATGACGGGGGTGAGGGTGCGCTCCAGCGTCTCGCGCAGCGGAGCGTGCATCTTCGGGACGCGGAGCTCCTCGCCCAGGCGGTCCGGATCCTCGTCGACGGCGAAGCCGGGGCTCATCGTGGCGATCTCGAACAGCACGCCGCGCGGCTCGCGGAAGTAGATCGCGTCGAAGTAGTCGCGGTCGCGCACGTCGGTGACGAAGCCGCCGGCCTCGCCGACGCGCGCCTGCCACTTGAGGTGGTCGGCGTCCTGCGACGCCCACGCGATGTGGTGGACGGAGCCGGAGCCCTGCTCGCCGTAGCCGGTCGCCTGGTCGTAGGCCCAGTGGAAGTGGCGGTGCTCGCCCTGGAGGCGGTACTCGCCGTCGCCCTCGTAGGTGAAGCCGAGGACGTCGGTGAGGAGCTTCTCCTCGACGTTGGCGAAGGCGCTGTAGGCGCGGGCGCCCTCGAGGCCGGTGATGGCGTGCGCGGCCGGGACCTCGGGGTGCTTGGCCTGGAGCGGCGGGTTGCCGTCGGCGGCGACGACGAGCTGGAGGCGCAGGCCGTCCGGGTCGGCGAACGCGAGCGCATCCTGGGTCCGCTCGACCGCGACCCCGGGCTTCGCCAGCCGCTCCTGCCAGAAGTCGAGCGCTTCCGTGCTCGGGACGCCGAGCTGGAGCGTGTGGATCATGCCGAGGCCGGGCTCGCCCTGGCCGGCGCCGCGGAACTCGAACCACGTGAGGATCGAGCCGGGCGCGCCGGTCTCGTCGCCGAAGTAGAGGTGGTACGCCTCGGGCTGGTCGAAGTTGACCGTCTTCTTCACCAGCCGCAGGCCCAGCACGTCCGCGTAGAAGTCGACGTTCCGCTGGGCGTCGCCGGTGATCATCGTGATGTGGTGCAGGCCTTCGAGCTTCATGGTGCAGCCACTGTAGCGCATATGATTGCGCACGCAACTACTTGTGGCGTGGGAGAGTTCCTCGTCGATGCTCGACCACCTGACGATCCGCGTCTCGGACCTCGAGGCGTCCGCCCGCTTCTACACGACGGTGCTCGCCACCCTCGACGCCGAGCCGCCCGTGCGCAACGACTTCGGCGTCGAGTTCGGCGACTTCTCGCTCGCGCAGGCGACGGCGGAGCAGCCGGCCACGCGCGGGCTCCACGTCGGCTTCGCCGCGCCGTCCCGCGAGGCGGTCGACGCGTTCTTCCGCGCGGGCGTCGACGCGGGCTTCGCCTCCGACGGGGACCCCGGCCCGCGCCCGCAGTACACGGACGACTACTACGGCGGCTTCCTCCTCGATCCGGACGGCAACTCCATCGAGGCCGCCCACATGTCCTCCCTCGCCGACAACATCGTCGACCACGTCTGGATCCGCGTCGCCTCCGTCGCCGCCTCCCGCGCCGCCTACCTCGCCATCGCCGACGCCGCCGCCCTGTCGCTCGTCGCCGACGAGCCGGCGTTGGTCCGCTTCCGCGGCCGCGACGGCTTCACGTTCACCCTGCTCTCAGACGACCGCCCGCTCACGCAGAACGTCCACCTCGCCTTCGCCTTCCCTGGGTCGGGCGCCGTCGAGGCCTTCCACACCTCCGCCCTCGCCGCCGGCTGGCGCGACAACGGCGCCCCGGGCGAGCGCCCCGAGTACCACCCCGGCTACCTCGCAGCCTTCGCCCTCGACCCCGACGGCCACAACATCGAAGTCGTCGACCACCAGCGCTGACGCTCCCCGACCTACCGGTCAGGCAGCAGCGTGAGGCCGGGGAAGTCCTCGAACCCCTGGTCCTCCGTGAGGATCGGCAGGCCGTGAACGCGAGATGTCGCGGCGATCCACGCATCGTGCTGCTGTGCCTTCTGCCCGAGCGCATGCCCCGCCCGTCGCGCCTCGGCCGTCAAGCGTGCCCACTCGTGCGAGAGATCGTCGTCGGGAGGAACGACGACCGCCGTCGCTATGTCGGCCTCGAGCTGACGCCAGCTGGCGTCGCCGTAGCCGCGCGTGCGGCCGCCGCGACGCAGCTCAGCGACGGTGACGAACGACATGACGAGGCGCTTGCCCTCGACGTAGGGGACCAGATGCTGGCTGCGCGCTCGCCCGCGCGTGAGATTGATGAAGGCGTTGGTGTCGACGAGGACGTACGACGTGGCGAGCTGTGCCGTCGACACCGGCGTCGCTACCCGTCCGCCAGGGCCGCGATCAACGCTGCGGCTTCGTCGTCGTCGCGCCAGTCGTCGTCAAGCGACCGCGGCGCGAAGGCCCGCACCTCCTGCTCCTCCGCCAGCTCGTCGAGAGAGCGGTGACTCCAGAACAGCTCCGGATCGAACGGCAGCGCCTCGGAGACGACGCGGACCGAGCTCGCCCACAGCTTCCGCGGGTGCGCCTCCCCCGGGAAGAACTCGCCTTCGCCCACGACCCGCACGAGCTGCCGACCCTGACCTGCCCGCCAGGCGGCGTCCCGGTCCTTGTCCTCGAGGACGCAGATCACCGAAGGGAGCGGCGAGCGCTCGAGGCGGCACTCGAGCGACCGGTCATCGACCATCCGGAGCGTTCCCTCGGCAGCGGCGTGTGACCGGAAGGGCCGCCGGATCAGGTCGTGGACGATGCCGACGCGCGCGCTGGTCAGCTTCGTACGGGCGGGCGCACCCAGCGTGCCGCTCGTGGAGAACGTGATCGACTCGACGTCACGCGAGAGCGTGGTGCGGAAGCCCTCGATCGACTGCAGCACTCCCCGGTCGAAGCCTTCGGGCAGCTGCTCGGTGGCGTCGGTCAGGGTCTCGAGGCCCGTCACCAGCGCACGCACTGCCCGCTCGCCCAGCGGCGGGCCGGCGTAGATGTCGAGCCCTTCCTGTGCTCCCGCTCGCGTGGGAGCGACCTCCAGATCGAGCACGAAGCTGCCCGCGCGCGGAGCACCCACCACATCGAGATCGACCGACGTCTCGATGAACCGCTTGACCCGCCCGCTCTGCCGTCCGGCCCCTTCGTCGGTCAGCACCAAAGCGATGCTGCGGAGCGTGCCGCGGATCAGCTTCGTGAGCCGTTCGAGCTCGGACATCGGCAGTCGGTGCTGCTCGACCAGAGGCCCTTCGAGCTTGATGTTCAGGTGCGCTGGCGGCTCGGCCATCTCGAAAAGGAACCTTAGACATCGGCCGGGTCGCTCCTCCTTGTCCCTCCCCAACGCACGAGGGGCGCGGTCGAAACCGCGCCCCTCGATCAGGACTGCGTGGTGTTGCGCGGGGCGCTACGCCGGGACGAGGGTCTCCTCGTCGGAGTAGATCTCGCCGCGCTCGGCCTTATCGACGAGGGAGGCGGGCGGGGTGAAGCGGTCGCCGTACTGGGCGGCGAGCTCGCGCGAGCGAGCGACGAAGCCGGCCACGCCGCCCTCGTAGCCGTTGATGTACTGCAGGACGCCGCCGGTCCAGCCCGGGAAGCCGATGCCCATGATCGAGCCGATGTTGGCGTCGGCGACGGACTCGATGACGCCCTCGTCGACGCACTTGACGGTCTCGATGGCCTCGATGAAGAGCATGCGCTCCTCGAGGTCACGGAGCGAGATCGCGGACGGGTCGCCGACGACCGGGTACGCCTCGCGCAGGCCCTTCCACAGGCCCGTGCGCTTGCCCTCGGCGTACTCGTAGAAGCCCGCGCCCTCGAGCCGGCCCGGGCGGCCCTCGCTCACCATGTGGTCGATGACAGCCTCGGACGGGTGGGTGTCCCACGTCCCGCCCGCGGCCGTCACGGCGTCCTTGGACGCCTTGCGGATCTTCTGCATGAGCTTCATGTTCAGCTCGTCCGACAGCTGCAGCACCGGCGCCGGGTAGCCAGCCTGCGACGAGGCCTGCTCGATGGTCTGCGCCGGGATGCCCTCGGCGAGCATCGCGATGCCCTCGTTGATGAACGTGCCGATGACGCGCGAGGTGAAGAAGCCGCGCGAGTCGTTGACGACGATCGGCGTCTTCTTGATCTGCTTGGCGAAGTCGAGCGACCGGTAGAGCGTCGCGTCGTTCGTCTTCTCGCCCTTGATGATCTCGAGCAGCGGCATCTTGTCCACGGGGGAGAAGAAGTGCAGCCCGATGAAGTCGGCCGGGCGCGACACGCCCTCGGCCAGCTCCGTGATCGGGAGGGTCGACGTGTTGGAGCCGAGCAGCGCGCCCTCAGCGAGGTGCGGCTCGATCTCCGCGAAGACCTGGGCCTTCACGCCCGGATCCTCGAACACGGCCTCGATCACGAGGTCCGCGCCGGCCGCCGCCGAAGCGTCGGTCGTCGGGGTGATGCGGGCCAGCAGCGCGTCGCCGTCCTCCTGCGACTGGCGCCCACGCGACACGGCCTTCTCCACGAGCTTCTCCGAGTAGCCCTTGCCCCGCTCGGCGGCCGCCTGGTCGACGTCCTTGAGCACGACCTCGATGCCGCTCTTCGCGCAGACGTACGCGATCGCGGCGCCCATCATGCCGGCGCCCAGGACGACGACCTTCTTGGAGGCGAACGTCTCGATCCCCTCGGGCCGGTTGCGCGACCCGTTGACCTGCTGGAGGTCGAAGAAGAACGCCTGGATCATGTTCTTCGCCACCTGGCCGGTGACGAGGTCCACGAAGTAGCGCCCCTCGATCTCGAACGCCGTGTCGACGTCGACCTGCGCACCCTCCACGGCCGCGGCCATGATGTGGTGCGGCGCCGGGTAGTTGGCGCCCTTGAGCTGCTTGCGCAGGTTGGCCGGGAACGCCGGCAGGTTCTGCGCGAGCTTCGGGTTCGACGGCGTGCCGCCCGGGATCCGGTAGCCCTTCTGATCCCACGGCTGCCCGGCGAACTCCTCGCCCTGCGCGGCGATCCACGCCTTCGCGGCCGGGACGAGCTCGTCCTGCGACGAGACGACCTCGTCCACGACTCCGAGCTCCTTCGCCTTGGCCGGCTTGAGCCGCTTGCCCTGGAGCAGGAGCTGCATCAGCGCGTCGACGATGCCGAGCATCCGCACCGAGCGGACGACGCCGCCGGCGCCCGGGAGCAGGCCCAGCTGGACCTCCGGGAACCCGACGACGGCCTTCGGGTCGTCGACGATCACGCGGTGGTGCGTGGCGAGGCAGATCTCGAGGCCGCCACCGAGGGCGGCGCCGTTGATCGCGGCGACGACGGGCTTGCCGAGCGTCTCCAGGCGACGGAGAACGGCCTTGCCGGAGCGGACGAACTCCGCGACCTGCTCCGCGTCGTCGGCCTTCTTGAGGTCGTTGAGGTCACCGCCGGCGAAGAAGGTCTTCTTCGCGGAGGTCAGCACGACGCCCTTGATGGAGTCCTTCTCGGCCTCCAGGCGCTCGACCGTCGCGAGGATGGACTCGGCGTACGCCGCGTTCATCGTGTTCGCGGACTGGTTCGGGTCGTCGAGGGTGAGGACGACGATCTCGTCCTCGCCCTGCTCCCACTTGATGGTCGTGGACTCGGCCATGACTAGAGCGCCTCCACGACGGTGGCGATGCCCATGCCGCCGCCGACGCAGAGCGTCGCGAGGCCGTAGCGCTTGCCCTGGCGGTGCAGCTCGTCGACGAGCGTGCCGAGGATCATGCCGCCGGTCGCGCCGAGCGGGTGGCCCATGGCGATGGCGCCGCCGTTGACGTTGACCTTCTCCATGTCGAGGTCCATGTCCTTGACGAAGCGCAGGACGACGGCCGCGAAGGCTTCGTTGATCTCGACCAGGTCGAGGTCCTCGACGGACAGGCCGGCCTTGGCGAGCGCCTTCTTGGACGCGGGCGCGGGGCCGGTGAGCATGATCGTCGGGTCGGCGCCGGAGACGGCCGTCGACAGGATGCGGGCCTTCGGCGTGAGGCCGAGGTCCTCGCCGAGCTGCGGGCTGCCGATGGCGAGGAGCGACGCGCCGTCGACGATGCCGGACGAGTTGCCCGGGGTGTGGACGTGGTTGATCTTCTCGACCCAGTGGTACTTCTGGAGCGCGACGGCGTCGAAGCCGCCCATCTCGCCCATCATCGCGAACGACGGCTTGAGCTTGCCGAGCGTCTCGACCGTGGTGCCGGGGCGGATGAACTCGTCGTGGTCGAGCAGGACGTGCTCGTTGATGTCCTTGACCGGGATGACCGAGCCCGCGAAGCGGCCCTCGGCCTGCGCGGCGGCGGCGCGCTCCTGCGAGCGGGCGGCGTACGCGTCGACCGTGTCGCGGTCGAACTCCTCGACGGTCGCGATCAGGTCCGCGCCCACGCCCTGCGGGATGAAGGACGTGTCGTAGTTCGTCTCCGGGTCCATCGCCCAGGCGCCGCCGTCGGAGCCCATCGGAACGCGCGACATCGACTCGACGCCGCCGGCGAAGACGAGGTCCTCCCAGCCGGACGCGACCTTCTGCGCGGCGATGTTGACGGCCTCGAGGCCGGACGCGCAGAAGCGGTTGAGCTGGACACCCGCGACGGTGTCGGGGAGGCCGGCCTTGATCGCGGCGGTCTTGGCGATGTCGGCGCCCTGGTCGCCGACGGGCGAGACGCAGCCGAGGACGACGTCGTCGACCCGCGAAGGATCGAGCCGGTCGTTGCGGCTGAGCATCTCGTGCATCAGGCCCACGACCAGATCCACCGGCTTGGTGGAGTGGAGCGACCCGTTGCTCTTGCCCTTGCCACGGGGCGTGCGGATCGCATCGAAGACGAGCGCTTCGGTGCTGCTCATTGGTGACTCCTGAACTCGGGACGAAGGCCCTGGGCACGACGACACGGCGCACCCCAGGCGAGGCTCCAACGTAGAGCGCGAGCGGGGCGACCGCCTGTGGCGGGCGCACAACGTCGCGCGCGGGGAGTGTGACGGAAGCCCACGCCGAGCCGTGAGCAGCGGTCGGGAACCGTCCGGGATGCGCGCGAGGATGGGTGCCATGAGCTTGCCCGGCTTCGCCGCGTTCGACACCGCCGCCGGCCGGTGCGCGGTGGCGTGGTCGGCCGAGAGCGCGCTGACCGGCGTCCGGTTGCCCGGCCGCGACGACGCGCGGGCGTGGCCGGGGATCGAGGAGCGCGAGCCGCCGCCGGCCGTCGCGGCGGTGATCGGGCGGATCCGCGCGCTGCTCGACGGCGCGGCCGACGACCTCGCCGACGTCGAGCTGGACGAGGCCGGCGTCCCCGACTTCCATCGGCGCGTGTACGCGGTCGCCCGGTCCATCGGGCCGGGGCGAACGCTGACCTACGGCGAGGTCGCGCGGGCGCTGGGCGAGCCAGGGGCGGCGCAGGCGGTCGGCCAGGCGCTCGGCCGCAACCCGTTCCCCATCGTCGTCCCCTGCCACCGCGTGCTCGCGGCGGGCGGCGCCAGCGGCGGGTTCAGCGCGCCCGGCGGGACGGCGACGAAGCTCCGCCTCCTCGCGCTGGAGGGGCGGCCGGAGCTGGCCGGCACGCTCCCGCTCTTCGACGCCTAGTGCGGCGTGGCCTCGAGCTGGCCGGAGAGCGTCTCGCGCAGCTCCGCGCTCGGGCGGTTGAGGCCGGTGATCTGCACGCGGACCCCGCGCCGCTCGTAGTGGAGCTGGACGGCGTCGAGCGCCGCGACCGCGCTGGCGTCCCACACGTGCGCGCGTGAGAGATCGACGATCACGTTCTCGGGGTCCTCGGCGTAGCGGAACGCGTCGATCAGCTCCTGATCGGAGGCGAAGAACAGCTCGCCGGTGACGCTGTAGATCGCGGTGGAGCCGTCCGGGTCGACGACGCGGTCCACCTCCACCATGTGCGCCGCGCGGCGCGCGAAGACGGCCATCGCGGTGAGCACGCCGACGCCCACGCCGATCGCCAGGTTGTGCGTCGCGACGGTCACCGCGACGGTCGCGGCCATGATCGCCGTCTCCCCCACGGGCATCCGCTTCAGCGTGGCGGGCGCGATCGAGTGCCAGTCGAAGGTCGAGACGCTGACGAGGATCATCACCGCGACGAGCGCGGCCATCGGGATCACCGCGACGACGCTGCCGAGGCCGACGACGAGGATCAGCAGGAACAGGCCGGCGGTGAACGTCGAGATCCGCGTGCGGGCGCCCGAGACGCGCACGTTGATCATCGTCTGGCCGATCATCGCGCAGCCCGCCATGCCGCCGAACAGGCCGGTCACGACGTTCGCGATGCCCTGGCCGCGCGCCTCGCGCTCCTTGTCCGACGGCGTCTCGGTGATGTCGTCGACGAGCTTGGCCGTCATCAGCGACTCGAGCAGGCCGACGATGCTCAGCGTGAACGCGTACGGCGCGATGATCGACAGCGTCTCGAAGGTGAACGGGACGGACGGGATGCCGAGGACCGGGAGCGCGTCGGGCAGCTCGCCCTGGTCGCCGACGTTCGGGATGTCGATCCCGCCGGCGACGACCGCGGCCGTCAGCAGGACGATCGCCACGAGCGGCGCGGGCACCGCGGTGGTGAGCCGCGGGACCGTGTAGATGATCGCCAGGCCGACCGCGGTGAGGACGTAGACCATCGCGCCGCCGTCGGTCAGGTACGGGATCTGCGCGAGGAAGATGAGGATCGCCAGGGCGTTGACGAAGCCGGTCATCACGCTGCGCGGGACGAACCGCATGAGCCTCGGGACGCCGATCAGCCCGAGCACGACCTGGAACGCGCCCGCGAGGATCGTGGCGGCGAGGAGGTACTGGACGCCGTGCTCGTCCACGAGGTCGACCACGACGAGGGCCATCGCGCCGGTGGCGGCGGAGATCATCGCGGGGCGGCCACCGACGATGGCGATCGCGACGGCCATCGTGAACGAGGCGTAGAGGCCGATACGCGGGTCGACGCCGGCGATGAGCGAGAAGGAGATGGCCTCGGGGATCAGCGCGAGCGCGACGACGAGGCCCGCGAGGAGCTCGACGCGCAGCACCGCGCGCCCGGGCAGGGTGAGGCGAGGAAGGGTCAAGAGGAAGGTCCGAGGCTACGACGGCCTCCCTCCGGTGATCGGCCGTCAGCTCAGCGGCGTGAACGCTCGCGGCGCGAGGTCGGCGACGCCGTGGGCAGCGACGCCGGCGGCGCTGAGCGTGAGCAGGCGGTCGCCGACGACGACGGAGCGGCCGATCGGCGGGCTGCCGTAGCCGGCTTCCGGCACCGGGTGGGTGATGCGGCCGGCTTCGCGGACGCCGGCCGCGCCTCCGACCTTGAAGCCGATCGCGCCGCTGAACGGCTTCTCGCCGTAGGTGTCGACGGGGATCACCGCGAGCTGCGCGGGCGCCCAGAAGAGGAAGGCGTGGTGGTCCTGCTCGGCGGCGGACTGGCCCTCCTGGCCGAGCGCGGCGCGGCCGACGAGCTTCGGCTCCGCGGGGTTCGCGACGTCGAAGAGCGAGACCTGCGGGCCGAGCCTGGAGCCCTGCTCCGTCGCGTCCTGCCCGACGCCGAGCAGGAGCGTGTCGGAGACCGGGTGCAGGTAGGCGCTGTAGCCCGCGACCTTCAGCTCGCCCGTCACGCGGGGCTGCGTGGGGTCGCTGAGGTCGAGCGCGTAGAGCGGGTCGACCTGGCGGAACGTGACGACGTAGCCGCGCGCGCCGAGGAAGCGGACGGCGTAGATCCGCTCGCCCTTGCCGAGCCCGGTCACGCGGCCGACCTGGCGGAGCGCGGTGCCCTCGGGCTTCAGGACCGTGACGCCGCTCTCGGACTGGCCCGGCTGCCCGTCGGCGCTCCACGGCGCCTCCTCCGTCGTCGCGACGCGCAGCGCGCCCTCGTGCTCGGAGAGCGAGAACTGGTTGAGCACGAAGCCGGGGACCGTGCCGGTGCCCTGGTAGGTCGTGCGCGGCTCGGCGGTCGCGTCGAAGCGGTGCAGCTCGGTGACGCCGCCGGCCTCGGGCGCGCCGAAGCGGCGGCTGGCCACGACGAGCGAGGTGGGGCTCGCGTAGACGTCCTGGGCCCCGGCCATGATCGCGTCGCGGTGGACGTTCATCAGGCCGTGCTCGAGGTCGACGGTGAGCACCGTGAGCAGGTCCAGCCCGCTGAACGCGCGCGGGCGGCGGACGTTGTCGCACGGCACGACGGAGCGGCGGAACGTGCGCTTCGTGATCCGGCTCTTGATCGTGGTGGCGGGCAGGAAGCGGCGCGTAGTGGTGCGGTTGGCCTTGCGCTCGAGCACCGGCGGGGAGGGCGCGTAGATCGGCTGGGGCGACGACGCGACGACGATCCGCGCGGCGGCGCCGGTGAGCCGGGCGCCTGCGAGCTGCCCTTGGAGCTCCATCGTGCGCGCGACCTGCGGCTTGGCCGGATCGGTGACGTCGACCTCGGTGAGGAGGACCTTCGCCTGCGTCGGCGCGGGCGCGATCTCGGAGGAGGCCGGCGCGCTCGGGCGCGGGTCGGGCAGGCCGGGGCCGTCCTGGCCGGTGGCGAGGACGAGGAGCTTCGTGCCGCGGAGGAGGAGCTGGTGGCCGCCGCCGGGGAGCGCGAGCTTCGCGATCTGGCGGGGCGGCGCGGTGGGGTCGGCGACGTCGAAGACGCGGAGGACCGCGTCGCTCACGACGTACAGGCGCTTGCCGTCGGTCTTGACGAGGTCGGCCTCGTCGACGCCGGCCTCCTGGACGTTGGTGGTCGAGAAGGAGGTGTCGCCGGCGCTGCCCGCGGCGCTCTCCTCCTGCGCGACGGGGGACGCGAGCGCCGGCTGGGGCGGCTGCGGTCCGGTCGTGCGCGCGTCGCCGCCGACGAACACCGGCGGCTGGAGCGGCTGCGCGACCGCGACGTCGCCGCGGTACGGGACGCCGCTGGTCCCGCCGGTACGGACGAGCTGCTCGTGCGCGTACCGGGTGAGCTGGGTGCAGGAGTCGAAGCGGACGAGCTTCGCCGCGTCGGCCGCCGCGGGCGCCTGGGCGAGCGCGGCCAGCGTGACGGCGGCGGCGGCCGGGGCGAGGAGGCGGCGACGGCGGGTCATGGCGCGACTCTACCTCCGCCCGCGCCCACCCGCGACACGTGGCACGACCCTGACCGCCGGTCCACTTCCCGGAGCGCGATCTCCTCCACCCGGTCGGATGATGGGGCCCCGGGGCGGGCGTACCTTCTCTGTCGAGGCGCGGGCCACATATCCCCGCTTCTCTCCTCCGGCAGCCGGCCTGACCCACCTGCTGTCGATCCGATGCACGTACGGGCGGGGCCAGGACGGGACAGCTTGGCCTCGCCCGTGCCGCATCACTCGCCGAGGCCGAGCGCGGCCGCGACGGCGACGAGCCCGATCAGGGCGAGCACGAAGCTCCAGCCCACGATCGCGTCGCGCCGCTCCTGCGACGTCCACCGCTCCAGGCTCCGCGCGTTCTGCCACCCGACCGCGGCGCCGAGCGCCGCGAACGCGACGGCGACCGGCAGCAGCACGATCCCCTCCAGCCCGGTGAGCCAGTGGACGATCGCCGTCCCCCACGACGCGGTCCAGACGCCGACGACCACCGCGGCGATCCGCCGCAGCGTCTCGACCCAGTCCCGCGCACCACGTGCCGTCTCGCCGCTCATCCGTGAGCGTCCCTACCCGGAACGGCGCGCACGTTTCGCGCCCGCGCCAGCGGAGAGAGAGGACGCCGATGGCGACCTGGAACCCCGTCCGCGCGTTCAACGACTTCGCCGCCCGTTCCCCGGCGCGGTGGCAGCAGGCGGCCTGCGTCCTGATCGCCGTCTTCCTGCCGGTGAGCGCGTGGCAGGACCGCGGGGCGATCGTCGGACTGATCGCGTTCGCCGTCTACACGCCGCTCTTCCTCGTCGGCGCCTTCCGCCACGCGCGTGTCCTGGCGTGGTCCGCGCGGCGGCCGGTGCTCGACGCGGCGCTGTTCGTGCCGCTCGTCTTCGTCCCGGTCGCGACCCTCACCGACCTCTCGCTCGCGGTCTGCGCGCTGATCGCGCTCGGCGTCGGGGCGCTCCTCACCCTGCTCGTCCTGCGCCGCACCCGAGCGCGCGCGGGTGGGTAGGCCGCCGTATGGCCAATCCGAAGATCCCCAAGCGCGAGAGCCCGCTGACGCCGAGCGGCGAGGGGCGCTCGCTGTGGCGCCAGACGCTCGAGGCGGGCGCCGCGCTCCTGCAGGACATGACGCCGCTGAAGGACTTCGACGTCTACGTCGCCGGGCTGCACTGCGCGCACCACGAGCCCGAGATGCAGATGGAGGCCCACCACTTCTGCCGGCAGGTCAACCAGGACTTCCTGCAGTGCGTGATCTTCGACGGGAACACGAAAGACGCGAACCTGATCGGGATCGAGTACATCATCTCCGAGCGGCTGTTCGCGACGCTGCCGGAGGACGAGCAGGCGCTCTGGCACCCGCACAACTACGAGATCCTCTCCGGCCAGCTCGTCGCGCCGGGGCTGCCCGAGGTCGCCGAGCGCGCGTTCCTCGAGCAGCTGATGAACAGCTACGGCAAGACGTGGCACACCTGGCACACCGGCCGACACGACCAGCCGGGCGACGGCCACCCGCTGCCCTTCGGCGACGCGAAGCTCATGTGGTCGTTCAACCGCGATGGCGAGGCGGACGAGTCGCTCAAGCAGGACTTCCAGTCGGGCCTGGGCTTCGATGAGATGGAGAAGCGGGAGAAGCGCTCGCCGCTCACCGAACGCGCGCACCCGCAGCGGGGCGTCGACGCGATGCACGGCGAGTTCGCGGGCGACACGGTCCCGCTCCCGGGCGTGGTTGGGCGCGAGGGTTAGCGGGGCTTGGGCGCGGGCTCCTGCTTGAGCCGCTCCCCCGCGATCATCTCGCTAGCACGTGTCGTCCGCCGTCGTACGCGCCGCGCATCGCCTCCGCGACTCCGTCGTAACTCACGTGACGGGAGGATGCGTCCACGGCGTTGAACTGGCTCCGCCGCCTAGAGCGAATACCAAGCCAGCTCGTGCGCAGGCTCATCGGCGTACCAGGCGTACGTGCCACTCGCGAGGTCCTTGAGACGCCGCCGCGCCGACGGGCTGTTGCGCGAGCCGAACGCCGACAGGAACTCGCAGGCCCCCTCAGCAATCCGCTGCGCCGTGGCCCATTCCAGAAGGGCCCGCTTCCTGTCCTCGGTCACAGGACCGTCAGTCGACACGGCCTCGACGATCCAGAACGTAGCTGGGTTCTGCCCGATGTCAACGATGACGGCGTCCGGCAGCAGTGTGGTTTGATCGATCTGAAGGCCGAGACGGGCGAGCATGCGTCCGTCCGCCATGTAGACCTTGTCGCCCGGCTCCGACACCGACAAGACGACGGGATCGACCAAGCGCGCCGGAGCCCACAGCTCGATGACGCCCTTCAGGATCACCGAGGCCTCCCCCGGCTCGAGGGCGCGATGCTCGCCGCTCGGAAGGACGACGGGCACGGAGTGCGCGGTCTGTGCTCGCTGCTGAGCCGTCAGCGCTTTCAACCGCGCTCCTGGCGACATGTGTGTGTCCCGCCAGGCCTCGATCGCTTTGATCAGCTCCTCGTCCTGCAGAGCAGGGTCGAACAGGTCCGCGAACGACTCGGTCAGCGCCCACCGCGGAGCCGGACTGGTGGTCTTGACCCCTGGCCGAACGCGCAGCGCCCCGTGATCTAGCCACGCCGGGAACGCCTCGTCACGCAACGTCTCTCTGCTGTTGTCTGCGTACAGCGGGCGATGAGTGAAGCCCCATGTTTCGTGAAGCGCCTCGACGCGGGCCTTCGCTTTCGGGCCGACCGCGGCGGCGTAGTACGCATCCCTCGAAGCTGCATCCGCACGGGCATATGCCTCCTGAGAAAGCCACAAGCAGGTCGTCGGACGAACCCATCGTGCTTTGGTCGGCATCGGATCGTCGTCACGGACGATCGCGCCGACGTAGAGCATGGCTGCGACGGCCCCACCGGCACCGGGTGAGGAGAGCACAGCATCGAAAGCGGCCCGCGGGAACACGAGCCTCAGGCGCTCGGCGCAACCCTCGATCGGCAGCAGCGGCCGGTAACTGACGGCGCTCATGGCCGGTAAGCGGCTGCGACCGCGTGCTCGAGATCGTCCCCGCGCAAGCCCTCCCATGCAGCGAGCGTCGACGCATCAGGCAGTGGAAGCGCCTCGAGCTCATATGCACTGAGAGCCACTGAGCCGGAGAAGCACCGGACGACGCGGTCGATGCACTTGGTGCTCAGAACCGCTTGGAGCGCGGCCTGGGAGATCAGAGGGGCGTTGCTTGCAGTCCGCGGCCGGACAACGTTCACATGGTTCTCCACAACAACGCTGCCGCCCCATTCCGTCAGTGCATCCGACGTCAGCTCAGCGCACACGAGTCGTCGCTGCTGTTCGGGTGCTGTCGTCCGCTGCACGAGAAGCGCCGGCGCGGCAAGCGAAAGCACACCCTCATCACGTTCATCTCGAAGCTCGATGTAACGCACGTCATCGCGCTGCCTGTCGCGGTGCAGAGTCCCGCCGTCGAGGTCAGCCGCCCACACGATCATTCGCCGCCGCTCGCCAGCCTTGGCGTAAAGGTCGTCCCGCCGACGGTTCCAGACCAGAGGTCCTGTCGACACACGCCATCCGCTCGATGCGAGGGACAGAGGCATCGACGAGGCCGCAGCGGCGATATGAGCGTCGTCCGAGCGGCGGGGCAAGACCCACGGAGCTGGACCACGGGGCGATCTGACCTGGGCGATCTCAGTGACTTGCCCGTTCATGCTGGCCACCTTGGTCCGCCGCGCCCTGCGCTTCGAGAACACAGCAAGGCACGTCTCCTGCAGCACGCCAGCGAACACACCGTCGCGCTCTTCGACGAACGTGGTCTCGCGTAGCGGCGCGACACGAGCGAGCTCAGCTCGGAGATTCGAGAAGTACAAGCCGGCCGTGAACGAGGTCGGCACGAGCGCGCCCATGACTCCATCGCGGTCAAGCTGGTCGAGTCCTGCCGCCATGAACATCGAGTACAGGTTCGCGTGGCCGTAGAGAACGTGGGCGAAACGCTCGCGCTCTTCAGGCGAAAGGCGGACTCGTCCGTACGGCGGATTCATGACAACGGCCCGTGCCGGGCGCTCGGCGACGGCGAGCCCATCTCCGATGTGGGCCAAGGCGGGAAGGGGTCGACGACGAGCCGGTGCAGTTGCGGCCAGCAACGGCAGCGCCTCGCTAGCAAGCAGGACGTTGGCGATCCAGACGGCAGCAGGGTCGAGGTCAATGCCCTCGATGACGTTCGGCAATCCGGCAAGAGTGAGCCGGGGATCCGCGTGCGCCGATGCATGCAAGTGCTCACGCAGAGCGGGCAGCAGGAGCGCCCCACCGCCACATGCAGGGTCGCGCACCAAGCCGGAAAGCGGGCCCGCCTTACCTCGCACATGCCCGAGCGCTCCGCGCATCATGGTCCAGAGCCGGACAGCGAGGTTGCTCGGCGTGTAGTGGCGGCCGTGTCTTGCTCGAACGCTTGGGTCAAGGGCCCCGACGTACGCGATGCCAATCTCCTCAGGCGATGCCTCCGCGAGCGCCTTCGCAGATGCAGACAACCCCGTGGCCTCCACCGGCATCGGGGCATCCAACGCGTGAGCCACATCTAGCCAGCAGCCACGGAGGCCGAACGAGTGCGCTCTACGTTCCCACCAAAGCGGTACAGCAGCCAGAAGGTCCACGACTGCCGGACTGAGCTGACCAGCGGGGTCGGCATCTCCAATCGGCTCGCGTGAGCCGCGGGCTCCCAACTCTCGGGCAAGCGTGAGATGGGCAGCCGCCAAAGGCGGACTGCTCATGCTGTTCCTACGCCGCCGGTCCGTGCCACGGTGCAATCCTCGCAGAAGCCTCTGACGGCAGAGTCCAGAGCCGAGTGGCTCAGGCCGCGGTGCCGGAGAGGTCGGCGAGGGCCTTGAGGACGACGTCGTCGTGGGTCTTGGGCGTGGCCTTGGGGATGACGTGGCGGACGGTGCCCTCCTCGTCGATGACGAAGGTCGCGCGGGCGACGCCCCAGTAGGTCTTGCCGTACATCGACTTCTCCACCCACGTGCCGTACGCGTCGGCGACGGCGTGGCCCTCGTCGGCCAGGAGGGTGAAGTTCAAAGACTGGCCGGCGTGGAACTTCTTGACCTTCGCGACCGGGTCGGGCGAGACGCCGAGCACGACCGCGCCCGCGGCCTCGTAGTCGGCGGCGTGGTCGCGGATCCCGCACGCCTGCGTCGTGCACCCCGGCGTGTCGGCCTTGGGGTAGAAGTAGAGGACGACCCGGCGCCCGCGAAGGCTGCTGAGGGTCACGTCCTCGCCGTCCTGGTCCGGAAGCGTGAAGTCGGGAGCCTGCTGGCCGGTCTCGATCATGCCCCACAGTCTGACCGGCCAGCAGCTCCGACGGAGCCCACGGAACGAAGAAGCGGTGGCGTGGCCGGCGGCCGCCGCGTCCGCGGTGTGCGGGCGCGGCGGCCGCCGGTCGCCTCCCGGCGCGACGTCCCGCGTGGCCGAGTCCACGCGAGCCAACGAGCCGGGCGTCTGAGAAGGCCGGGGCTAGCGACTGGAGCTGGAGCCCTGCCCCGGCGGCCCGAAGGGGATCGCGATTCCCAGAACCGGTGCCCGCATCCGGACTGTCGAGAGATCGCTCATGGACAGCATGGTGCGGGACCGCGGACGCCGCCACCACGGCCCGCGTGTCGGAACCCGCTCCGACACGCGGTCCCAAGACGACGCGCTACGGGATCTCGCGCACCATCACGAGGTTCGTGCCGCCCGGCGTGCCGGTCTGGCGCCCGGCGGTGAGCACGACCCGCGAGCCCGACTTCAGCCCCGCGACGTCCCGCGCCGTCAGGAGCGCCTGCTCGACCATGTCGTCCACGGTCCCCGCCGCGCCCATCGTCGCCGGGAAGACGCCCCACTCGAGCGTCAGCTGCTCCGCCACCCCGATGTCGTGCGCCAGCGCCACGATCAGCTGCTTCTTGCGGTACTTCGCGCACGTCCGCGCCGCGCCGCCGGTGGTCGTCGGGACGATCAGCGCGGTCGCGCCCAGCTCGGCCGCCAGCTCCACCGCCGCGCGCAGCACCGCGGCGTTCGCGCGCCGGTCCTTCACCGGCCGCGCCCGCCCGTGGATCGACGGCGCCTTCTCCGCCGCGTGCGCGATCTCCGCCATCGCCCGGACCGCCTCGACCGGGTAGTGGCCGATCGACGTCTCGCCCGACAGCATCACCGCGGACGTCCCGTCGATCACCGCGTTGGCAACGTCCGCCGCCTCCGCGCGCGTCGGCTCGGGCGCGTTGATCGTCGACTCGAGCATCTGCGTCGCGGTGATGACGAACTTGCCCGCCTGTGTGGCGCGCGCGATCGTGTCCTTCTGCATCAGCGGCACGTGCGCGACGCCCGCCTCCACGCCGTAGTCGCCGCGCGCGACCATCAGTCCGTCCGAGACGTCGATGATCTCGTCGAGGTGGTCGTACGCCTCGATCTTCTCGATCTTCGCGATGACCTTCGCGGAGGAGCCGTGCTCGCCCAGCAGCCGGCGCAGCTGCTCGATGTCCGCGGCGCTGCGCACGAACGAGAGCGCCACGAAGTCGGCGCCGAGCTCCGCCGCGAGCGACAGGTCGGCCAGGTCCTTCTCGGTGATCGCCGGCAGCTCAGGCCGCGCGTACGTCACGTTGACGCCCTTGCGCGCGACGACCGGCCCGGGCGAGACCGCCTTCGCCACGACGTCGCCGCCCTCGATCCGGTCGACCGCGAAGCGCGGCACGCCGTCGCCGATGACGATCTGCGAGCGCTCGGTGACGAGCGACGCGAAGCTCTCGAACTCGACCGTCACGGCCCCGTCCTCCGCGGCGCCGTTCCCGCTCCCGCGGAACACGAGCTCGTCGCCGGGCCGCACCTCGCGCTCGGTCACGCTCTGCGAGAGGCGCAGCTTCGGGCCCTGGAGGTCGAACAGGAGGCCGATCGGCCGCCCCGCCCGCTCCGCCGCGGCGCGCACGAGCTTCGTCCGCTCCCGCAGATCCTCGTGCGTCCCGTGCGAGCAGTTGAGCCGCGCGCAGTCCATCCCCGCCGACACGAGCGTGTCGACGAGCCCGGCCGGGTCGGTCGCGGGCCCGAGGGTCGCGACGATCTTCGTCCGCCGATGCATGACGTTCAGTCTTCCCCTACGCCGGTCACTTGAGCAGCCGTGAGAGCCGCCGGTCCTTGAGCACCTTGCCGCCGGTCTGCTCCTGCGGGCAGTAGCACATGACGTAGTCCTCGTAGTGGACCGCTTCGATGGTCGTCCCGCACCGCGGACAGGGCTCCCCGGCCTTCCGGTGCACCTGCAGGGGCAGGGGCAGCTTGTCGGGGATCGGGAGGTGCACGACCTCCTCGTAGTGCTGCATCGCGCCGTCCAGGACGTCGCGGATCGCGGTACGCAGGGTGGTCGCCTCCTCGAGGCTCAGGTCGTCGCCGCGCTTGAACGGGGACAGCTTCGCCGTCCACAGGATCTCGTCGACCCAGGAGCGGCCGATGCCGGTGATCACCCGTTGGTCGCGCAGCAGGGTGTGGAGCGGGCGCGGCGCCTTCAGGACCGCGGCGAGGTCCTCCGGCGGCTCGGGCCACGCCTCGGGGCCGAGCGTCGCGATCGCGTCGTCGGCGCGGACGGCCTCCTCGCCGCGCAGGACCTTCACCCACGCGGCCTGCTTGGTGCCGAACTCGCGCAGGCGCAGCTCCCGGTCGCCCTCGAGGCGGATGAGGAGCCGCGAGGTGCGGTCGCGCAGCGAGGCGCGCTTGTCGTAGAGCTGGAGCCGGCCGGCGCTCATCAGGTGCACGAGGACGTGCAGGTCGCCCTCGACGTCGATGACGAGGTGCTTGCCGATCCGGCGGACGCCCTCCAGCCGCTGCCCGTCGAGCGCGTGCAGCGGCGGATCGAACGTCTTGAGCGCGTTGATGCCGGGCGCCAGGGTCGACTCGACCACGGCGCCCGCGACCGCCTCGCTGAGGCGGCGCGCCGTGATCTCGACCTCCGGAAGCTCGGGCACCTGACGTCAGATCCTACGAGCGGAAAACCGACTCGTGAATCAGGTTGACAACGGGGCCCCACGTGGGAGCCTCGTAGGGGACCACCCGGAAACGACCGGAGGGAGAGAGGCAGATGAACACCGTGTTCACGCCACCGATCGACCAGACCGACGACGAGCCCGCGGGGATCTTCGACCCGCTGCACGACGAGCGGGAAGGCCGGTTCGTGCTGCAGACGCACCCACGCGGCAACGGACCGATCGACGAGGAGGACGCCCGGCGCGGCAACGAGCGCTGGGACACCGTGCTCGGATGGTGACCCTCAGCTGACGCCTAGAGCGGCAGGCGCGCGGGTAGCGTCTGCCGCTGGATGGCGGAGCGGCTGGCGATCATCGGCGGGGACGCCGCAGGCATGTCGGCCGCGAGCCAGGCCCGCCGGCGCGACCCCGAGCTGGACATCGTCGCGTTCGAGCGCGGGCCGTACACGTCGTACTCGGCGTGCGGGATCCCGTACTGGCTCGGGCGCGAGTTCGAGGACGCCGGGCGGCTCATCGTGCGCTCGGCCGAGAAGCACCGCGAGCGCGGGATCGACGCGCGAATCGGCCACGAGGTCGTCGCGATCGACCTCGACGCGCGGCGGCTGACCGTGGTGGTCGACGGCGCCCGCGAGGTGGTCGAGCCCTTCGACCGGCTCGTGATCGCGACGGGCGCCGAGGCGGTCGCGCCGCCGGTGCCGGGCGCGGATCTCGTCGAGCCGGCGCGGACCGTCGACGCGGCGCAGCGGCTGGACGCGCGGATCGCTCGCGGCGGCCACGCGGTCGTGGTCGGTGCGGGCTACATCGGCATCGAGATGGCGGAGGCGTTCGTCAACCGCGGCCTGCGCGTGACGCTGATCGAGGCGGCGCCGCAGGTGATGGCGGGGACGCTCGACGCCGACATCGCGCGCCACGTGCAGGAGGGCGCCGAGGCGGAGGGGATCGACGTGCGCGTCGGGACGCCGCTGGAGGAGGTCCAGCACGGCGCGGACGGGCGGCCGTGCGCGGTCGTCGCGGGCGGGGAGCGGATCCCCGCCGAGCACGTGGTGGTCGCGACGGGCGTCAAGCCGTCGGTGTCTTTGGCGCGGGAGGCGGGGCTGGAGGTCGGCGCGACAGGCGCGCTCGTGGTGGACGAGGGACAGCGCGTGCCGGGGTTCGACGGCGTCTACGCGGCCGGGGACTGCGTCGAGTCGCTCCACCGGATCCTGCGCCAGCCCGTGAACATCCAGCTCGGCACGCACGCCAACCGGCAGGGGCGCGTGGCCGGCGTGAACGCGACGGGCGGCGCGCTCGCCTTCCCCGGCGTGCTCGGCACCGCGGTCTCGCGGATCTGCGCGCGCGAGGTGGCGCGGACGGGGCTGGGCGAGCGCGAGGCGCGCGACGCCGGGCTCGACGTCGCCGCCGTCTGCATCGAGGCGACGACGCGCGCCCGCTACTTCCCGGGCAGCGGTCCGATCTGGGTCAAGCTCGTGGTCGAGCGCGCCACGCGCCGGCTGCTCGGCGGCCAGATCGTCGGCACGGAGGGCGCGGCGAAGCGGGTGGACGTGCTCGCCACCGCGATCTGGACGGAGATGACGATCGACGACTTCGAGGATCTCGACCTCGCCTACGCGCCCCCGGTCGCGCCGGTCTTCGACCCGGTTCTCCAGGCCGCCGGCGCCGCCGTCCGCGCGCTCGACTGAGCCGCTAGGCCGCGCCGCCGCCGATCCGGTCGAGCTCACGCGGGCGCAGGAGCGCGACGAGCTCGCCGGTCGCCGGTCCGCTCATCCGGACGCCCGCGACGCCGCCCTTCTTCAGGTCGATCCGCGCGCCGGTGAGGTCGTGGACGACCTGCTCGAAGTCGGGGTTGTGGCCGACGACGAGGATCCGGTGGTCGGCGCCCGCGGCGTGGAGGAGCGCGCGGGCCTCGTCCGCGTCGAAGCCGGAGCGGAGCGGCTGGTGGACGACGACCTCGCCCAGCCCGCCCGCCTCGCAGGCGAGCTCCGCCGTGTCCAGCGCCCGCACCTTCGGGCTCGTGAACACGAACTGGAACGTCAGCTCGAGCGCGGTGAGCGCCCGGCCGGCGGCGCGCGCCTGCTCGCGCCCGCGGTCGGTCAGGTCACGCGCGGCGTCGTCCGACGTCGCGTCGTGCGGCACGGCCTCGCCGTGCCGCAGGAGCCACAGCTGCTGCGCCATACCGGCGCGAGCGTACCCGCCCGCGCCGGGAACGCGGCGCTACGGCCGCTTGATCGCGGTGACGCCCCAGTCCTGCTTGCTCTGCGGCAGCGCCTCGGCCCGCGGGTCGTCCCACTGGAGCTTGTAGCGGCGGTTCGCGACGTACGACGTCGTGGTCTTGAAGGAGCCGCGCGAATCCGTCTTGACGCTCTTGAGCGTCGTGTACTTCGACGAGCCCTTCTTCGTCGCGAGGATCTTCACCGTCGTGACGCCATCCGCCGGCCGCACGAGCCCCCACAGCGACACGTTCTTGCTCGTGCGCTGCGCGGAGATCGTCAGCGGGAACGCGGCGAGCGCCGGCTTGTCGTTGCCGGTCGCGAAGCGCAGGCCCGACTCGAAGTTGCCGTACCGGTTGGACGGCGAGACGTTCTCCTTCGGCGGGTCGTCGGTCAGCAGGTACTGGCTGAACGCGCGCACGCGCGGGTTGGCGAACGACATGCGCTCGGCCATCGCCCGGTACTCGATCTGCTTCTGCAGCGAGACGCCCGTGATGCGGTCCGGCGTCGACTGCACGCCGAACTCGGTCAGCCAGACCGGCATCGACTTGCGGATGACGCCGGCGCGCGCGGCCTTGTCGAGCGCGCTCGTGAGCCGCGAGAGCGTCCCGATCGTCACGTCGTCCTTGTTCGGCGACGCGAACCACGGGTTCTGACCGGCCGTCGAGTACGGGTGCGCGGAGATGCCGTCGACGTCGAGACGGCCGCAGCTGCCGATCTTCTTGTAGTCGCGGTTGAGGCAGAGCACGCCGCGCAGGAACGCCAGCGGCGTGACACGCTCGCCGCGCGAGCCGCGGGGGAGCAGCTCGCCCAGCAGCTTCGTGTCCTCGCCGTTGCCGGTGCGGTCGAGCGCCGCGGTGCCCGCCTGGTACAGCGCCCGGTAGATCTTGGGCGAGCGCGCCTCGCCGCCCTTGTACTGCGGCCGCAGGAAGTCTGGGTGGTTCGGCTCGTTGCCGAACGCCCACGTGTCGACGTCCGCGCCGTAGCGCTTGGCGACGGCCTCCACGAAGCGGCCGAAGAGGTTGGCGCTCGGGTAGCTGAGGAAGTCCTTCTTGTCGCGCATCGCCCACTTCGGGCCGGGAAGCGTCAGCGTCGGGATGACCTCGATCCCGTGCTCGCGCGCGGAGGTGAAGACGGGGTCGTAGGCGCCCCACGCGTACGAGGCCGGGTCGGCGAGGTCGACGGACGGGCGGGTCTTGGAGTCCGCGCTCGGAGCGACGTCCTTCCAGTACACGAGCAGGCGCATCTGGCTGACGCCCATCGCCTGGAGCTGGTCCATCGTCCGGTCGCGGGTGGAGGCGTCCATGACGTCGCGGCGGGCGTCGAAGACGAGGCCCTGGGAGGTCGAGGCGTGCGCCGCGGCCGGGAGCAGGACGGCGAGCAGGCAGACGAGTGCGGGGACGATGCGGCGAATGGGAGAGGCCTCCTACAGAACGGACGGGGAGCGCGCGGGCGGCGCGCTCGCAACCACTAGAACAAGGTAGTCACAGGAAGGTTGCGCGCTTTCGGCCAGAGGTGGATCACCGCCGCATCGCGTAGCGTTCGCGCGGTGACCGTCCCGTCCGCGCCCGCCACCGGCGCCATCGACTTCACGATCCCGCCGGAGCTGCGCGACCTGCTCGACCGCGTCCGGGCGTACATCGAGGAGGACGTCCTCCCCGCCGAGCACGAGATCGAGGATCCCGAGGACGTGCTGGCCAACTGGCACGTCGTCGACCGCCTGCGCGACCGTGCGCGCGAGCGCGGCATCTTCACCCCGCACCTGCCCGAGGAGTGGGGCGGGCTGGGGATCGGCGTGCTCGGCATGGCGCTCATCCACCAGGAGTGCGGGGTCAGCGGCCTGGCGTCGCTCGGCCTCAACGCGATGGCGCCCGACGAGGGCAACATGCACACGCTCCTCATCGCCGGCAAAGAGGAGCAGCTGGAGGCCTACCTGCGGCCGCTCGCCGAGGGGCGCACGCGCTCGTGCTTCGCGATGACGGAGCCGGACGTCGCCTCCTCCGACCCGACGAACCTCGAGACGACCGCGCTCCGCGACGGGGACGAGTGGGTCCTCAACGGGCGCAAGTGGTGCATCACCGGCGCCGAGGGCGCCACGTTCGCGATCGTCGTCGCCAAGACCGGAACCGACGAGGCCGCGGGCCACCGGAACTACTCGCTCATCCTCGTCCCGACCGACACGCCCGGCTGGGAGATCGTCCGACACCCCGAGTGGATGGGCTCCCACTCGCCCGGCGGCCACCCGGAGATCACGCTGACCGACGTCCGCGTGCCGGCCGGGAACCTGCTGGGCGCCGAGGGCGAGGGGTTCGTCATCGCCCAGAAGCGGCTCGCGGGCGGGCGGCTGGCCCACGCGATGCGGTGGATCGGCGTGGCGCAGCGCGCGCTCGACCTCAGCACCAAGCGGCTGCTCGAGCGCAGCACGTTCGGCAAGGAGCTCGCCCGCCATCAGATGATGCAGGCGATGGTCGCCGACTCCGCGATGGACCTGTACGCGTCGCGGCTGATGGTCCTCCACACCGCGTGGAAGGTCGAGCACGGGCTCCCGCACCGCCAAGAGGTCGCGATGACGAAGACCTTCGTGAGCGAGGCGTTCGGCCGGATCGCCGACCGCGCGGTGCAGATCCACGGCGCCGCCGGCATCGCGATGGACCTCCCGATCGCGCGGATCTACCAGGATGCGCGCGCGGCTCGGATCTACGACGGCGCGTCCGAGGTCCACCGCATGACCATCGCGCGCGAGTGCTTCAAGCTCGCGATGCAGGGCCAGTCCACCTCCCAGGCGACCGGAGACTTCCGCTAGTGCACACCATCGCGCCCGACGACATCGTCCGCACCTTCGCGGAGGCGGAGGGGAACGAGCGCCCGCCGCTGCTGGTGACCGAGCCGCTGGAGGCCTTCCTCGACGCGCGCGGGCTGGGCTCGGGGCCGATCTCGGCCGCGCCGGTCGGCGAGGGCCACTCGAACGTCACGTTCGTCATCACGCGCGGCGAGTGGGAGGCCGTGATCCGGCGTCCCCCGCGACCGCCGCTCCCGCCCTCGGCCCACGACGTGTCGCGCGAGGCGCGGGTGCTCTCCGCCGTGAGCGGTTCGGCGCGCGTGCCGGCGGTGCTGGCGGCGTGCGACGACGACTCCGTGATCGGCTCGCCGTTCTACGTGATGGAGAAGGTCGACGGGCACGTGGTGACGTCGGAGGTGCCGTCCGCGCTCGACTCCGTGGAGGACCGGCGGCGGATGGGCGAGGAGCTCGTCGACGCGCTCGTCGAGATCCACGCGGTCGACTGGCAGGCGGCCGGGCTGGAGGGGTTCGGCAAGCCCACGGGCTACCTGGAGCGCCAGCTGCGCCGGTTCGGCGGGCTGTGGGAGCACAACAAGACGCGCGAGATCGAGGCGGTGGAGCGCGTCGGTGGATGGCTCCGCGACAACCTGCCCGAGTCGCCGGCCGCGACCATCGTCCACGGCGACTTCCGCCTGGGCAACGTGATCCTCGGCCCGGAGTCGCCCGCCCGCGTGGTGGCGGTGCTCGACTGGGAGATGGCGACGATCGGCGACCCGCTCGCCGACCTCGGCTACCTCTGCACGCTGTGGACCGACCGGGACGACCCGCCGCTGGGGATGTTCGAGCTCTCCGGCGTGACGCGGCAGGAGGGGTTCCCGCTGCGCAGCGAGCTGGTCGCGCGGTACGAGGAGCGGTCCGGCCGCTCGATGACCGACATCCGCTGGTACCAGACGCTGGCGCTGTGGAAGTCGATCGTCTTCATGGAGGGCAACTACAAGCGCGCGGTGAGCGGCACGACCGACGACCCGTTCCTCAAGTCGTTCGGCGAGGGCGTCGTGGAGCTGGCGCGGCGCGCGGAGGAGCTGGCCTTTGCCGGCTGATCGGCGGACCGGGCTGCTCGTCGACTTCGGCGGGGTCCTGACCACCAACGTGTTCGCGAGCTTCGCGGCGTTCTGCCGGGACGAGGGGCTGCCCGAGGACCTGATCGCGCAGGCGTTCCGCTCGTCCCCGGTGCCGCGGGATCTGCTCTTCCGGCTCGAGCTGGGCCAGCTGTCGGCGGCGGACTTCGAGCGGGAGTTCGCGCGCGCCATCGGGCTCCCCGACGACCGTGCGGAGGGACTTGCGGGCAGGCTGTTCGCAAACGCGGGCCCGGACGACGCGATGCTCAGCGCCGTTGCGGCGGCCAAGCGCGCGGGCGTACGGACCGGGCTGATCTCCAACTCGTGGGGCGAGGCGCTCGTCTACGACCGGGAGCGCTTCCCGGAGCTGTTCGACGGGGTCGTCATCTCCCACGAGGTGGGGATGCGCAAGCCGGACCCGGCGATCTACACGCTGGGGGCGGAGCGGATCGGGCTGCCGCCGGAGGCGTGCGTCTTCGTGGACGACCTGGGCGGGAACCTCAAGCCGGCGCTGGCGCTCGGCATGGCGACCGTGAAGCACGTGAGCGCCGACGAGACGATCCCGCAGCTCGAGGAGCTGCTGGGCGTGCCGCTCCGCTAGCGCTCAGCGCGCCAGGAGGCCGTCGAGGAGGTCGCCGACGATCGTCCGCGCCTCCTCGTAGGCGCGGGCGGGCTCGTCGGCGGCCGCGACGTACATCGCGGCTTCGTTGAGCGCGCCGATGACGACGTGGGCGAGCGGGCGGGTCGGGCGCTTCTTCAGCTTCCCCTCCCGCATCGCCGCGTCGAGGAGCGTCTCGGTCAGGCCGAGGCCGTAGCGCTGGAGCAGGTCGCGGAACGCCTCCCACCCCAGGACGGTCGGGCCGTCGACGAGCAGGATCTGGCGGACCTCCGGCTCCTGGCTCACCGTCAGCCACCCCTCGGAGGCGGCGCGGAGGGCCGTGGCGGCGTCCCGGACGCCCGCGGAAGCCACACGTTCGGCCAGTCTGCGGGTCACGTCCTGCTCCACCGCCTCGGCGACGGCCGAGAACAGGTCTGCCTTGTCGGCGAACTGGTGGTACATCGCCCCGCGCGTGACGCCGGCCTCGCGGGCGATCTCGGGCGTGCCCACGGCGGCGTAGCCGCGCTCGCCCCACAGCTTGCGGGCCGCCGTGACGAGCTTCTCCTGGGTTGCCGCGGATCTCTCGGCCTGGGTGCGTCGCTTGCTTTCCATGCAGTCTGTGTGTAAATACGTACAGGCTGTACGCAAGTGGTCGTCGATCGTTAGGGAGTCCGTCTGATGCCGTCGCTGGAGCTCGAAACCGGAACCATCCCGTACGAGGAGGCCGGACCGCCGTCCGGCCGGCCGATCGTCTTCGTCCACGGCTACCTGATGGGCGGGTCGCTGTGGCGGGACGTCTCCGCACGGCTGGCCGCCCGCGGCTTCCGCTGCCTGGCGCCGACGTGGCCGCTAGGGGCGCAGCCCGCGCCGTTCGGCCCTTCGGTGGATCTTTCCCCGACGGGCGTCGCCTCGATCATCGCACGGTTCCTGGACGAGCTGGACCTCTCGGACGTGGTGCTGGTGGGGAACGACAGCGGGACGGCGCTCTGCCAGCTCGTGGCGGTGTCGGCGCCGTCGCGGCTGGGCGCGCTCGTGCTGACGAACGGAGACGCGTTCGAGAACTTCCCGCCGAGCTTCTTCAAGGCGCTCGTGGTGGCCGCGCGGTCGCCGGCGGCGTTCCGGGCGGCGATCGCGTCGATGCGGACGGCGGCGGGGCGGCGGTCGCCGCTGGGCTACGGGATGCTCTCGCACGGGGACGTGGATGCGCTGGCGCGCGAGTGGGTGAAGCCGGTCTTCGCCGATCCGGCCGTCATGGAGGACCTGCGCCGCTTCACCCTCGGCCTCCGTGCCGAGACGCTCGTCGCCGCCGGCGCGGGGTTGGGCTCCTTCGACCGCCCCGTGCTCCTGCCGTGGGCGCTCGACGACAAGCTCTTCCCGCTCCGGGACGCTGAGCGGCTCGCCGCGGTCTTCCCCGACGCGCGGGTCGAGACCATCCCCGGCAGCCGCGCGTACTCGATGATCGATGTCCCGGAGCGCCTCACGCAGCTCATCGGCGACTTCGCGGCGGTGCCTGCAGGCGCTGCGGCGTGAGGTGAGCCGCCTTTCGGTGCGTATGTCACCGAAAGACGGCTCACCTCGTCGTCAGGGCCGCGGGACGATCAGCTCCACCCGCCGGTTGCGGGCCCGGCCGGCGGCGCGGGCGTTGGACGCGACCGGCTCCGCCTCGCCCCGGGCGCGGACGGTGACGTCCGTGCCGCCGCCGAGAGCCCGCGTCACCGCCGCGGCGCGGCGGCGGGAGAGGCGCAGGTTGTACGCGGCGGCGCCCCGCGCGTCCGTGTGGCCGACGACCGTCACCGGCCCCCGCACGTCCAGCCGCCGCAGCGCCCGCCGCCCCCGCGCGGTCACCCGGGCGCTGTCGAAGGCGAAGAGCACGTCGGCGGGCACGGCGTACGTCGTCGCCACCTCCGTCTCCGCGACCTCCACCCGCGAGAACTGCTCCCGCACCACGCCGCTCACCGGCTCCACCCGCCCGCTCAACGGCACGATCGTCGCCGCGGCAGCAGCCGCCGCGGTCGGCACCGCGGCGGCGAGCACTACCGCCCCGACCACGCCCGCCCGGCTCACGGCGCCAGCGGGATCGCATCGAACGACGCGAACTCCGGCAGGTAGAGCGAGACGCGGTCGACGTCGCCCGGCGGAGCGGCGAACTTGGCCGTGACGTCGACGCTGTCGCCCTCGTAGAGGAACTCGTCGAGCTGCCGCGAGCACAGGCACTCGCCCTCGGTGTCCCGCAGGGGGAAGTGCTCGCGGCCGTTGAACTCGTCCACGAGCCGCAGCCCCTCCGCGGAGTACGACTCGCCGTCCTCGCCTTCGAGATGCGGGATGTAGTCACCGTCGGCCGTCTGGGTGAGGCGCACCACGACGGTGACGACCTTGCCGACCCGCTGCAGCCGCAGGAGCGAGGCGGTGGTGCCCGGCTCGGAGCCCTGCACCGTCGCGATCGGAGGCGCTTCGGCGGGCGTGGTGGCCGCGGGCGCACCGTCGGAGATGTCGACGATCTTTCCCTCGCCGGCGAGCGGGCGGCTCTCGGCGGCGTGGGCCGGCTTGGACTCGCCGCCGGTGTCGGCGCCGCAGGCGGTGAGGGCGAGGGAGGCGGCCGCGAGGGCGGCGAGGCCGGTCTTGGTGATGTTCATGCCCCCAAGAGGGGCGGGCGGACGGAAGTTCGCCCCCGTACGCTCTCGCGCATGGACGAGAGGACCGTGGAGCTGTGGCGGCCGGTGGGCCAGGCGAAGCTGGATCTGATCGCCGCCGCGGACTGGCGGGCGTTCCCGCCGCGGCTTGAGGGGCAGCCGATCTTCTACCCCGTCCTCAACGAGGCGTACGCGACGAAGATCGCCCGCGACTGGAACACGAAGGACCCGGCGTCAGGGCACGTCGGGCACGTGCTGCGGTTCAGGGTCGAGCGGGAGTACGTGCAGCGCTACGAGCCGCAGCGCGTGGGTGGGCGCGGGATCGACGAGCTGTGGGTGCCGGCCGACGAGCTGGAAGCGTTCAACGCCCGCATCGTCGGCCGGATCGAGCTCGTGGCGACCTACCGCTGAGGCGCTAGCGGCGCTTGCCGCGGCCGGTGAGCTGCTGGATCTGGGCCCGCGTCCGCGGGTCCTTGGCCTTGCGGAGCGCCTGGTCGGTGAGCTTGCGCCCCTGCGGCGTGCGGGCGAACTTGGCGAGCTTGGAGACGAGACTCATGTACCGAGGATCGTGCCCACGCCTGAACGCCCGCTAACCGCGCGGTGCGGACCCTGTGGAGGTTGGCGCGCCGTTGACCAGCCGCGCGCGCAGCTCCTCGCCCCGCCCGGCCGCCACGGCACGGGCGGCGCGGGTCTCGGTGGCGCCGAGCTCGACGAGCCGCTGGCGCTCCTCCCCCTGCGCCATCCAGCGCAGGAAGAGCCAGCCGAAGAGCACGAGCGTCAGCAGCGAGCCCTCGACCATCATCACGCTCGCCGCCGCCGTCTGGTCCGCCAGCCGGTCCGCCACCTCGTAGCCGTCGTAGAGCGGATGCCCCGCCCACAGCAGGACGTTCGCGAGCACGGCGCCCAGCAGCCGGACGCCGACGACGTACGCGACCCGCGCGCCGTTGCCGAACCACGCCGGCTGCGGGAGCGGACCGAAGAGCGGGAGCCATACGCCGATCCCGAACGCCACGAAGCACGCGTGCTGCACCGCATGCACCACCGCCGACGACAGCGCCGCCTCGTGCAGCACCGCCACGTGCCACACGGCGAGGTTCAAGGACCAGAGCGTGAGCGCCACGACCGGGTGCCCCAGCGCGCGGATCCACCGCAGCCACCGCACCCGCAGCAGCGGCGCGAGGACCGGCCCGGTCAGCCCGAGCACGATCAGGAGCGCCGCGAGGTCGCCGAGCAGCAGGTGCTCGGCCATGTGCGCGACGAACCGCTCCTCCCCCAGGTGCCCCAGCGCCAGCAGCCCGAGGACGCCGAGCAGCACGCCGCCGCCGAAGCACCACTGCCGCCAGGCGGGGACGGGCTTCCCCGCGCGCCGCAGCGTCGAGCACCGCCGCGCGTACGCCCCCGCCACCACGGCGGGCGCGAGGAGCTGCACGGGCTCGACGGCCGGCGCGACGTGCGCGAGGACGGGACCCACGCCGCGAACCGTAGTCCCGGCGCGGCCCCGTGGGAAGTCCGCCGACGCCGTCAGCCGGCCGCGACGGCCCCGACGCCGGCGAACGCCAGCGCGACGCCGAGCGCCTGCACGCGCGCGAGCCGCTCGTGCAGCACCGCCCGCGCCAGCAGCACGGTCGCGACCGGGTAGAGCGAGCCGACGACGGCCACGACCGACAGCAGCCCCTCGGTGTTGGCCAGCGCGTAGAGGCCGGTGGCGGCGAGGTCGAGCGCGCCGACGAGCGCGAGCGGCCAGGCGTCGCGGGCCTTCGGCACGCCCGACGGCCGGGTGGCGAGGACGATCGCACCGATCAGCAGCACCGCGACCGTGCGGCTGAGGACGAGGAGCCAGAGGACCGACGCGTCGGCCGCCGGGTCCGAGAGCGAGAAGAACCCGCCGAAGCCGAGCGCGGCGAGCAGCGCGAGGAGGATCGACCGGCGCGACGCGCCGGACGGGGCGGCGCCGGGCTCGGCGGGCTCGGCCGGCACCTCACGCGCGGCGAGGATGACGCCCGCGACGGTCAGCGCCAGCCCGGCGGCCTGGATCGCGCTCGGCCGGTCGCCCGACGCGATCCCCACGGCCACCGGGAGCGTCATCCCGCTCGCCGAGATCGGGGCGACGACGCTCATCGTCCCCACCGCGAGCGCCTGGTAGAAGGCGCCGAGCGCCAGCGCGCCCGCCGCGCCCGCCGCACACGAGTACGCGATCGCGCGCCCGTCCGGCAGCCCCTCGCCCACCGCGACCACGATCGCGACGGCGATCGCCGCGCCCGCCGCCTGCTGCCCGAGGAGGACGAGGATCGACGCGAGCCGCCGGCTCGTCAGGCCGGCGAGGAAGTCGGCGACGCCCCAGCACGCGGACGCGAGCAGGGCGAGGAGGACGGCGAGCACGGGCGGATGGTGGCAGCCGCCCGCGCGCGCCGTTGCCCAGAGCGGCTAGCTGCGCTTGCCCCGCCCGTACAGGAACTTGATCGCGCCGCCGATCAGCTTCGTCGTGCCCTTCTTGTACGGGTACATGTGGATGTCGCGCTTGGGCGCGAACCGGGTGACGAGGATCGCCTGCTGGGCGGTGTACTTGCGGATGCCGCCCGCCCCGTGGCGCGAGCCCAGGCCCGACGCCTTCCAGCCGCCCATCGGCAGCTCGAGCGCGGTGTAGTTGAGCATCGCGTCGTTGACGTCGACCGCGCCGGACTGCACGCGCCGCGCGACGGCCTCGCCCTTGGCGACGTCCTTCGTCCACACCGAGCCGGCCAGGCCGTACGGCGAGTCGTTGGCCAGCCGGATGGCCTCCTCGGCGTCCGACACCTTCATGATCGGCAGCGTCGGCCCGAAGGTCTCCTCGGTCATCGCCTTCATGGAGTGGTCGACGTCGACCATCACCGTCGGCTCGAAGAAGTTGCCGCTCTTGCCGGACTCGCCGCGCTTGGCGTGGCCGCCGACGACGATCCGCGCGCCCTTGGAGCGGGCGTCCTCGACGTGGTCCTCGATGATGTCCATCTGCGGCGGCGACGTCACCGCGCCGACGTCGACCGAGCCCGGCGCCCCCGGGACGCCCTGGCGCAGCGCGCGCGCCTTCTCGGTGACCTTCGCGACGAACTCGTCGTAGACCGGCTCCTCCACGTACGCGCGCTCGACCGAGATGCAGGTCTGGCCGCCGTTCTGCATCGAGTAGTAGACCGCCGCGTTGGCCGCGCGCTCCACGTCGGCGTCGGCGAGGACGATCATCGGGTCCTTGCCGCCGAGCTCCAGCGCGACCGGCGTCAGCGTCTGCGCCGCGCGCTCCATGACCTTCTTGCCGGTCTGGGTGGAGCCGGTGAACATGATCATGTCCACCTCGTCGATCAGCGCCTGCGCGGTCTCGCCGCGGCCGGTCGCGACCTGGTAGACGCCCTCGGGCAGCCCGCAC
The DNA here is from genome assembly GCA_035563115.1 of Solirubrobacteraceae bacterium. GTDB lineage: Bacteria > Actinomycetota > Thermoleophilia > Solirubrobacterales > Solirubrobacteraceae > CADCVT01. The sequence goes on from DATMVO010000254.1 coordinate 36,207, forward strand.
TCGCGGAGCATCTCGCCCATCAGCAGCGAGGTCATCGGGGTGACCTCGGACGGCTTGAGGATCACCGCGTTGCCCGCGGCGAGCGCCGGGATGCAGTCGCCGAACGAGTTCGTCAGCGGGTAGTTCCACGGCCCGATCACGCCGATCAGCCCGAGCGGCTGGTAGCGGACGACGAGCTTGCGGCCCAGGACGAACGGCGCCGTCGTCTTGACCTTCTCGTCGGCCAGGAACTTCGAGGCGTTCTTGGCCCAGAAGCCGAACGCGCCCGCCGCATAGTTGAACTCCGCGATCAGCGCGTCCTCGTACGTCTTGCCGGTCTCCGAGACGATCGTCTGGATGACCCGGTCGCGGTGGTCGACGATCCACCGCTGCGCGCGCTTGAGCACGCGGGCCCGCCCCTCGTAGCCGAGCGCGGCCCAGCCGGGCTGCGCGGCGCGGCCCTTGCGCGCCAGCTCCGCCACGTCGTCGGCGGAGAGCTCCGGGACACGCCCGATCTCCTGGCCGGTCGCGGGGTTCTCGACGACGATCACGCCAGCAGGCTCACCCCCGGGGGTCCCGGAGACCTGCGACGGCTCGACCTGATCCTCGACGCGTTCCTCGACGCCTGCCATGTGCTGCTCCTCCTCGCGGGACTTGGCTGACCAGCCAGGAGCCTACCTTGCCGGGCGGGAACCGCCCGCCCGGCGTGACAGGGTGTCGAGCGGGAGGCGCTAGGCCTGGACCTCGACCGCGGTCATCGAGATGTCGTTGCGCGGCCGGTCGCGGGCGTCGGTGTCGGTGCCCTCGATCTTGTCGACGACGTCCATGCCCTCGGTGACCTTGCCGAAGACGGTGTGCTTGCCGTCGAGCCACGGCGCCGCGTCGGTCGTGACGATGAAGAACTGCGAGCCGTTCGTGTTCGGGCCCGCGTTCGCCATCGCGAGCACGCCGCGGACGATCTTGTGGTCGTTGATCTCGTCCTCGAACTGGTAGCCCGGGCCGCCGGCGCCGGTGCCCGTCGGGTCGCCGCCCTGGATCATGAAGTCCTTGATGATCCGGTGGAAGATCACCCCGTCGTAGAAGCCGTCGCTCGCGAGCTTCTTGAAGTTCGCGACCGTCTTGGGCGCGTCCTCGTCGTACAGCTCGACGGTGATCGGGCCCTCGGTGGTGGTGATCGTGGCGACGGACGGCATGTGAGCTACGGGACTCCTCGGTTAGTTCTCGAACAGCTGGACTTCGGGGATGCGGACCTTGGTGTCCGCCGGCTGCACGGTGAACCACAGCAGCACGTGGCGGAACTTGCCGCTCAGCTTCAGCGTCTCGGTGGTGCCGGCGTCGCGCGCGTCGGCGACGTGCTCCCAGCGCTCGTCCGTGACGGTCTCGGGGGCCTCGCTCGCGCGGGTCGCGTACATCTCGACGGTGAAGCCGGGCGTGTCCGCGCGGAGCTCGAGCTCCTTCAGCGTCTTGACCTCCTTCAGGGAGATCAGCAGGCCGAGCTGGACCGTGCCGTCGTCCTGCGCCGGCACCTCCCAGGCGGTCTTGCGGTCGCCGTCGAGGGCGTCGGCCGGGTCGCCGGCCCCGCTGTTCTGCTCGGCGCGGCCGGAAGGGTCGTACAGGTCGGCGGCGCTCTTGGGCAGGTCGAGCGCGACGGGCTCGGGATCCGTCTCGGTCGTCGCCGTGGTCTGCGTCGTCTGCGTGCCGGTCGTCGTCCCGCCGGTCGAGGGCGCCGGCGTGGGGGTCGGCGTCGGCGTCGGAGTCGGGGTCGGCGTGGGGGTCGGCGTCGGCGCCGGCGTGTCGTCGGTGAGGTCCGGCAGGTCGGCCGAGTCGCTCTCGGGCGCCGGGATCTTCGGCGTCGTCTCCGGCGTGGTCTCGGTCGGTGGGATGATGACCTCGGTCGAGCCGGGCACCGTCTCGCCGGGCGCGGGCACGACGGGCGTCGTCTGCGCGGGCGGCACCTGCGCGACCACGGCGCGCTCGTCCTCGGTGGCGAGCGCCGCGTAGGCCGCGGCGGCGGCGCCGCCGGCCAGGACCGTCGTGAGGCTGAGGACCGTGAGCGCCGCGCGCCAGCCGGG
>DATMVO010000255.1:0-20098 GCA_035563115.1 Solirubrobacteraceae bacterium
GGCGTCGGCCTCAGGGCGTCGGGAGGCAGCGGCGGCACCGCCCGCGCCGCGGTCTTCACCGGCAACGTCGACGTCGTCGGCACACTCACGAAATCGTCGGGCACGTTCAAGATCGACAACCCCGAGAACCCGCGGGAGGAGTACCTGTCGCACTCGTTCGTCGAGTCGCCGGACATGAAGAACCTCTACGACGGCGTGGTCACGACCGACGCGGAGGGCTTCGCGACGGTCACGATGCCGAGCTGGTTCCAGGCGCTCAACCGCGACGTCCGCTACCAGCTGACGGTGCTCGGCCGCTCGTTCGCCAAGGCGATCGTGTGGGACGAGCTCGACGGCGGCCGCACGTTCCGCATCCGCACCGACACGCCGCGGGTGAAGGTCAGCTGGCAGGTCACCGGCACGCGCCACGACGCGTACGCGAACGCGCACCGGACGCCCACGGTCGAGCCGAAGACCGGTGCCGACCGCGGCCGCTACCTCAACCCGGAGGTGTTCGGCGCGCCGGCGTCGGAGGGCATCGGACGCTGAGCGGCGACGCGCCAGCCGCGCCGCCGGCCGATGAGCTGTGCGGCGCGGCGCGGTCCTTGGGACATGAGCTTGCCTGAGATCGTGACGCGCGACGCGTGGCTGGAGGCTCGCACGGCCCTGCTCGCGCGCGAGAAGGAGCTGACCCGCGCGCGGGACGCGCTGGCCGCCGACCGGCGCCGCCTGCCGATGGTCGAGGTGGGCAAGGAGTACGTGTTCTCCGGCCCGGACGGCGCCGCCTCGCTGCTCGACCTCTTCGCGGGGCGCGAGCAGCTGATCGTCCGCCACTTCATGTTCGAGCCGGACTGGGAGGAGGGCTGCTCGAGCTGCACCGCGGGCGCCGACGAGATCGCGGACGGGCTCCTCGAGCACCTCGCGGTGCGGGGGACGAGCTTCGCCGTCGTCTCGCGCGCGCCGATCGAGAAGCTGGAGCGGTACCGCGCCGCGCGGGGCTGGACATTCCCCTGGTACTCGTCGGCCGGCACCGACTTCAACGCCGACTTCGGCGTCACCGTCGACCACGCCGCGGGCGCGGCGACGTACAACTACGCGTCGATGGACGACGGGTGGGACGGCGAGCTGCCCGGCCAGTCGTGCTTCCTGCGCGTCGGCGACCGCGTCTTCCACACCTACTCGACCTTCGCGCGCGGGATGGAGGCGCTCGGCGGCTCCTACTACTGGCTCGACCTCACCGCGCTCGGCCGCCAGGAGGAGTGGGAGGAGCCCAAGGGCCGCGCCGCCTCCGCCCGCTCCAACCAGCCCGACTTCGCCTCCTAGACGCGGTGTGGTGCCGCGCGCGGGGAGCGCCGCGCGCGGTCAGACGCGGCGGGCGACGGTGCGGAGGAGCTGCAGGCCGTCCGCGAGCGGCGCGAGCGCGATCCGCTCGGTCGGGCGGTGCGCGTCGGCGCCGTGGGTGAGGCCGATGCAGGTGGTCGGGACGCCGGCGGCGTAGGCGGCGTTGCACTCCGTGGAGCTGGCCTCCTCGCGCGCGGGTTCCAGGCCGAGCTCGGCGCGGGCGTCGCGGACGAGCTGGAGGAGCGGGTCGCCGGGCGCGCTGCGGCCGGCGGGGCGGTGGCCGATCGGCTCGACCTCCGCGGTGATGGAGGGCTCGACGGCGCTGAGCGCCTTCTCGACCGCGCGGGCGGTGGCGGCGAGGCGCTGCTCGTCGTCGTCGCGCAGATCGATCAGCAGCGCGGCCTCCTGCGCGATCGCGTTGACGGTCGTCCCGCCCTCGACGGTGCCGATGTTGACGTGGCGGCCGGCGGGGACGGCGGCGAGCGCGGCGGCGCCCCTTCCGAGGGCGGCGTGGACGGCGCTCGGCGTCCCGCGGTCGCCCCACGAGTGGCCGCCCGGCCCGTGGTAGGTCGCGCGGATCCGGATCGAGCCGATCGCGCCGTCCTGCAGCTCGTCGAGCATGTGGCCCTCGACGGCGACGAAGGCGCGCGCCTGCACGTGGGCGAGGAGGTGCTTGGCGCCGCGCAGGTCGCCCAGGCCCTCCTCACCGACGGTCGCGGTGAGGAGGAGCGGCCGGGGCGGCGGGTCGTCGCGCAGCTCGTGGGCGAGCGCGATCAGCGCCGCGACCGCGACGGTGTCGTCGCCGACGCCCGGGCCGTGGAGCGTCACGTCGCCCTCCCGCCGCACGTCGAGCGGGACGTCGCGCGCGAAGACCGTGTCCAGGTGCGCGCTGAGGATCGCGGGCGGCTCGTCGCCAGGCAGCCCGACCCACGCCAGCACGTTCCCCACCTCATCGCGCTCCACCCGCGCGCCGGCGACGGCGAACCGCTCGGCCACCACGTCGCCGCGCTCGCCCTCCTCGAAGGTGGGGGCGGGGATGCGGGCGAGCTCGGTCGTGAGGGCCACGACGCGCTCGACGTCCTCGGGCAGCGGCACGCGCACGGAGCCTACGAGGAACCCCAACTCGCCACTCGATTCCGCGCCGGCGGTGAAGGGCGAGAAGTGGTCGCTCCACGACCACAAGTCGCCGTTCGGCGGCGCGCGCGGCGCGAGCGGCGAGTTGTGGCGCGGCGCGGCGCGGCATGATGCGCCGCGCCCGTGCCGCTCCAGTTCGACCACGTCACCGTCCACGGCGCGCAGCGCCCGCGGCTCAGCGACGTCACGGAGACCGTGCCCGGCAAGGGGATCACCGCGATCACCGGCCCGTCCGGGGCGGGGAAGTCGACGCTGCTGCGGCTCGGCAACCGGCTGATCGCCCCCGACGAAGGCACCGTCCGGTACCGCGGCACCGACCTCGCCACGCTCGACGTCCTCCAGCACCGAAGGCGCGTCGGCATGGTCTTCCAGCGCCCCGTCGTCTTCGCCGGCACCGTGCGCGACAACCTCCGCGTCGCAGCCCCACAAGCGACCGACGCCGAGCTCCAGCAGCTCCTCGACCGCTGCGAGCTCCACGAGGACGTCCTGGACCGCGACGCCGACACCCTCTCCGGCGGCGAGCAGCAGCGCGCCTGCCTGGCCCGCACGCTCGCCACCCACCCCGAGACGCTCCTGATGGACGAGCCCACCTCCGCCCTCGACGCGCAGGCCACCCACGCGCTCGAACGGCTGATCCGGCAGGAGGCCGAGCGCGGCGTCGCGGTCGTCCTCGTCAGCCACGACCCCGCCCAGGTCGACCGGCTCGCCGACGCCCGCATCGCCCTCGACCGCGGCCACACGCGGAGCTGACGCGGAAGTGGACGGCACCACCGACATCGGCTGGGTCGGCTTCGCGCTCTCCCTCACCGCCGTCGCCCTCGCGGCCGGAGCCTCCTGGCGCCTCGGCCTCCGGCTCCAACGCGACATCCTCGAGTCGTCCGCCCGCGCGCTCGTCCAGATGCTCATCGCCGCCGCCGCGCTCGGCCTCGTCATCGGCGACGACGCCCCGATCGCGCTCTCCTGGCTGTGGGTCGCCGGGATCGTCCTCTACGCGGCGAACGCCGTCCGCCGCCGCGCGCCCGAGCTGCCCGGCATCTTCCCCGTCGCGCTCGCCTCCACCACCGGCACCGCGGCGGTGGGGCTGGGGATCGCGTTCGGCGCCGGCATCTTCCCCGTCGAGGGCAAGACGCTGGTCCCGGTCAGCGCGATGCTTGTCGGCAACGCGCTCAAGTCCGGCGTCGTCGCCGCCACGCTCCTCAGAGACGACCTCGCCACGCAGCGCGACCAGATCGAGGCCCGCCTCGCCCTCGGCCTCCCGAGCCAGGAGGCGGCGAAGCCCCTCACCCGGCGCATCCTCCGGACCTCGATCTCCCCGCAGATCGAGAACATCCGCGGCCTGGGGATCGTCTTCCTCCCCGGCGCGATGACCGGCCTGATCCTCGCCGGCGTCGACCCGCTGGACGCCGTCCTCGTCCAGCTCGCGCTCATGTACCTCATCCTCGGCGCGGTGGTCGTGACGACCACGCTGACCGTCCTCGGCGCCCGCCGGCGCGTGTTCAGTTCCGACCATCGGCTGCTCCCGATGGCGCGTTCGGTGTCGGACGAGTGACGGTCTAAGCGCCACGCGGCCGGTTTGCGGGAGGTTTTCGGGGCAGTTCTGCCCCGCGGATGGATGAGTTGTGCGAGGGTCGGTCGAACAGATGGTCCCGGGGTGATCCAGATGTCACCGACCACCAGAAGGCACAGGCGAGATGGCAACCATGGCGCAGACAGCTGAGCAGCGACCCCGCAAGCGGGCGGACGCTCAGCGCAACCGCGAGACCGTGATCGAGACGGCGATCAGCGTGCTCGCGGAGCGGCCACAGGCCAGCATGCGCGACATCGCGGATGCGTCCGGCCTCGGCCGCACGACGGTCTACCGGCACTTCGCGACGCGCGACGACCTCGTGCGCGCGCTCTTCGAGCGGGTCGTCGCGGAGTCGCGCGACACGATCCGCGTGGCGGCCGAGGGAGGCGGCACGGCGGAGGAGGTCCTCCGGCGGCTCGCGCGCGAGCTCGTCTCGCTCAGCAGCCGCTACCGCTTCCTCGAGCACCACCGCTCCGTCCACGGCCGGCAGGTCCCCAGCGAGGAGGACAGCCAGCCGTTCCTCGAGTGGTTCACCGCCGCGCAGAAGCGGGGCGAGCTGCGGAAGGACCTCCCGGTCCACTACATGCTCACGACCCTCCGCGGCGCGGCGTACGCGACCGGCGACGACCTGGCGGTCGACCGGCTGACCGCCGACGAGGCGAGCAAGCTGATGGGCGACGTGCTCGTCGCCGCGTTCGGGGCGCGCTAGCCCGGCCGCGACCCACCGAGACCGGGCCGCGCTAGGGCGCGGCCCGCGCGGGGCAGGACGGGCGGGATGTCCGCCGTCCACCCGCCGACCGCCGCCGAGCACGACGAGTCCACCGGCAGCGTCCTCGCGGCGCTGGCGGCGAACACGACGATCGCGATCGCCAAGGGCACCGCGGCCGTCCTGACCGGTTCGCCCGCGCTCTTCGCCGAGACGCTCCACACCGTCGCCGACACCGGCAACGAGGTCTTCCTCTACGTCGCGGTCAAGCGCAGCCGGCGCGACCCGGACCCGTCGCACCCGCTCGGCTACGGCTCCGAGCGCTGGTTCTGGGCGCTGCTCGCCGCCGTCGGCATGTTCGTCGTCGGCGGCGCCGTCTCGGTCTGGGAGGGGATCCAGGCGATCCTCGACCCGCCGGAGCTGGAGGCGTTCTGGGTCGGCGTCGGGGTGCTCGTCGTCGCGCTCGTCCTCGACGGGGCGAGCCGGACGGTCGCGATCCGCCAGCTACGCAAGCAGGCGCGCAGGCGCGGCGTGTCCGTCCGCCAGCTGCTGGGGGAGAGCGCCGACCCGACCGTCGTCACCGTCTACTTCGAGGACACGATCGACGTCCTCGGCGCCGCGCTCGCGCTGCTGGCGCTCATCCTCCACCGCGTCACCGGCTCCGGCGTCCCGGACGCGATCGTCACGCTGATCATCGGCCTCCTGCTCGCGTACACGGCCTACCGGCTGGTCAAGCGCAACCGCGGCCTGCTCTCCGGCGAGTCGGTCCCGGAGCGGTACGTCGCCTGGCTGCACGAGCAGCTCGAGGCGGCGCCCGAGGTGGCGAGCGTCACCGGGATCGAGGCCATCTACCTCGGCGCGTCCGACGTCCAGGCCGCCGTCGGGCTGCGGATGCGGGCCGGGATGGACGGCGAGCAGGTGGCCGAGGCGCTCGCCCGCCTGCGTGCCGAGCTCAAGGAGGAGATCCCCGCGCTGCGGCGCCTGTACCTCACGCCGGTGCCGGCTCGACCGCAACAAGACCCGGTCTGACCGGTTCCGGGAAGCGATGAGACGAACGACAGCGATCCTGCTTGCAGCCGTGGCGGCCGCCCTCTGCGCCCTTCTCCCGGCGACCTCGGCGAGCGCGCGCACCAGCGTCCGCATCGGCATCGGCGACCAGAACGTCGGCATGTTCGACAACCCCGCGTTCCAGCGCGCGAACTTCCAGCGCGTCCGCTACTTCATCCCGTGGAACGCGATGGACAACGAGTCCCAGCGGCTCGCCGCGCGCTCGTTCGTCCTGCGCGCCCGCGGCGAGGGGATCAGCGTGTTCCTCCACGTCTCCACCGACGACCTGCGCACGAAGAAGGCCAAGCTGCCGAGCGTCGCGCAGTACAAGTCCAAGGTCGGCCGGCTCGTGCGCTACTTCCGCGGCCTCGGCGTCCGCGAGTTCGGGACGTGGAACGAGGCCAACCACGCCTCCCAGCCGACCTACCGCTCGCCCACGCGCGCCGCGCAGTTCTTCCGCGAGATGTACCGCGCCGTCAAGCCGCGCTGCTCGGGCTGCGTCGTCGTCGCGCTCGACGTGCTCGACCAGACCGGGGTGGAGCGGTACATGCGCTCGTTCTACCGGGCGCTCTCGTCGACCTACCGCAAGCGCGCGACCGTCGTGGGGATGCACAACTACGGCGACGTCAACCGCAAGCGCACGACGTTCACGCGGAACATCATCCGCCAGTCCCGCAAGTACAACCGCTCCACGAAGTTCTGGTTCACCGAGACCGGCGGCCTGGTGAACTTCGGCAAGAGCTTCCCGTGCAGCGAGCGGCGCGCGGCGAGCCGACTGAAGGACATGTTCAAGCTCGCGCGGACGTACCGGTCGAGCGGCGTGCAGCGCGTCTACATCTACAACTGGACGGGCGCGGGCTGCGACGCGCGGTTCGACGCGGGGCTCACGAACCCGGACGGCTCCACGCGGCCGGGCTACGACGAGGTGCGGCGCCAGCTGCCGAACTTCCTGCGCTGACGCTGGCGCAGCGCGCGGCGGAACCGCTGTTCCGCACCCGGTACTGTGAGGGCGTGCTCCACGGCTTCAAGCACGCCTTCACCCCCGGGACGCCGATCTACGGCGCGCTGAAGATGGGTGCGCTGGGGAGCGTCTTCCTGCTCCAGCGCACCGTCCGCAAGCGCTCCGCCGCCCGCACCGCGGCGGAGGAGGCCGAGCGGGAGCGGGAGCTGGCCGAGCAGCGGGAGGCCGAGCGCGCGCAGCGCGGGCCGCACCCGCGCAGCAAGAAGAAGCGCCGCCGGCGCTAGCCGCGCGACTCGAGCCAGCCGAGCAGGTCCATGTCCGCGACGACGAAGCCGTCGCCGGGCAGGCGTGCGAGGACGTCGGTGGCGAGCTGCTCGCAGAGGCCGGCGCTGGGGTAGAGGCCGGTGAGGTCCTCGAGCAACGCGTAGGCCAGCTCGACGGCGCCCTCGGTCTCGGCGCCCCAGTCGAACGCGGCCATCGACCAGCGGCGGTGGTGGCGCAGGTCGCGCACGGCGTGGCGGCCGACGGCCTGCACGGAGAGGTTGGCGGCCATGCCGCCGATCCCGGGGGAACGGCGGCCGACGTAGTACGTGGGGTGCTCCTCGCCCGCCGGCCGCGGCGCGGCAGCGTGGTGGAGGAGGCGGGCGGTGGTGACGTCCATGACCTTGTCGAGTGTGGGGCACGTGCAGGCCCTTCCCGTGTGTCCTGGGTCAAACAGAACGGCCGTTCTAGTACACCCGTGGGCGACGCGGCGCGCGCCCGCTCGATCTGGACGATCGGCAGGCGCGCCGCAGCTCGCCGACCCGCTTACGACGCTGCCGGCGCTGGGTCCGGGTCGGTGAACTCGCCCGGCTGCTTCGTCATCCCGGCGGTCACCGCCGCGATCTGGTTCGGGGAGCCGAGCAGGCCGACCTGGAGGTCGGTCTCGAGCTGGAGCGCGGCGTGCGCGTCGGCGCCGTTCCACGTCTCCTCGTAGAGCTTCTTGGCGGCGCGGACGGCGTCGGGGGAGCGGCCGGCGATCTCGCGCGCGAGCTCCTGGGCGGCCGCGAGTGGGTCGTCGGCGGTGCGGGTGACCAGGCCGAGCGCGTCGGCCTCGGCGCCGGAGACGACCTTCGCCGTGAACGTCAGCTCCTTCGCCACGTCGATCGGCACGAGCTTGGGGAGCGTCGAGGTGATCCCCATGTCCGGCACGAGCCCCCACTTGGCCTCCATGACGGAGAGCTTCGCGTCGGGCGCGGCGATCCGGATGTCGGCGCCGAGCGCGATCTGCAGCCCGCCGCCGAAGACGTTGCCGTGGAGCGCGGCGATGACGGGGAAGGGGAGGTCGAGCCAGTCGGTCGCGACGCGCTGGGCGAGGTTCGACTTGTGGCCGCCGCGCTCGACGAGCGCCTGCATCCCGACGGGGTCGTTGCCGCTCATCAGCGACGCGATGTCGAGGCCGGAGCAGAAGGACTTGCCCTCGCCGTGGAGGACCGCGACGCGCACGCCGGGTGCCTGCGCGACCTCCGCGGCCGCCGCGACGAGACCCTGGAACATCGCGCCGTCGAGCGCGTTGTGCTTGTCGCCGCGGGTGAGGGTGACCGTCGCGACGTGGTCCTCGACGGCGACGCGGACGCGGTCGCTCACCCGGCCACCTGGAAGGTCGGGCGGAGCGCGGCGCGCGCGAGCACGTTGAAGGTCGCGTTGAAGCCGACGTACGCGGGCGCGGCGCTGCCGTCGACCTCGAGCGCGGAGCCGAGCGCGTGGACGGCGAAGACGTACCGGTGCGGGCGGTCGCCGGCGGGCGGCGCGGGGCCGTCGTAGCCGGGCTCGCCGAAGTCGTTGCGCGCCTCGCCGGCGCCCTCGGGCACGGCGGCGCCCTGCGCCAGCTCGGTCGTGCCCTTCGGGACGTTGAAGAGGACCCAGTGCCAGAACCCGCTGCCCGTGGGCGCGTCCGGGTCGAAGCAGGTGACGAGGAACGCCTCGGTCTCGTCGGGGAAGCCCGACCACCGCAGGTGCGGCGACACGTTCTCGCCGCCCACGCTGGTGTGCGCGAACTTCGGGTCCAGCGGCTGCCCGTCCGTGACGTCGTCGCTCTCGAGCGTGAACGACGGGACGGCGGGCAGCAGCTCGTACGGGTCGGGGGCGACAGGCCGGTCGAGCGACATGTGGCGGACCCTACTCAACCCTCGACATCCCGGCTGTGCGGGGAGAACGTGGGGGCAGGGCGCCCGAGAGCCGGCGCGTCTTTCCCGCCGGGCCCGGACGTCCAAACGTCGTCTGGACGCATTCCGCCGCGACACCTTCTAGTCTGTGCGGCTGCTTGACCCGAACGCGTTGGGGGACGCGGTCGGCCACCATGCGCGCGTGTCGTTGCCCAGGTCCTTGAAGCAGGAGGACGGTGATCACGTGCGTCGAACCGTCCAACACGAGGAGGACTCGACATGTCGCTGACCATGCCGATCCGTGCTGGCTTCGCCGCCGCCATCATCACTGCTCTGCTCATCACGCTCGCCTTCGCCGTGCGCGCCGACTCCGCGTCCGCCGCACCGGCCGCTCCTGCGAAGAAGGCCGCCAGCTGCCCTGGCGCCGACTCGTGGGCGAGCACCGCCCGCGCCCGCAAGGCGCTGCTCTGCCTCATCAACAGCGAGCGGGCCAAGCGCGGCCTGCGCGCGATGCGCTACTCGTCCAAGCTCTCGAAGGTCGCGCGGATCCACGCGAAGGACCTCGTCCGCTACCGCTTCGTCGGCCACACGTCGCCCGCGCACGGCTCGCTGCTCAAGCGCGTCAAGAAGTCGGGCTGGGCCGCCGGCAAGTCGCGCTGGACCTACGGCGAGATCATGGGCGACGGCCTCAACGGCGGCGCCACGCCGCGCCGCATCGTCCACGCCTGGATGAACCGGCCGATCCACTCCCGCGCGATCCTCCACCCGCGCTTCACGAGCATGGGCGTCGGCGCGGTCAAGGGCCGCCCGCGCGGCCGCGCGTCCGCCAGCCGCACCCGCACGTACGTCATGACGTTCGCCGGCTAGGCGACGCACCGCATGCGCGCGCTCCAGGTCACCTCCCTCGACGGCCCGGACGCGCTGCGCGTCGCCGACGACCTCCCCGAGCCCGAGGCGAGCCACATGCTCACCCCGGGCGCCGGCGTGGTCGTCGACGTCAAGGCCGCGGCGGTCTCGTTCCCCGACGTCCTTCAGACGCGCGGCCTCTACCAGTTCAAGGCCGAGCCGCCGTTCATCCCGGGGGCCGAGGTCGCGGGCACCGTGCGCAGCGCGCCCGAGGACAGCGGCTTCGCGCCGGGCGACCGCGTCATGGCGTTCACCGCGCTGAACGGGCTGGCCGAGGTCGCTGTCGCGCCGGCGTTCATGACGTTCGCGCTGCCGGAGTCGCTCGACTTCGCCGAGGGCGCGTCGATCATCCTCAACTACCACACGGTCTTCTTCGCGCTCAAGCTGCGCGGGCGGCTGGCGTCCGGCGAGCGCGTGCTCGTCCACGGCGCGGCGGGCGGCATCGGCACGGCCGCGCTGCAGGTGGCGAAGGGGCTCGGCGCTTCGACGGTCGCGATCGTCTCGAGCGACGAGAAGGAGCGCGTGGCCCGCGAGGCCGGCGCCGACGACGTCTTCCGCTCCGACGGCCCGTGGAAGGATCAGGTGCTGGAGAGCGGCGGCGTCGACGTCGTGCTCGACCCGGTCGGCGGCGACCGCTTCACCGACTCGCTGCGCTCCCTGCGCGAGGACGGCCGGATCGTCGTCGTCGGCTTCACCGGCGGCGGCATCCCCGAGGTCAAGGTCAACCGCCTCCTGCTCAAGAACACCGAGGTCATCGGTGCGGGCTGGGGCGCCTACGCGATGGCCAAGCCCGAGCTCAACCAGCAGATCGGCGCCGCGCTCGACGAGCTCGTCCGCAAGGGCTTCGTCAAGCCCATCGTCGACGCGCGCGTCCCGTTCGAGCAGGGCGCCGACGCCTTCCGCCTGATCGACGAGCGCCGCGCCGTGGGCAAGGTCGTCGTCGAGCTCTAGCTCCGTGGTCGCCCGCGCGGGCGATCACGTCCTGTCGCGCGGCTACCGTTGCCGACGATGAGTATCAGCTCCGACGACGACGTCGACGAGGCGCGCCGGGCGGTCGAGGCCCGGGCCGCGGTGCTCGACGAGCAGGGACTGACCGCCGGGCTGCATGCGCTCGCGCGCGACGTCGGCTGGCCCGGGATGGACGTCGACTTCCGCGTCGACCTCGCGTTCGACACCGGCCGCCACCCGCACCGGCTGCTGCCCGACATCGAGCACGCCGTCTTCTGGATCGTGCAGGAGGCGCTCGACAACGCGGGCGACCACGCGCGCGCCCGCCAGGCGACGGTGACGGTCGAGGAGACGGCCGACGCGCTCGCCGTCGAGATCGCCGACGACGGCGCCGGGTTCGACCCGGCCGCGGTGACGCCCGGCTCCGGCCTCGTGGGCATGGAGGAGCGCGCGCGGCTGCTGGACGGCACGCTCGAGGTCCGCTCGGCGGCGGGGGAGGGCACGCGGATCCGCGTCACCCTCCCAGCGCGTCACCGCGAGGCGCCCGCCAGCCCGTAGCGCGCCCACACGAGCGCGTGGTCCGAGGCGTGCGGCCCGCCGTCGCACTGCAGCTCGTCGACGCCCGCGGCCTGGACCTCCAGGCCGCGGCTGAGCAGGTAGTCCAGCCGCCGGCGCTCCAGCGAGAACTGCGGCGCGTGGCCGAGCGTCTCGCGCCACGCGGTGCCGAACGTCTGCTCGTTCATCGGCCACGTCGGCGCCTCGTGGCCGTCGAGCGCGTCGGTCAGCGCGGCCTCCGCGAGGAGCGGTGCGACCCGGTCGGGCGTGTCGTTGAGGTCCGCGCCGAGCACCACGCGCTCCCCGGCGCGCTTGAGGAACGCCTCCACCTGCTCCTGGCGGACGTGCTCGGGCACCGCGACGGTATGGCCGCAGACGATCGTCACCGACTCCTCCGCGCACGCGATCGAGGCGACGATCACCTTCCGCGGTGGGTCGGAGGTCGGCAGCGCCTCGTGGTGGACGCCGGTCAGCGGCAGCCGGGAGAGCATCGCCAGCCCCTCGCTGCCGTCGTCGTTGCGGTGCCCCTCGACGGTCACCTGCTCGGGGTAGCCGAGCAGCTCCGCCAGCTCCTCGGCCTGGTCGCCCAGCGCGTCGTGGCGCACCTCCTGGAGGAGCAGGACGTCCGGCCCGGGCTGCGGGAAGCAGCTCGCCAGGGCGGCGCGGCGCGCCGGCCAGTCCGCCCAGCGGCCCCAGATGTTGAGCGTCCCGACGGTGAACGCGGCGGTCATCGCGCGGCGAGCGGGCGGCGGGTCAGGCCGAGGCGCCGGCGCCGAGCAGGGCGCCGCGCTGCTCGGGCGTCAGCGGCTTGGAGCGGCGCGCCTGCGGGTCCCACGCGACGAGCACGGTGGTGCCCTCCGCGGCCAGCGTGCGATCCGAGGTGAGGATCCGGTTCTCGATCGTGATGCTCGACCGGCCGACGTCGGTCACCGTCGAGAGCACCTCGACGTGCCCGTGGTCCTTGCGCACCTCGTGGCGGTAGTTGAGCTCGACCTTGGCCAGGACGAACGCGAAGTCGCCCAGGCGCCCGAGCTGCTCGAGCAGCGCGGCGCGGCCCTCCTCGAGGTACTCGTGGTAGACGGCCTGGTTGAGGTGGCCGAGCATGTCGAGGTCGCGCCAGCGGACGTCGATCCGGACGCGGTTGCTGAGGGTGCTCTCTTCCATCCGGCGGGTGAGGCTACCCCTCCGACCCCTCGACCCAGTCCGCGATCAGCCGATGGGCGATCGCCTGGGGCGGCGGCATGCGGTGCTCGCCGCGGTCGGACAGCGCCTCGCGCAGCTCGTCGCGGGTGAACCAGCGGACGTCCTCCAGCTCGCCGTCGCCGATGTGCGGCTCGCCGCCCGCGTACGCCGCGTGGAAGCCGAGCATCAGCGTCGTGGGGAACGGCCAGGGCTGGGAGGCGACGTACCGCGGCTCGGGGTCGATCTCGACGCCGGTCTCCTCGCGGACCTCGCGGGCGACGGCCTCCTCCAGCGACTCGCCCGGCTCGACGAAGCCGGCCAGCGCGGAGTAGCGGCCGGCTGGCCAGGTCGCCTGACGGCCGAGGAGCGTGCGGTCGTTCGCCTGGTCGATCACGGCCATGATCACGACCGGGTCGGTGCGCGGGTGGTGCGAGGCGCCGCAGTTCGGGCACTTGCGGACGTAGCCGGCCTCGCCGACGTCGGTCGCGTGCCCGCAGCGCGAGCAGTGCGGGTGGAAGCGGTGCCAGTTGAGCAGCGCCGACGCGTGCCCGGCCAGCGCCGCCTCCTCGCCGCTCAGCCGCGCGATCGCGTCGCGCAGCCCGACCGCGTCCTCGCGCCGCCCGCCGTCCACCGCGAACAGCGCCGCGCCGTCCTGCAGCCCGAGCAGCACCGGCGCGAGCACGGCCACCGCGTCCGCGTCGCCCGACTGGTTGGACCGGTCGCCATCACTGGTTGGACCAGTGACCGGCAGCGGGAACCGGGCGAGACGGGTCTCGTCGGCGGGGTCGGTCAGGACGCCGCCGCCGCGGGTGACGACGACGGCGCGCGACGCCGGGTCGGCGAGCCGCTGGGCCACCCACGCGGCGTCGCTGCGGTGCTCGCCGGCGCGGTCCAGGCGCGCGCCGGCGAAGGTCTCGGGCAAGCGGGGCCGCGCCTTACCGGTCGATCGAGGACATGTCGGGGTACCGCTCGCCCGCCGCGGCGCCGTGCGGGGCGGCCTCGTCGATGCGGCGCAGGTCGTCGGTCGACAGCTCGATCTCGGTCGCCGCGACGTTCTCCTCCAGGTACGCGACGCGCTTCGTGCCGGGGATCGGCGCGATGTCGTCGCCCTGGTGCAGCACCCATGCGAGCGCGAGCTGGCCCGGCGTGACGCCCTTCTCGTCCGCGATCTCCTTCACGCGGTCGACCAGCTCCAGGTTCTTGGCGAAGTTGTCGCCCTGGAAGCGGGGGTTGTGGCGGCGGAAGTCGTCCTCGGCGAGGTCGTCGATCGACGTGATCGCGCCGGAGAGGAAGCCGCGGCCGAGCGGGGAGTAGGGGACGAAGCCGATGCCGAGCTCGCGGACGGTCGGGAGCACCTCGTCCTCGGGGTCGCGCGTCCACAGCGAGTACTCGGTCTGGAGTGCGCTGATCGGGTGGACGGCGTGGGCGCGGCGGATGGTCGCGGGGGACGCCTCGCTCAGCCCGAGGTAGCGCACCTTGCCCTCCTCGACCAGCTCCGCCATCGCGCCGACGGTCTCCTCGATCGGGACCTCGGGGTCGACGCGGTGCTGGTAGTAGAGGTCGATGTGGTCGACGCCGAGGCGCTTCAGCGACGCCTCGCACGCGCTCTTGACGTACTCCGCGTCGCCACGGATGCCGAGGCGCTCGCCGTTCTCGCCGCGGACGTTGCCGAACTTCGTCGCGAGGACGACGCTGTCGCGCCGGTCGGCGATCGCGCGGCCCACGAGCTTCTCGTTGGTGAACGGGCCGTACATGTCGGCCGTGTCGAGGAAGTCGACGCCGAGCTCGAGCGCGCGGTGGATGGTGCTGATCGCCTCGCCCTCGTCGGCCTGGCCGTAGAACTCCGACATCCCCATGCAGCCGAGGCCTTCGGCGGAGACGATGAGGCCCTGGGTTCCGAGCTTGCGATGGTCCATGCCCCTGGTCTACCGCAAGATCGGCGTCCGTCGAACGTTGTTGGCGACATGGGTCTCGTCCGCCGTGCGCTGCTCGCGCTTCTCGCCGCCGTTCTCGTCGCGCCGCCGCTCGCCGCCGCGGCGCCTCCGCCCGGCCAGCCGGGCTCGCCGGAGTACCTCGCGCACGACCTGAAGAACATCGCCGACGCGTACGGGCGCCAGACCGGCCAGCAGCTCGCCGACCCCGACTACCTGCCGTCGCTGATCTTCGAGGCGAACAAGGTCTCGCTCAATCAGCTCGCCGACCAGGTGGCGAACCTGACCCGCCCCGCGATCACGCCGGGCAACCTCGTGCCGGGGTGGAACGCCGGCAACCCGCTGCGCGCCGGGTGGAACGGGACGCGCGGGATCGAGATCCCGGTCTCGTGGGAGAACCGGTACGGCGCGCTGATCCGCGGCCACGTCTTCGCGCCCAAACCGGGCGCCCGCGATCCGTACACGGGCCGCACGCTGTCGTCCGGCCGGCTCCCCGGCGTGGTCATCACCACGGGCAGCGTCCAAGGGAGCGAGCGGATGTACTTCTGGCTCGCGCAGGATCTCGCCGAGCGCGGCTACACCGTCCTCACCTACGACGTGCAGGGGCAGGGGACGAGCGGGACGTTCCCGCATGAGGGTCCCGTCAACGGGTTGCCGTTCTGCAACCCGTTCGCCGAGCCGCGGGACCTCGAGCAGTTCGGCTGCCCCGGCGTCCCGTTCCAGCAGCCGGCGAACTTCGTCCACGGCACGACCGACGCGCTCGACTTCTTCACCTCCGACGCCAACCCGCTGCGCGGCAAGCTCGACCCGTCGCGCATCGGCATCGCCGGCCACTCGCTCGGCGCCGCCGCGGTCTCGTACGTCCAGGGCGCCGACCCGCGGGTGAAGGCGGTCGTCGCGCTCGACAAGCTCGACGCGTCCGGCGACCTCGGCGTGGAGGGCGTCACGCCCCGCGTTCCCGCCCTCGCCGTCCAGTCCGAGTACGGCTTCACGGTCGCGCCGTACTGGCTCAACGGCGGCTCCTCGCTCGTCCCGACGCCGACCTCGCCGCTGGAGCGCCCCGACCCCCGCCGCGAGCAGAAGACCGGCTTCGACGCGTGGCGGGCGAAGGGCGTCGACACGATGCTGATCGTCCCGCGCGCCTCGACGCACCTGGACTACACCGACCTGCCGCTCGTCCTCCCGGCGTCGCGGTACGGCCAGGCGCTGACGAGCGTCTACGCCCAGGCGTGGTTCGACCGCCACCTGCGCGGCGACACCACCGCCGAGCGCCGCCTCCTCGCCACGAGGCACACCTACCTCGAGCCGCAGGGCAACGGCGCCTGGGCCCCGATCGTCCTCGACCGCGACGCCCTCCTCTCGACCTACTTCTGCTCCGGCTACGACTTCCGCACGGCCGGCGGCGGCCGCGCCCGCGACCTCGATCCGGGGAGGGTCGGCGGCTGCTGAGCGCGCGCTCTGACAGGATCCGCCGCCATGGGGGATGACCGCGCCTACGACATCGTGCTCTTCGGGGCCACCGGGTTCACGGGCAAGCTGACCGCGAAGTACTTGGCCGAGCACGCGCCGCAGGGCCTGCGCTGGGCGATCGCGGGGCGCAGCCGCGAGAAGCTCGAGCGGCTGCGCGAGGAGCTGGTGGCGGACGCGGGCATCATCATCGCCGACGTGGACGACGAGGACTCCCTGCGCGGCGTCGCCGAGTGCGCGCGGATCGTCGTCACCACGGTGGGCCCGTACATCAAGCACGGCGGCCCGCTCGTGGCCGCGTGCGCGAAGGCGGGCAGCGCGTACCTCGACCTCACCGGCGAGCCGGAGTTCCGCGACCGGATGTACCTCGAGCACCACGCCGAGGCGGAGCGGACGGGCGCGCGGATCATCCACGCGTGCGGGTTCGACTCGATCCCGTACGACCTGCTGGCGCTCTACACGGTCGGTCTCCTCCCCGACGGCGTGCCGCTCAAGCTGCGCGGGTTCGTGCGCGCGGGCGGGCTCGCGTCCGGCGGGACGTTCCACAGCGCGGTCGGGCAGTTCGCGCGGGCGCGGCAGCTCCAGTCGATGCACGCCAAGCGGCGCAAGGCGGAGGGCGCGCCGGCGGGCGGGCAGAAGGTGCGCGCCGAGGGCGGCAAGCCGTACCGCGAGTCCGCGATCGACGCGTGGGCGATCCCGCTCCCGACCATCGACCCGCAGATCGTCGCGCAGTCCGCGCGGCTGGTGCCCGACGCGTACGGCCCGGACTTCACGTACGGCCACTACGCGTGGGTCAAGAAGCTGCCGGTCGCGGTGGCGGGCGGGCTCGGCGTCGGCGCGGTCTTCGGACTCTCTCAGCTTCCGCCGACGCGCGCGCTGCTGCTCAAGGCGCGCGGGCCGGGCAGCGGGCCGTCCGAGGCGCAGATGGAGAAGGGCTTCTTCCGCGTGCGGATGGTCGGCGAGGGTGGCGGTTCGCGGGTCGTGACGCAGGTGAGCGGCGGCGACCCGGGCTACCGCGAGACGTCGAAGATGCTCGCCGAGGCGGCGCTCTGCCTCGCGGTCGACGACGTCCCTGCCGTGGCCGGGCAGGTCACGACGGCGGCGGCGATGGGCACGCACCTGATCTCGAGGTTGGACCCGGCCGGGATCAGGTTCGAGACGCTGGGGTAGTGCCCGTGTCGTGAAGATCGGCTACTTCCTGTCGTGCGAGGAGTTCGCGCCGCACGAGCTGCTGCGCCAGGCGCGCGCCGCGGAGGCCGCGGGGTTCAGCAACCTGTGGATCTCCGACCACTACCACCCGTGGACCGAGGCGCAGGGCGAGAGCGCCTTCGTCTGGTCGATGATCGGCGCGCTCGCCGAGGCGACCTCGCGGATGAAGGTGACGACGGGCGTGACGTGCCCGACGCTCCGCATCCATCCCGCGGTGATCGCGCAGGCGGCGGCGACGTCGCAGGTGCTGCTGAACGGGCGGTTCGAGCTGGGCGTCGGCACCGGCGAGGCGCTCAACGAGCACATCTTCGGCGACCCGTGGCCCGCGGCGAACACGCGGCTGGACATGCTCGAGGAGGCGGTCGACGTCATCCGCGACCTGTGGACGGGCGGCCAGGTCGAGCACGACGGCGAGCACTACACCGTCGAGAACGCGCGGATCTACACGCTCCCCGACGAGCTGCCGCCGATCCTCGTGAGCGGGTTCGGGCCGAAGTCGGTGTCGCTGGCGGCGCGGATCGGCGACGGGTACTGCACCGTCGAGCCGAACGCCGACCTGATCGGCCAGTACCGGTCCGAGGGCGGCGAGGGGCCGGTCCAGGCGGGGACGAAGGTCTGCTTCGGCGCCTCGAAGGACGAGGCGGTCAAGACGGTCAAGCGGATCTGGCCCAACGAGGCGATCCCGGGCGAGCTCGCGCAGGTGCTCCCCAACCCCGCCCACTTCGAGCAGGCCGCCGAGCTCGTCACCGAGGAGCTCATCGCCGACGCCGTCCCCTGCGGCCCCGACCTCGACGAGCACGTCGCCGCCCTCCGCGAGTACGAGGAGGCCGGCGTCGACGAGCTCTTCGTCCAGCAGGTCGGCGGCGGCCACGACGAGTTCTTCTCCACCTGGGCCGACCACGTCCTCCCCAAGTTCGAGTCCGCCCGCTGACTCAGCCCGCGCGGGAGCCGAGGGAACGGCCGTTCGCGACGGCGCAAAACTCGCCCCAGATAGAGGAAGGCGAGCACTGCTCCGTTCCCTCGTGCTTCAGCCGGCGCTCGACGG
Organism: Solirubrobacteraceae bacterium; assembly: GCA_035563115.1. Classification (GTDB taxonomy): domain Bacteria; phylum Actinomycetota; class Thermoleophilia; order Solirubrobacterales; family Solirubrobacteraceae; genus CADCVT01. Next base: position 18,123 of record DATMVO010000255.1, read on the forward strand.
CAGTCTGAACTCGCTCGCTGCCGTCCGCGCTGGGGTGCACTCGACCTTCGTCACAGCCGCTCCAAGAGCGATTCGATGATTCGCCGCCGACTGACATCAGCGTTGAGGCCTTTCTCGGGGTCCGAGAGCTCACGGTCCAGCGCCGCACGAAGGCGCCTGCGCTGACCATGCCCTAGTTCATCGAGAAGAGATTCCACCGCTATCAGAGCGTGGAACTGCTCGAACGCTGACCTCGAGTTCGTGATCGCGTCCAGGATGTTCGAGAAGAACTCCGGTCTCGGCGTGACCTCGAGCGCCGCCAGGGCTACGATTCTCGCTCCCGGGGTCCCCTGGGCGAAGAGCCGCGAGACGTGACTTGCTGGCATCTGAGCGGCTGCCGCGGCAGCGCGTGCCTCCGCCATGAGTTCGTTCATGCGGAACGTGCGCGCAGGTGTAGGTGGCTGTTCAGCGCGAATCAGCTCATACGCGCGCGCGAGTTCTGCGAGGCGCTTTTCCGCGTCGTGGCCGTGAAGATGGGCGAGTTCTTGCTCGAGATCTGCGCGTACTACGCGAGCGCTCTCACGTCCCTGCGGACTCTCAATCGCGACGGCGTCGAGCGCCGCGATCACCGGCGGCAGCACCTCGAGTTTCGTGTTCGCATCTGCACCGCGAAGTAGCTCGACCAAGCCTCCCGTGTTCGCCTCGCCGGCTGGCGTCTTGATCGCGCCTCCGGTGAGTGCGAAGGCACGAATCAACGCGGGCAACCAGATGAAGCCGACAAGGACGACGGTCGTTGTGCTGACCGAGACCTTCAGCGTCAGTTGTTCCTTTGCGTCCAGGCGTACGTCGAAGACGCTCAGGACCGCCATGACTGCGACGAAGGCGACCCACGTCCGGGGCACGCGCACGAGGAAGCTCATGAGACGACTGAGCGTGGAATCGGTCACGGCGAGCATCATTGCAGCCACCAGTGTTTCTCGCGTCCGGTCGGTCGTGCGGCTCGGGCTACGGAGTCTGTCCGACGGCTCTCTATCGTTAAGTGGTTGTCACACCAGATACGAGGAAGGAGGTGAGAGATGTCGAAGAAGCCCGCAGTTCACACCGTCCCGCACGGGAACGGTTGGGCGAACCGCACCGAAGGCGCGTCCCGCGTGTTCGGGACTGCTCCGACCCAGGCCCAGGCCGCGCAGATCGGCCAGGACTCGGCGCGCGGTCGCGGTGTCGAGTGGATCGGCCACCGCACGAACGGGACCATCGGTGAGCGCCGCAGCTACGGCAACGACGACTACCCGCCGAAGGGGTAGTTGAAGGACGGAGCCGCCAGGCGACTTGTGCAAGGACCTGGCGGCTCCGCTTTCAGCCTGCCACGAATCGTTCGAGGTTGGCGGGCCGGTCCCTTCGGTGGACTAAGCGCGAATCAGGCGAAGTAGGCGACGGTCTGGTGGGAGAGCGCGCGGAGGGCGCCGTGGGTGTCCCAGATGCGGGCGGTGGTGCGGGCGTAGCCGCCGGCGGCGTGGTGGGTGGTGACGTCGTACTGCCAGAAGGCGTCCGGCGCGTCGGCGTGGGGGGAGGGGATGGGCTCGAAGGTCCAAGCGAGGGAGGACATGGAGGCGGGGCCGGTGAGCATCGGCATGATCGCGGGCGGCCAGGCGTCGGCGAGCGTGAGGAGCTCGCGGTCGCCGAATCGCGCGGGCGGGGTGCGGAACCGCATGTAGCCGCCGAAGTCCGGCTCGTCCGCGCCGCTGAACGGCATCCCGCCCGCCGCGATCCGCAGGTCGACGTGGGCGAAGAAGTCGGGCGTCATGCCGGGGACGTGGGGGAGCGGCTCGAGCTCGGACGGCGGCGCCAGCGACGGGCGCGGGTTGCGCGGCGCGGCATCGACCGCCAGCGCGCTCTCCCGCTCCCCGCCGAACCCGGCCAGCAGCACCGCCCGCGTCTCGCCCTCCTGCACCAGCGAGACCGACACCTGCGTCACCGACGACCCCGCGCGGAGCACC
>DATMVO010000256.1:0-14381 GCA_035563115.1 Solirubrobacteraceae bacterium
TACCACGCGCAGACGCTGGGCGAGCGGCGCGCCGCGCACTCCGCGCTGGGCGACGTGGCGGGCGACCTGCGCCAGCGCGCGTGGCACCAGGCGCAGGCCGCGGCCGGGCACGACCCGGGCGTCGCCGCCGCGCTGGCCGACGCCGCCGACGATGCGTGCCGCCGCGGCGGCTTCCACGAGGCCGCGCTCACCTACGCGCGCGCGGCCGAATTGACGCCCTTCCCCGCCACCGCGGCCGAGCTGATGCTCGACGGCGCCGCGTGCGCGCACCAGGCCGGCAACCTCGATCAGGCCGTCACCCTGCTGCAGGCGGCGGAGGAGGGCGCGCTCAGCTCGTCGCGCCTGAACGACGCGCGCAAGCTCCGCGGCCTGTTGACGCTGCGGATGGGCGACATCCACGGCGGGATGAAGATCCTCGAGGACGAGGCCGAGCGGCTGGCCGAGATCGACCCGCCGCGCGCCGCCGAGACGCTGATCGTCGCGACGCCGGCGCACATGTACCACGGCGACAACGACCGGATGTTCGCGTTCGCGCGGCGCGCACAGGAGATCGTCGGCGACAGCGACCCGCGGATGCGCGAGCTGGCCGACGTCGTCTACGCGATGGCGTGCTCGGCGCTCGGCACCGTCGAGGACGAGCAGCTGGCGATGTTCGACTCGCCGGTGATCGACCCGGGCGCGCGCCACCAGCCGATGGAGATCATGCTCGGCGCCACGCACGGGATGCTCTTCCTGGAGCTGTACGACCGGGTGCGCGAGCGGGTCGACGACCACGTCGCCGAGGCGCGCGCGGCCGGCGCGGCGCTGCGGCTGATCTACCCCCTGGCGCTGCGGGCGGACCTCAACCACCGGACGGGCCGCTGGCAGGCCGCGCGGGCGGACATCGACGAGTCGATGCGGCTGGTCGAGGAGACCGGCGAGGAGTTCATCTTCAACGCGTACGCGCAGCTGATCAAAGCGCTGATCGACATCGACGGCGGCGAGCTGGACGCGGGCCACGCGCGGGCGGCGGGGATCGCAGAGCTGGCCGAGCGGGCCGAGGCGCACACGCTGAAGCTGTGGGCGTACTGGTTCCTCGGGCGGGTCGCGCTACTGCGCGGGCGGTACGACGAGGCGTCGGAGGCGCTCCTGCGGGTGCCGCGGATCCGCGAGGCGTCGCGGTGGGTGGAGACGAACATCGTGCTCGTGGACGGCGACCTCGGCGAGGCGCTGGTGGCGGCCGGGCGGCTGGACGAGGCGCGCTCGGAGGCGTCGCGGATGCAGCGCGAGGGCGAGGCGCTGGGCCGGTGGTTCCCGCAGATCGCGGCGGCGCGGACGTTCGGCCTGCTGGCGGGCGACAACGAGTTCGAGGCGTGCTTCGCGCGGGCGCTGGAGCTCCACGAGCGGGTGCCGCTGGTGCACGAGCGGGCGCGGACCGAGCTGCTGCTCGGCGCGCGGCGCCGGCGGGCAGGCCGGGCCGATGCGGCGCGGGAGCTGCTGCAGTCGGCGCTCGCGACGTTCGAGCGGCTGGGCGCGAAGCCGTGGGAGGCGCGGGCGCGCGAGGAGCTGCGGCTCGCGGGCGCCCGGCAGGCGGTCGCCGCGGACGGGGGCCGGTCGGCGTCCGAGGCGCTGACCGCGCAGGAGTGGCGCGTCGCGCAGCTCGTCGCGCAGGGGCTGACCAACCGCGAGGTCGCGGGCTCGCTCTTCCTCTCCCCCAAGACGATCGAGCACCACCTGAGCGCGATCTACCGCAAGCTCGGCGTGCGGTCGCGGACGCAGCTGGCGCGGCTGTTCGGCGACGAGGCGGCGCAGAGCGCGGCGTAGCCACGTGCGTTAACGAGACCGGGCCGGCGTCCCCCGACCCGGCCCGGTCCAGATGTCCCTCGCTCGGAGGCTTTTCTCTGCCTACGAGGATCGTCGGTCCACCCGAACCGGGTGGGCGAGCGTTGGTCATCCGTTGACGATCCCAGCTCCCCCGGAGGTGCTGGGCGACTCTCCTTGAGTCACGATCGCCTTGCAGATGGAGTACTCGGCGGTGGCGCACCGGAATTCAGCCGCATGGACGGTTGTCCGAGCCGCGCCGCCGCCGAGCGCTCGGGTCAGGGCCGCGAGATGGCCCTCACCTGATCGGCCTGCGCCTCCTGCAGCTCCTTCATGAAGGCGATGATCTGCTTGATCATCTGGTCGATCGCCTGCTGCTGCTCCTTGCGCGTGTCGGCCTGGCCGAGCTGCTTGGTGGCCTCGTCGACGGCGTCCTTGGCCTTCTCCGCGTCCTTGACCTTCTGCTGCGCGGCGCCCATCGCGATGCCGGAGGAGATCGAGCCGAGCGCGTTCTGCTGCGTCTGCTGGCCGTTCATGAGCGCCGCGAGCATCTGCTGGACCGCCTTCAGCATCGCCTCGAGCTGCTGCTGCATCTGCGCGGGCGTCTTCGCGTTGCCCAGCTTCTCCTTGAGCTTGTCGAGCTGCTCGGCGCCCTTGCCGACCTTGGTCTCGGTCTGCTTGAGCTGCTGGACGAGCTTGGCGGCCTCGGCGGCGGCGACCTTCGGCGCGGCCTGGACGGTCTGCCCCGCCGGGCCCGGCGCACCGGCCGCGCCGGCAGGACCTTGCGGGCCGCTGGCGCCCGGCGCGCCCGGCTGGCCCTGCGCGTTGAACGTGAAGTGGTCCGCGTAGTCGCTCGTGCCGCAGTCGGCGGCCGACTCGACGACGATGATCGTGGAGCCGCCGTCGGCCAGCTGATCGGCGTTGTAGCACGCGTGGATCACGCCGTCCGAGCCGAACGGGTTCGCCGCGACGGCGACGCCGCTCGTCGCGACGACGAGGGCGATGATGGAGACGACGAGCGCCGGCGACGGCCGGCGGAGGGTGAGTGAGCGCATCGCCGCGGAACCCCACCACATCCGGGGCCTCAGCGGAAGGGGAGACGGACCGTCAATCGATGCCGAGGCGGTCGAGCATCCGCTCATCCGCCCGCCACTTGCGCCGCACGTCGACGCGCAGGTCCAGGTGGACCTTGGTCGCGAGCTCCTGCTGGAGCGCATGGCGCGCCGCGGTGCCGATCGTGCGGATCATCGCCCCGCCCTTGCCGATCAGGATCGCCTTCTGCGAGTCGGTCTCGGTCCAGGCGCGGGCGCGGACGATCGTGTCGTCCTCGCGCTCCTCGATGTCCTCGACGACGACCTCGACCGAGTGCGGCACCTCCTGGAAGGTGCGCCGCAGGATCTGCTCGCGGATCAGCTCGGCCAGCAGCACCTCCTGCGCCTGGTCGGAGCCGGCGGCCTCGGGGTAGTAGAACGGCCCCTCGGGGATCAGCCCGCGCAGGTGCTCGAGCAGCGGCCCGACGCCCTTGCCGGTGCGCGCGCTGATCGGGAAGACCTCCTGGGCGATGCCGAGCTCGGCGGCCTCTGAGAGCACCTCGACCGTCCGCGTGCGGTTGAGGCGGTCCATCTTGTTGACCGCGATCACGACCGGCACGTCGACCCGCTTGAGCACGCTGACGATGAACCGGTCCCCCGGCCCGACGCCCTCCTCCCCGTTCAGGACGAACAGGACGGCGTCGTCCTCGGCGACCTCGCGCTCGACGCGGGCCTGCATGCGCGAGGTGAGCGCGTCGCGCGGGCGCTGGACGCCCGGGAGGTCGACGAGCACGAGCTGCGCGTCCTCGAGCGTCGCGACGCCGCGGATCGCCCGGCGGGTGGTCTGCGGCTTGTCGGAGACGATCGCGACCTTGCGGCCGACCATCGCGTTCGTGAGCGTCGACTTGCCGACGTTCGGGCGGCCGGCCAGCGCGACGAAGCCCGAGCGCGTGCCGGGGCCTTCCGGATTCACCACGTGAGGATCTCCCGCTGCAGGGCGAGCATCTCGCCGTCGTCGGTCTCGTGGTCCATCCCCGTGAGGTGCAGGACGCCGTGGACGACCGCCTCGCGCAGATCGACCGTGTGCTCCGGGTTGATGACCACGTCGCCCAGCTCCCGCTCGCCGTCCGGGATGCCGACGTCGTCCAGCTCGTCGATGGGGAACGAGAGCACGTCGGTGGGCTTGTCCTTGCCGCGGTGCTCGCGGTTGAGGTCCTGGATGTGCTCGGCGTCGACGAACGCGATCGCGACGTGCCCGTCCTCGATCCCGGCGCTCGCCGCGGCCAGGGCGGCCAGCCGCTCGACCTCGACCCCGGGGATCGCGGCCGTGCCGATCACCTCGACCTCGAGGCTCACGCGCGCTTGCGATCCGCCGGGCGCAGCTCGGTCGCGCCCTGCTGCTCGGCGTCGGCGTACGCGTCGACGATCCGCTGCACCAGGCGGTGGCGGACGACGTCCTCGCGGCCGAAGTTCGTGAAGCCGATGCCTTCGACGTCGGTGAGGATGTCCTTCACCGCGACGAGGCCGGACTTCTGGTCGCGCGGCAGGTCGACCTGGGTCACGTCGCCGGTGATGACCATCTTCGAGCCGAAGCCCAGACGCGTGAGGAACATCTTCATCTGCTCGGGCGAGGTGTTCTGCGCCTCGTCGAGGATGATGAACGAGTCGTTGAGGGTGCGGCCGCGCATGAACGCGAGCGGCGCGACCTCGATCGTCCCGCGCTCCAGGTGGCCCTGGACCTTGTCGGGGTCGAGCATGTCCTGCAGCGCGTCGAACAGCGGCCGCAGGTACGGGTCGACCTTCGCCATGAGATCGCCGGGCAGGAAGCCCAGGCGCTCGCCGGCCTCGACCGCGGGGCGGGTGAGGATGATCCGGTTGACCTCGCGTCGCGAGAGCGCGGCGGCGGCGGACGCGACGGCCAGCCACGTCTTGCCGGTGCCGGCCGGGCCGATGCCGAACGTCACCGTGTTGCGGCGGATCGAGTCGACGTACTGCTTCTGGTTGACGCTCTTCGGCGCGACCTTCGTCGAGCGGTGGCGCCAGACGACGTCCTCCAGCACGGTGGACGGCGAGGTGCCCTTGTCGAGCGCGCCGGTGACGGCGCTGATCGTGCCCGGGGAGATCTGGTGGCCGCCGTCGACGAGCTCGGCGATCTCGTTGACGACCTCGGCGGCGGCCGTGACCGCCTCCTCGTCGCCGTCGAGGGTCACGACGTTGCCGCGCAGGAAGACGCCGCAGGAGACGTGCTGCTCGATCTCGCGCAGCACCTCGTCCTTCGAGCCCGCAAGCTCGGCCGCCACCTCGTTCGAAAGCTCGATCTGCCGCCTCATGCGCCCGTCAGGGCCTCCTTCACCTGCGCCGACACCCGGCGCCCGTCGGCGCGGCCGTCCACCTTGGCCATCACCGTCTTCATCACCATGCCCATGTCCTTCGGCGAGCTGGCGCCGCTCTCGGTGACCGCGTCGGCCACGAGCTGCTTCAGGTCGTCGTCGGAGAGCTCCGCGGGGAGGTACGCCTCGATCAGCGCCGCCTCCTCGCGCTCGGCGGCCGCCAGCTCGTCCCGCCCGGCGCCGTCGAACTGCTCCGCCGCGTCCAGACGCCGCTTCCGCTCGCGGCGCAGCACGGCCAGCTCATCGTTCGAGCCGTCCTTCGCGGCCTTCTGCAGCTCCGAGAGCACGAGACGGAGGCGGCCGACGCGGTCCTTCTCCCCCGAGCGCATCGCCTCGGTGAGGTCCGCCTTCACCCTGTCGGCCAAAGTCACTCAGACCAGTCTACGCCCCGCCCCAACGGATCCCCCACGGACCGCGGGACGGTTCGAATCCAGCCGCTCAGCCCGCGCTCTCGCGCCCTTCGTCCTCCGGCTCGTCCATCCGCCCGGTCCGCGCCAGCCGCTCCGCCTTCGCCCGCCACTCGGGCGTGTCCGGGACGAAGCCGACCATGCGGAAGTTCTCCGGGATCTTCCCCCGGCCGTGCATGATCCCGCTCCGCCGTTCCTCTTTGCTGAGCAGTTGGTAAGCAGTGCTGATCATCACGATCATCCTTGCACATGGAACGGCGGAGTGAGCCACTCCACGCTCTCGATCTCGGTTCCGGAGATGAACGCGCCGCGGCTCCCGAGGGTCGGTTCCCACGATCCGTCCGGTCCTGCGCGGAGCACCCGCTCGACGTAGACGTCGCGCGGCGACGGAGACATGCCCGCGTTGGCGCGCTGCGAGATGAGCCCGACGAGCTCCTGGCCGCTCTTCATCGTCACCCGCACGGCCAGGACCTCATCGGCTCGCCGCACCTCCGGCCACGTGCGGTCCCAGACCGTCGGGCCCTGCCGCAGAAGCCGCCGCACGACGACCTCGATCATCCGACGGCGGAGACGCGCCGGCCACCGGTTGTCCCGGCTGGCCTCTGCGGCCCGTCTAAGCGCGTCGTCGAGGGCGGCGGCGCGGCGGGCGGCGGCGTCGACGAGCTCGCCGGCGAGGAAGCCGAGGAGGCCGGGGGCGATGAGGGCGGCGAGGGTGAAGCGCCAGGTGGTGGCCTCGTGGGTGGTGAGGGCGGTGCCGGCGCGGATGTGGTCGTGGAGGTGGTGGCCGCCGAGGCGCCAGGAGGCGACGGCGAGGAGGGTGCTGGCGGCGATGACCTTGGCGACGGTGTTGATGCCGTCGCGCTGCTCGGTGACCGCGCGGCCGAGGCGGTAGCCGGCGAGGTAGAGGTAGCCCGGGACGAAGAGGGCGAGGAAGACGATCGCGGCTTCGGCGGAACCGGGCACGCGGCGACCGTAGAGACCGAACGGGCGCTGGCGGGCGGGTGCGCGTGAGTTGGAGCAGAGGCTGCGCAGAGCCGTTGCGGAGCGCGCGCCGCGTGACGCAGACGCGCGCTCAGAGCAAGGGCTGGAGCTAGCTCTCGTCGCCGGAGGCCGCGCGGTCCGGCTCGACCGCCGCCCCGTCCGCGACCGCGGCGCTCTTGGCGCGGTCCTCCTGCGGGGCGTTGCCGTCGCCGACCGTACGGCGGTCGGCGCCCGTGCCGCCCTGCGACTGCGCCTCCAGGTGGCCGGACGGCGCCGGGCCGCCGCCCGCCAGCGCCGGCGGGTGGCCGAGCTGCCCCAGCTCCGCGATGTCGCGCCCGAAGAGCAGGCCGATGTTCCAGTCGACGAGCAGCCGCGCGCGCCGCCCCGCCCCCGGCATCATCGCCAGGTGATACGAGCGGGCGAGCAGCCACGCGGGCGTCCCACGCCACTTGATCCCCATCGTGGAGGCCACGGCCTGCCGGCGCCCGAGGTCGACGAACGCGCCCTTCGTCTTGTACGTGAAGCGCCGCTTGCGCCCACCGGAGCCCATCGCCGCGGCGACGTTGCGCGCCACGAGCCGCCCCTGGCGGATCGAGTGCTGCGCCGTCGGCGGGCACGGCTCCTTGTAGTCCTTCGCCGGGTCCGGCACCGCGGCGGCGTCGCCGAGCGCCCACACGTTCCCCAGCCCCTCGACCTGGAGGTACTGGTCGGTCTTGATCCGGCCCTTCTCGAGCGGCAGCCCGAGGTGCTCGACGACCGGGTGCGGCTTGACGCCCGCGGTCCACACGACGGTGCGCGTCGGGATCCGCTCGCCGGTCGAGATCAGCACGTCCGTGTCGGTCACCTCGTGCACCTGCGTGCGCGTGCGCAGCTCGATCCCGCGCCCGCGCAGCTCGCGCATGCAGTACTCGGCGAGGTCCGGCGCGGTCTCGCGCATGATCCGCTCCGCCGCCTCGACCAGGACGAACCGCATGCCGACGGTGCGGCAGCGCGGGTACGCCTCGATCGCGTCCGCGGCGAAGTCCTGCAGCTCGGCCAGGCCCTCGACGCCCGCGTACCCGCCGCCGACGAAGACGTACGTGAGGTACTGCTCGCGCAGCTTGGGATCCTCGACCGTCTCGGCCATCTCGAGCGTCCGGATCAGCCGGTTGCGCAGCTCGATCGCCTCCGACAGCGACTTGAAGCCGATCGCGTGCTCGGCGAGGCCGGGGATCGGCAGCGTCCGCGAGACGGAGCCCAGCGCGACGATCAGGTGGTCGTACTGCAGCCGCTCCTCGTGGCCCTCGAGCGTCGTGACCTTGAGGCAGTTCTCGGCCGGGTTCGCGCCGCAGACCTGGCCGAGGCGCAGATCGGTGTGGCCGAGCGCCTCGCGCAGCGGGACCGTGACGTGCCGCGGCTCGAGCGTGCCGCCCGCCGCGCCCGGCAGCAGGGGCGCGTAGAGCATGAAGTTCACGTCGTTGACGAGCGTGATGCGGGCGGCGTGCGGAGGGAGGACGCGCTCGAGCGTCTTGGCGGCGTAGAAGCCCCCGAACCCACCTCCGGCGATGACGACGTTCCAGGCCATGGCCCGAAGCTACCCCGTCAGCAGCAGGGCACTCCACTCGCCGCCGGTCAGCCGTCGCTTCTCCACGAGGCCGTAGGTGTCGGCGAAGTGCCGCGCGATCTCGTCGGCCTCGGTCGTGAGGAGGCCGGAGGCGATCAGCGTCTGCGGCACCGCGTCCGGCTCGAAGTGCAGGGCGAGGAGCAGCGGGCGGAGCAGGTTGGCCGCGACGGTCGGCGCGCTCGGCGCGGCCTGGACCTTGACGTCCACCCGCGAGGCCGCCACCGACACCCCGTTCACCCGCGCGTTCTCGATCGTCGCGTCGACGGCGAGCGGGTCGAAGTCGACACCCGCGACCGGCGACCACCCCAGCTTCGCCGCCGCGATGGCCAGCACGCCGGAGCCGCAGCCGAGGTCCATGAACTCGCCGGACGGGTCGAGATCGAGCATCAGCTCGAGGCAGAGCCGCGTCGTGTGGTGCCCGCCCGTCCCGAACGCCTGGCCCGGGTCGATGACGATCTCCAGCGTGCCGGAGTCCGCCGGCGCCGGGTCCTCCCACGGCGGGCGCACGCGCAGGCCGGGCAGCTCGACCGGCTGGTGGAACTGCTTCCAGCGGTCCTGCCAGTCGTCCTCGACCTCGGTCGTCACGACCGCCACCAGCGCATCGCCCGCGGCGGCCTGGAGGTCGGGCAGCTCCGGCAGCTCCCCGGGCGGCCCGTAGATCGCGTACTCGACCCGGTCGCCCAGGTCGACCTCCTCCACCCCCGACGGCGCCAGCGCCAGCAGCTCGGCCAGCGCGACCTCGGCGTCCTCGCGGCGGACGCGCAGCGCGAGCCGGATCACGTCTTCAGCAGCCGCTTGAGCTTGCCGAACATCGACTCGTCGCCGGTGTCCAGGTGCTCGTCGCCGAGGGAGTCGCTCAGCTTCCGCAGCAGCTCCTTCTGCTCGCGATCCAGCTTGCGCGGGATCACCACGTTCACCACGACCCGCAGGTCGCCGGGTCGCGGCCGGCGCAGCGTCGGCAGCCCCGCGCCGCGCACGGCCAGGATCTCCCCTGGCTGCGTCCCCGCCGGCACCTCGAGCTCCTCCACGCCCTCCAGCGTCTCGACCTCGAACGTCCCGCCCAAGGCGGCCAAGGGCGCGGAGACGTCGAGCACGGTCACGAGGTCGGCCCCGTCGCGGACGAACCGCGCGTCGGGCCGCACGCGCACGAGGACGTACAGGTCGCCGTTCGGCGCCCCCGCCTCCCCCGCGTGGCCGCGTCCGCCGAGCCGCACGCGCTGGCCGTCCTCGATCCCCGCCGGGATGTCGATGGAGAGCGTCTGCTGCCCCATCGTCCGCCCCCGCCCGTTGCAGGTGTGGCACGGCGTCTCGGGGATCTTGCCGTCGCCGTGGCAGACGTCGCACTCGACCGTCCGGACGACCTGGCCGAACGGCGTCCGCGTCACGCCCTGGAGCGCGCCCTGGCCGCCGCAGCGCTCGCAGGTGCGGATCGGCGTGCCGGGCTCCGCCCCGTTTCCGTGGCAGGTCTCGCACCGCTGGACGACCTCGTACCGCACCTCGGACTGGGTCCCGGAGCGCACATCGCTCAGCGTGATCTCCACCTGCGCCGCCACGTCGCCGCCCTGCGCCGGCCCGCGCGCGCCGCCGCCGAAGAAGCCGCCGCCCCCGGCGCCGCCGCCCCCGCCGCCGAAGAACGCGTCGAGGATGTCGCCCAGCCCGCCGAACGCGCCGAAGTCGGACGGCTGGTAGCCGCCGCCCTTCAGGCCCTCGTAGCCGTAGCGGTCGTACGTCGCGCGCCGCTCGGAGTCGGAGAGGATCTCGTACGCCTCGGCGACCTCCTTGAAGCGCGCCTCGGCGTCCGGCTCCTGGTTGACGTCCGGGTGGAGCTCCCGCGCGAGGCGGCGGAAGGCCTTCTTGATCTGCGTGTCGTCGGCGTCCCGGGGGACCCCGAGAAGCTCGTAGGCGTCAGCCGGCAAAGTGGGTTCGGTCAGCCTTCGTCGTAGACGGTCTCGATGTAGCGCGACAGCTGGTGCGCTGCCTCGCGGACGGCGATGATCGCCTCGCCGTAGTCCATGCGCACGGGGCCCATGAGCGAGACGGTGCCGAGCTTGCGGGACGGCAGCCCGTAGGAGGAGGCGACGAGGCTGAACGAGCGCAGCTCGGGCTGGTCGTTCTCGCCCCCGATGCGGACGAGCACGTCGCGCGCGCCGAGCGCCTGGCGCAGCACGCCCAGCAGCTCCACGCGCCGCTCGAGCGCGTTCATCAGCTCGTTGATCTGCCGCAGATCCTGGAAGCGGTGCTCGCTCAGCAGCCGGCCCGTGCCGTCGAGGTACAGCGTGTCCTCGGCGGTCGCCGCCAGCTCGGTGAACGCGGGCATGAGCTGATGGAGGAACGCCAGCTCGCTCGGCCCCAGGCTCGGGTCGCTCAGCTTGGACGCGAGCATCCGCGCGCCCAGGCCGAGGCCGGCCAGCCGTTCGTTGAGGTAGGCGTTCGCCCAGGCGGTGAGGCCCGGGTCGACGGGCCGCTCGAACGTGAAGATCCGCTTCGAGACGCCGCCGGTGGACGTGATGATCACGACCATCAGCACCTGCGGCTGCAGGGTCAGCACCTCGATGTGGCGGATCTCCGCGGTCTCGATCGGCGGCGCGGTGACGACCGCGAGCAGGTTCGTCACCTGCGACAGGGCCTCGGTTGTCGCCCGCATCGCCTCGTCCACCTCGCGCCGGACGAGGTCCAGCGCGAGCTTCGGCCGCTCCGCGGGAAGCGGGCGGCGCTCGGTGAGCAGGCGGTCGACGAAGAAGCGGATGCCCCCGTCGGTCGGGATCCGGCCGGCGGAGGTGTGCGGGTGCCGGAGCAGCCCGTTCTCCTCCAGGAGCGCGAGCTCGTTGCGGATCGTCGACGGGCCGCAGCCCAGCTCCGGGTCGGCGGCCAGGGTCTTGGACCCGACCGGCTGGCCGGAGTCGAGGAAGCCCTGGACGACCTTGCGGAGGATGAGCTCCTGGCGCGGCGTCGGCACGCCCCTGAGTCTACGTCGCCGTGCGGCTGCCCTCGGCCAGCTCGGGATGGTCGGCCAGGCAGGCGCCCAGCTCGCGCATCGCGGCGTCCGCGTCCGCCCCGTCGCGCCAGGCCGCGACCGCGTGGACGGCGCGCTCGACGAGCATGTCGTCGTACCGCTCGTCGTGCTGGTAGCGCTCCTTGAGCGACGAGATCCGGGCGGCGAGGTCGTCGAACTCGTTGTCGAGGTCGAGCGTGACGCCCGCGTTGGCCAGCCGCGCCTCGGCGATCCGGCCCGCGAGCGCCGCGGTGAGGATCGCGGTGGCGGCGATGCCGGTCGCGATCACGAAGGTCGCGAGGAGGCGGATCTCCGTCGACTTGGGCGCGATGTCGCCGTACCCGACGGTCGTCATCGAGACGAACGCCCACCAGATCCCGTCCATGAGCTTCGTGTCGGCCTCGACGAACGAGAAGATCGCGCCGCCGATCAGCAGGCCGCTGAGGACGGTGGCGATCGCGTAGCGGATCGGGTTGGCGGCGATCGCGGTGAAGGCGCGCGCGATGGCGCGCTCGACGCGGAGCTCGGTGCGGGTCAGCGGGTTCATCGCGCCGGAGAACCTACGGGGCCACCTCAGGTCACATCAAGCTCCGCCACCGCGTTGCGGATGATCTGGTTCCCCGCCTGCTCGGCGACCGTGTCGACGATCGCGACGCCGTCCGCCTCACGCACCTCGCGCACGGTCGACCGCACCGCGATCTCCTGCTCGGGCAGCCCCATCCCGCGGAACTGGACCTCCAGGCGCTTGAGCGCGTGCGGGCCGCCGCCGGCCTCGGTCTGCGCGCGGGCGACCTGGGCCATCGTCCACAGCCCGTGGAGGATCTTCCCCGGCAGGCCGACCTGGCGGGCGAACTCCTCGTCGATGTGGATCGGGTTGAAGTCGCCGGACGCGCCCGCGTACCGGACGGTCAGGTACTTGTCGGGGGTCGTCCGGAGCGTGCGCAGCTCGTCGCCGGGCTTCATGGTGTGCTGGCGCCCCTTCAGGTCGCGCGGACGATGTTGGTCCACCGGCCGACGCACACGGTCTCGTCGCGCTGGTTGGTGGTGGTCGAGCGGAAGACGTAGAACCCGCGGCCGTCGCGCTCGTCGATCGACTCCACGCTCACCTGCGTGGTGACCTCGTCGCCCGCGACGACGAGCGGCCCCCAGCGGAACTCCTGCGCGCCGTGGACCATCAGGGCGAAGTCGATGCCGACCTCCGGGTCGAGGATCGCCGGCGCGATCGCGGGCGCGCTGTAGACGACGCAGAACATCGGGGGCGCGACGACGTCGGCGTAGCCGGCCTTGCGGGCCGCGCCGACGTCGAGGTGGAGCGCGTCGGTCTCGCCGGTCGCGAACGCGTACTCGCGGACCTTCTCGCGGCCGACGGCGTAGGTGGTGGACGGGTAGCTCTTGCCGACCGCGGTGGTGTCGACGCTCAACGGTCGACGTCCTCCACGTGCTCGATCCGCCCGGACGGCGGCGGCTCGGTCTCGAGCTGCACGACCTCCTTGCGGACCGGGATCGTGCGCTCCTCGTGATCGGTGACGAGGACCTTGCGCAGGCGGACGCGCTCGGTCGGCCTCATCGGCCCCTCGTGGACCTCGACCTCCTCCTCGGAGCGGATCATCTCGGCGCGGTCGCCGGTGTCGGAGGTCGCGGGCTTCGCGTACTCGCGGCCGTAGTGCTCGTACAGGACGCGCTCCTCCTCCTCGTCGAGGGCGACGTCGGGGTCGACGCGCGGCGCGGCCTCCACCTCGGCCTTCGTGTAGGGGACGCGGAGGTCGTCGCCGTCGCCGTCCCCTGCGGGCTCGATCGCGCTCAGCGGGACGTGGCTCTCGCGGCGGCCGAAGAGCCCGGTGCGGATCGACGCCCACTCGGGCAGGTCGCTCTCGCGGTCGAGGTAGATGTCGCCGAGCGTGCCGAGCTTCTCCCCGTCGGGGTCGCGGACGGTGCGCCCGCGCCACGCCAGCGCGGTGTCGATGTCGACGGAGGCCATGAGGTCCCCGGTACCCCAGGCGGCCCTGCGGGTAAGCGGTCCTCCGTGGAGACTTGGCTCATCGTCGTCATCGTGGTCGTCGTCATCGTCCTGCTGCTGCTCGCGCTGGCCGCGGCGCGCAAGCGGCGGGAGGCGCAGCTCGGGCAGCGCCGCGTGGAGGCCCGGGCGCGCACCGCGCAGGCCGACCAGCACCTCTCGCGGGCGGCGTCCGCGGAAGAGCGGCTGGAGGAGGACCGGGTCGCGGCCGAGCGTGAGCGTGAGCTCGCCGAGGAGCACGCGCGCCGCGCCGCCGAAGCCGAGGAGCGCGTGGAGCAGCGCGAGTCCGCGGTCGCCCGCGAGCGTGCCGCCGCCGAGGAGCAGGCCGCGCGGGCGCGCGAGGTCGACCCCGACCGCTGACCTAGCCGAGCGCGTCGTGCGCGGCCTGGAGCCGCGCGGCGACGGTCGGGTGGGCTGGCGCCTGCCGCCAGGCGTGGAGGGCTTCCGCGTACGCGGTGACCTGCGCGATCCGGCGCGTGTGGCGCTCGCGCTCGGCAGGCGGCGGCCGGAGGCCGTGGAGCCGCTCGACGAGCTGCTCGGTGGCGAGCTGCGCCTCGGCCGCGCCCTTCGCGTCGCCGCGGGCCTGCCACCGCTCGACCGCCTCCGCCCAGTCCGTCCACGCGCCCTCGAGCCGCCGGCGGTAGAGCGGCGCGACGATCGGGTGCCAGGGACGCGTGGCGACGAACGCGACGCCGACGCCGAGCGCGGCCGTCACCGGGGCGACGGCCTCCCCGATCTCGCCGCCGAATGCCGCGCCGGAGACGACGAGGACGCCGGCGACCGCGAGCAGGAGCCAGCGGATCTCGATGGGCGTGGCGTCCACGCGGCGATCATCGCGCGGCGGGCGCCGGCGTGGCAACCGGCTGGACGACCCTCGCACGCACCCGCGCGCGCTGGGTGGCGAGGACGCACGCGAGGGTGCCGGTCGCCGCGACGACCATCCCGGCGCCGACGTGCTCGCCCAGGATCAGCGCCGACCAGCTCAGCGTGAGCAGCGGCTGCAGGAGCTGGATCTGGCCGACGCGCGCGACGCCGCCGCGGGCCAGGCCGGCGTACCAGGCGAAGAAGCCGAGGAACATGGAGAAGAGCGAGACGTAGGCGAAGCCGAGCCACGCGTGGGCGCCCGCGTCGCCGAGCTGCGGCGCGGTGGCCGCGGCGGCCGC
>DATMVO010000257.1:0-14936 GCA_035563115.1 Solirubrobacteraceae bacterium
GTCCGCTCGGACGCCTCCAAGGACTCCGTCACGCGTGCGAGCTCGGCCCGCGCCTCCTCCAGTTCCCGCACGGCGGTCGCGTGCTCGGCCGCCAGCGCCTCCCGCGCGCGCTCGTGCTCGGCCGCCTGCTCGACCCGCACCCGCTCGTGCTCGCGCGCGACCGCCGCCTCGTGCGCCTCGGCCTCGGCGACGGTGACGGCCTGCTCGGAGATCCGGTGGCGCAGCTCGTTCGCCTGCCGCGCGAGCCGGACGTACCGGTCCTCCTCGGCGACGGTGGTGGGGGAGGGGAGCGCGAAGAGCGGCCCGCGCCCGAAGCTCAGGCCCCACTCGGCGCGCGGGTCGAGCGCCAGCTCGATCGGCACCGCGAAGCTCGCCGACCACGGCTCCTCGACCACGTCGGCGGCCGGCGCCTCGACGGTCCGGTCGCGCCGCTCGACCACCAGCACCGGCCGGCGCGCGGGGCGCGGCCCGCCGAAGTCCCCGTCGAGCTCGACCACGGCGACGCGGCCGGTGACCGGCACCGCCTCGAACCGGAGGACCTCGAACTCGCTCACGATCCTCCGGTCTTCGGGCGCGACGTCAGGACTCCTCGCGGAGCGGCGGGAGCGGCTGCGTCGCGTCAGGGTCCACGTCGTCGAGCAGCGAGCGCCGGCGCGGCGGCTCGTCGTCGCCGGCCGCGGTGGGGGAGGGGGAGGCCGGGCGCGACGGCGCGGCGGACGCGGCCGGGGTGGACGAGCCCGGGCGCCGGTCGACCGCCGGGACCCGCCGCCGCGTGTCGCGCGCGCCGACGCTGACGGTGACGTCGATCGACGCGACGCGCAGGATCCCGCCCACCACGACCAGCAGCGACCCGGCGAGCGCGAGCCACCCGCCGGTCTCGACGTCGAGCGAGTCCGGCACCACCGGCGGCGGCTCGACGAGCTGCACGAGCACGATCAGCAGCAGCACGACGCCGAGCGGCAGGAGCGTGCGCGGGTTCAGCCCGCCGATCGTCCCGAGCCCCGCGCCGCCGGTCGCGATCGCGACGATGGCGAGCGCGGCGATGACGAGATCGAGCGACTCGAACACCTCCCAGCCCGTCGCCGGCCCGAACCACTCGAGGAACAGGGCGACGAACACGAGCAGCCCGCCGAGCGCGGCGACCAGCTCTCCTGCATCGATCTTCCGGGGCATCCCGCGGCCTCCAACCTCGCTTGCGAACGGCCAGTCTTCCACGGCCGTCCGGCTGGACGTCTGGCGAACGAGGGCCCGCCAGGCGGCTAGCCGCGAATGATGTCGCCGGAGTCCGGGTCCACCCGCGACTGCGCGGGCTCGTCCGAGACCTCGACGTCGAAGACGCCCTCGGGGCGCTTGCCGCCGACCGCCACCGCGCGCGCCTTGCCGTCCAGGCCCGCCGCGACGCGGTAGTTGACCTTGAAGTCGCCCGCCTTCACGGGCGTGAGCTGCCACTCGAAGGTCTTCGACTGCCCGGGCGCGAGCCGGCCCAGCGCCCACGTGTTCGTGTACGCGGTGGTGCCGCCGCGCGGGCCGTCGTCGACGATCCACGTCGGCCGTCCGCCGTCGGCGAGACCGGCCTGCTCGGAGCGGCGCGCGAGCCCCTCGACGGTGACCGCGACGTTCGGGACGGCGCGGTCCTCGGTGTTGCGCACGCGGATGCGCATGGTCGTCCGCTCGGCCAGCCGCTGCTGCTTGGCGAACTCGGCCTCGACGACCTGGATGCCCCAGTCGCCCTTCGGCTCGTCGGCGTCCTGGCGCGCCGACCCGCCGCCGCCGCAACCGGCTGCCGCGAGCGCGCTGACGCACAGGGCGATCCAGGGACCCCTCCTCATAGAGCCGCGAACGTACCAGAAGGTGCGGAGGGCGGCGCCGGTGGTTTGTTAGGCGACGGTTGCCTGTTGTCATGGCGCGCGGCGATTGCGTACGCTCCCGTTCGGCATGGCGGCCGTCCCGCCGTCCTGCACGTCCAAGCGCGAAGGGGAGAGGGTTGGTCAGAAGCGTCGCCGATCGCGGGTTCCTCCCGATGAAGAACCTGCTCGAAGAGGTCGGGGACATGATGATCCTCACGGGCAAGACGATCGTCTCTGCCCTGAGGCCTCCGTTCCCCTACGGCGGGGAGTTCGTCAACCAGTTCCTCTTCGCCCTGAAGCTCTGCTGGTTCCCGCTGCTCGTCAGCACGATCGCGTTCGGGTACGGCGCGCCGGGTCTGCAGGGCGCGAACTTCCTCGTGCTCTTCGGAGCGCTCGACCGCCTGGGCGGCTTCTTCGTCCTCGCGTCGATCCGCGAGTTCGCCCCGTTCGTGACCGCGATCATCGTCGCGGGCGTCGCCGGCACCGCGATCACCGCGGACCTCGGCGCCCGCAAGATCCGCGAGGAGCTGGACGCGCTGCAGGTGCTCGGCGTCGACCCGGTGAAGAACCTCGTCGTCCCGCGCTTCCTGGCGCTGATGCTCATCACGGGCCTCTTCGACATCTACGCGCTGCTCTTCGGCATCTTCGGCGGCGTCGTCGCGACGCTCGTGTACGACGCGCCACTCGGGCCGTTCTGGGCCACGTTCTTCACGAACGCCTCCACGACCGATCTCTGGGGCTCGGTCGTGAAATGCACCGGCTTCGGCGCGATCGTCGCCATCGTCTGCTGCTACAAGGGCATGACGGCCTCCGGCGGCGCCGAGGGCGTCGGCCGCGCGGTCAACCAGGCGGTCGTGATCGCGTTCCTCGGCGTGTTCGCCTTCAACTACGTCTTCACGCAGACCCTGCTGGCGACGCACCCCGAGATCCAGGTCATCCGATGACGAAGGGCATGCGCTGATGCAGGGCTGGCTCGACGTCCCGCGCGACTGGCTCGCCTCGCTGGGCGACATCGCGAAGTTCTGCGGCCGCATCGTGGCGATGGTCTTCACGCTGCGCGTCACGAAGTTCTTCGGCGAGGCGCTGCGCCAGGCGGGGATCCTGATCCTCTCCTCGACGATCGTCATCTGGGGCCTGGTCTTCATCATCGGCCTCCAGTGCGGCATCGAGGGCGCGTACTTCACGCGGGCCCAGGGCGCGCCGGCCTACGCCGGCGTCTTCGCCGCGTGGTGCGACCTGCGCGAGCTCGTGCCCTACGCCTTCGGCTACATGATGGCCGCGAAGGTCGGCACCGGCATCGTCGCCGAGCTCGGCTCGATGCGGATCTCGGACGAGATCGACGCGCTCGAGGTCATGGGCATCGACTCGGTGCTCTTCCTCTGCGCCACCCGCCTGCTGGCCGCGTGGGTCACGCTGCCGTTCATCTACATGGCCTCGGTCGGCGCCGGCTTCTTCGCCAGCTACCTGGCGGTGGTCGAGCAGATCGGCGAGGTCTCGTCCGGCGGCTACTTCCTCATCTTCTGGATGTTCCAGAACCCACCAGACCTCCTGTACTCCGTGATCAAGGGGATGACGATGGCCACGGTCATCGTGCTGGTGGGCTGCTACTACGGCTACCACGCGGGCGGAGGACCGGTCGGCGTGGGAGCGGCAACGGCGAAATCGATGGTGCTCAACATCGTGCTCGTGCATCTCATCGGGATGCTCGGCACCCAGCTGTTCTGGGGCGCCAACCCACGAGCACCGATCGGAGGCTGACGGCATGGCAAGCGACGACGACCGCACCCGCGACCGCGAGGCGAACCAGCTGCCCTCGGACCGCGAGACGCCGGCCGACGCGCCGGACTCCGGCGCGGGCTACGACGAGCCCGAGGCCGCGTCCCAGGAGACCTCGCGCGTCTCGGTCATCCGCGAGCCGCGCGACGGCGGCGGCGAGCCGTCCGAGGACGACGAGTACAAGTGGCACACCGGCAAGCAGCGCCCTCACGGCGCCGCCGACGCGGTGGAGTTCATCGACGTCCACAAGGCCTTCGGCCGCAACAAGATCCTCCGCGGGCTCAACATGGGCCTGCCCGAGGGCAAGATCTCGATGATCCTCGGCCCGTCCGGCACCGGGAAGTCCGTGTGCATCAAGCACATGGTCGGCCTGCTGTACCCGGACGAGGGCGACGTCCTGGTCCACGGCGAGTCCGTCCCGAACATGCAGGACGACGAGCTGTTCGAGATGCGGAAGAAGTTCGGCGTCCTCTTCCAGGACGGCGCGCTCTTCGGCTCGATGAACGTCTGGGACAACACCGCCTTCCCGCTCCGTCAGCACACGGACAAGGGCGAGGACGAGATCAAGGACATCGTCGACCGCCGCCTGGCCGAGGTCGGCCTGAGCAACGCGGGCGACAAGATGCCCAACGAGCTCTCGGGCGGGATGCGCAAGCGCGCCGGGTTCGCCCGCGCCCTCGTGCTCGACCCGGACATCGTCCTCTTCGACGAGCCCGACTCCGGCCTGGACCCGGTCCGCACCGCCCTCTTGGGCGAGCTGATCCAGGAGATCCACGCGGAGATGATGAGCGATCGCGAGGGCACCGACCGGCGCATGCCGGCCTTCTCGATCATCACCCACGACATCATGACCGCCCGCCGCGTCGCCGAGCACATCTCGGTGCTGTGGAAGGGCCGGATCGTGGAGTCCGGCCCGGCGGAGGAGCTGTTCGAGTCGGACAACCCCTTCGTGCGGCAGTTCCTCTCCGGCGAGTCGCAGGGCCCGCTGGGGATGGAATAGAAGCTCGACGACGAACACGTCTCCACGTAACGCCGGGTCAACACTCGGTGACCACCATTACCGCCGCGACCACCTAAGCGGCACCCCGCTGGTCCGCAGGTCCCACCCCCACCCCACCTGACTCTGTCCCGCAGCGTCCCCACCCCACGCGCCAGGAGAGCCGGATGACCGCTGCACGCGCAGCCGTCCTCGGCGGGCTTCTGATCGCGGTCGTGCTGTTGGCCGTGCTCCTGCTCGGAGGCGGGTCGACGACCACGTACAAGCTCCGCTTCGACACGGCGGGCCAGCTCGTCGACGACAACGACGTGCAGATCGGCGGGCGCCGCATCGGCAGCATCGCCGACATCAAGCTCACGCCGGACAACCAGGCGGAGATCACGATCGAGGTCCAGGACGAGTTCGCGCCGCTGCACGAGGGGACGACCGCGCAGATCCGCGCGACGTCGCTCTCGGGCGTCGCGAACCGGTACATCCAGCTGCGCCCGGGCCCGAACAACGCCCCGGAGCTGGACGGCGGCGCGCTGCTCGACACGTCGAAGACCGAGACGATCGTCGACCTCGACCAGCTCTTCAACACGCTCGACGCGAAGACCCGCCGCGCGCTGCAGCGCGTCATCCAGGGCTCGGCCGAGCAGTTCGGCGACAAGGGCGACAAGGCCAACGAGGCCGCCGAGTACTTCAACCCGGCGCTGTCGACCACCCGCGCGCTGGTGAGCGAGGTCAACCGCGACTCGCAGACGCTCTCGCGGCTCCTCGTCGACGGCGGCCGCGCGATGACCGCGCTGGCCGAGCGCCGCACCGAGCTGACCGACCTCGTCTCCAACGCCAACAACGCGGCGGCCGGCATCGCGCAGGAGCGCACCGCCCTGTCGGAGGCGCTCGCGGAGCTGCCCGACACCATGCGCCGCGGCAACTCGACCTTCGTCAACCTGCGCGCCGCGCTCAACGACCTCGACGAGCTGGTCGAGGAGTCCGGGCCGGCCACGAAGGACCTCGCGCGCTTCATGCGCGAGCTGCGCCCGCTCGTGCAGAACGCCCAGCCGACGGTCCGCAACCTCCAGCAGGCGATCCGCCGCGCCGGTGCCGACAACGACCTCGTGGAGCTGACGAACCTCACGCCGCGGCTCCAGCAGGTCGCCTCGCCGGCGCTGAAGAACACGAGCCGCGCGCTCAAGAGCTCGGTCGACGTGCTCGACTTCGCCCGGCCGTACGCGCCGGAGCTCGTCGGCTGGCTGCGCGACTTCGGCGGCGCCGCGGCCAACTACGACGCGAACGGCCACTACGCCCGCGTCGCGCCGGTCACCGGCACCTTCTCCTTCACCGACGACGCCGCCGGCGGCACGCTGACGCCGCAGAGCCCGAACAGCCGCCTCACCGGCCTGGACGTGCTCACGAACAACCGGCTCAAGCGGTGCCCGGGCGGCGCCTCGCAGCGCCAGACGGACGGCTCGGCGCCGTTCCGCGACGACAACCTCGACTGCGACGAGAGCTCGTCGCCCCCCGGCCCGTGAAGCGCATCCTCGGCATCGGGCTCCTCGCGGTCGCGCTCGTCGCGGTGGTCGTCCTCGGCGCCCGCGCGTTCGGCGGCGACGACGACGGCGGCTACAAGGTCCGTGCGATCTTCGACAACGCCTTCACGGTGATCCCGGGCGAGGACGTCCGCATCTCCGGCGTCAACGTCGGCAAGATCGACGCGCTCGAGGTCACCCGGGACAACCGCGCCGCGGTGGTCCTGAAGATCACGAAGGCCGGCTTCCAGGACTTCCGCCAGGACGCCTCCTGCATGATCCGCCCGCAGTCGCTGATCGGCGAGCGGTTCGTCGAGTGCTCGCTCACCAAGCCGCGCCAGGCGGGCGAGCAGGCGCCGCCGCCGCTGAAGGAGATCCCGGACGGCGAGGAGGGCGCCGGCCAGCTTCTGCTGCCGGTGACGAACACGGTCAAGCCGGTCGACATCGACCTCATCAACAACGTCACCCGCCTGCCCGAGCGCCAGCGCCTGGCGATCATCCTCAACGAGCTCGGCGCCGGCCTGGCGGGCCGCGGCGAGGACCTCAACGAGACGATCCGGCGCGCGAACCCCGCGCTCGGCACGACGAACCGCGTCCTCAAGATCCTCGCCGACCAGAACCAGGTGCTCAGCGACCTGGCGGAGAACTCGGACGAGGCGCTCGGCCCGCTCGCGGACGACCGAGAGTCGGTCGCCAGCTTCATCGAGGAGGCCAACGACGTCTCCCGCGCGACGGCCGACCGCCGCGCCGACCTCGAGCGCAACTTCGAGCTGCTGCCGCGCTTCCTGCGCGAGCTGCGTCCGACGATGACGCGCCTCGAGGGCTTCGCCGACGAGTTCGAGCCGGTCCTCGACGACCTCGGCGACGTCGCCCCGCAGCTCAACCAGGTCTTCCAGAACCTCGGGCCGTTCAGCGAGGCCGGCACCGAGGCGATCACGTCGCTCGGCGAGGCCGCCGAGGTCGGGCGTCCGGCGCTCCAGGCGACGCGGCCGATCACGCAGGACCTGCGCGGGCTCTTCCAGGACGCGCGGCCGGTCGCCGACGACCTGGAGAAGCTGACGACGAGCCTGCGCGACACCGGCGGCATCGAGCGCCTGATGGACGTCCTCTTCTTCACCGTCGCGTCGACCAACGGCTACGACGAGCTCGGCCACTACGTGCGCGCGGGCCTCCTCGTGAACACCTGCACCACGTACGTGACCGACCCGCAGGGCGGCTGCTCGGCGCGCTGGAGCCAGCAGGACACCGACGCCGAGACCGCGCAGGCGGCCAGCGTCAAGGCGGTCCAGGCCAAGTACGCCACGCGCGAGGCGCAGAGCACGAACGTCACGCCGACCGCGGCGGGCCAGGACCAGTCGGCCGAGGCGGTCGCCGCACGGGGCGCGGCCAAGGCCGAGGGCTCCGACGGCGCGGCGAAGCAGGAGGACTCCAAGGCGCTGGCGCTGCCGAAGAACGTGCTGCCCGGCGACGACGCGAAGGCCGAGGCGCCGAAGGCGCGCACGTCCAGCGCGGGCTCGGGCGCCATCAGCGACGAGCAGGCCGGCCTCCTCGACTACCTCCTCGGGGGGAACAAGTGAACCGGCGCGGCGCGGCCTCCATCGCGGCGAACCCCGTCCTCATCGGCGCGGCGACCACGCTGATCGTCGTCGTGGCGGTCTTCCTCGCCTACAACGCGAACAACGGCCTGCCGTTCGTGCCGACCTACGACCTCAAGGTCGTCGTCCCGAACGCGGCCAACCTCGTGCCCGGCAACGAGGTGCGCGTCGGCGGCTCGCGCGTCGGCGTCATCGACGAGATCACGCCGCGCCGCGAGCCCAACGGCGCGGTCAGCGCGGTGCTCAACCTCAAGCTCGAGACGGTCGTCGACCCGCTTCCGCGCGACTCGACGGTGCTCGTCCGGTCGCGCTCGGCGCTCGGCATGAAGTACCTCGAGCTCAACCGCGGCGACTCGACCGAGGGCTTCGTCACCGGCGACACCGTGCCGCTGGCCCAGGCGACGCCCGCGCCGGTCGAGATCGACGAGGTGCTCGGCACGTTCGACGAGCCGACCCGCGCGGCCTCGCGCACGAACATGAACGAGTTCGGCGGCGCGCTCTCGGCCCGCGGCGAGTCGCTCAACGACGCGCTCGGCTCGCTGCCGGGGCTGCTCCGCACGCTCCAGCCGGTGATGGCCAACCTCGCCGACCCGCGCACCGACCTGGAGGGCTTCTTCCGCGGCCTCGGCCAGGCCGCCGCCGAGGCGGCGCCGGTCGGGCGCGAGCAGGCGTCGCTCTTCCGCGGCCTCGACACGACCTTCACGGCGCTCTCCGACGTGCGCGAGGGCCTGCAGGAGACGATCTCCACCGGCCCGCGCACGATGCAGACCGCGATCGACGAGCTCCCGAGGCAGCGGCCGGTCCTCCGCAACGCCGAGGCGCTGTTCAGCGAGCTGCGCCCGGGCGTCCGCGCGATCAGCTCCGCCGCGCCCGACCTGGCCCAGACCTTCACCCGCGGCCGCACGGTGCTCCGTGAGTCGGTCGAGCTGAACGAGCGGCTCGAGCCGACGTTCCGCTCGCTCCAGGAGTTCGCCGAGGACCCGCTGTCGACGCTCGGCATCCGCTCGCTACGGACCACGGTGCAGATCGCGCGGCCGACCGTCGCCGACCTCGCGCCGCTGCAGACCGTCTGCAACTACGCCTCGCTCTTCTTCCGCAACGCCGCCAGCGTCCTCTCCGAGGGCACCGCGACCGGCACGTGGGGGCGGTTCATCATCATCAGCTCGCCTGAGGGCCCGAACAACGAGGGCACCGCGTCCAGCTCGTTCGCCAACGGCGGCACCCCGGAGAACTTCCTCCACACCAACCCGTACCCGAACACGCCGGGCAACGGTCGCACGAACGAGTGCGAGGCCGGCAACGAGAACTGGGTCAAGGGCCGTCCCGTCATCGGCAACGTCCCGGGCAACCAGGGCCGCAACGTCGACCGCACGGAGCGGGCGACGACGGACGGCGGCGGGCTCTCGCAGTCCATCCCCGGCGACCAGGGGGGAGGCACGAACGGTGGCTGACGCAGCGAAGCCGCGCGTTCCGCGCAAGGACCGCCGGGGCCGCTCCCCGGTCGCGGTCGCCCTCGTCGTGCTCCTCGCCGTCGGGATCGGGTGCTACCTCGGGTTCACCAAGGACGTCCCGTTCACGCAGGGCTACCGGATCACGGCGGTCTTCGAGAACGCGAACTCGATCCGCCCGAACTCGCCCGTCCGCGTCGCCGGCGTCGACGTCGGCAAGGTCAAGGAGATCCGCCGCTACCAGGACACCGACATGTCCGAGGTCGTGATGGAGATCCAGGAGAAGGGCCTGCCGATCCACAAGGACGCCACGCTCAAGATCCGGTCGCGCATCTTCCTCGAGGGCAACTTCTTCGTCGACCTCTCGCCCGGCAGCCCCGGCTCGCCGACGATCGAGGACGGCGACACGATCCGCGTCACGCAGACCGCCTCGCCGGTCCAGCTCGACGAGATCCTCACGACGCTGCAGAACGACACGCGCGAGGACCTCAAGACGCTGCTCGACGAGTTCGGCCGCGCGCTCGACGGCGACCCCGCGAAGTCCGACCTCGTCAGCGTCCCGCAGGACCCGTCGGCCCGCGGCGAGACCGCCGCCGAGTCGGTCAACGACTCGTACGACGACGCCGGCCCGGCGCTCCGCGGCGTCTCGATCGTCAACGACGCCTTCCTCGGCGAGGACCCGCGCGACGTCTCGCGGCTGATCAAGGGCCTGCAGCGCGTCACCGCCGCGCTCGGCCGCAACGAGAGCCTGCTGCAGGACAACATCACGAACTTCAACCGGACCGTCTCGATCTTCGGCGACGAGCAGGACAACGTGCGCGAGGCGATCAGCCTCCTGCCGGAGACGACGCAGACCGCGAACGCGGCGTTCGCGTCGCTCAACCGCGCCTTCCCGCCGACCCGCGCGTTCGCCCGCGAGATCCTCCCGGGCGTCCGCGAGACCGACGCGACGATCGACGCCTCGTTCCCGTGGATCGAGCAGATGACGCGGCTCATGTCGCAGGAGGAGCTGGGCGGCCTGGCCCGGCAGCTCGCGCCGGCCGCGCGCGACCTGGCCTCCGCGGCGCGCGCGGCGACCGAGTTCTTCCCGCAGCAGGACCGGTTCGCCAAGTGCGTCGACCGCGTGCTGCTGCCGACCGGGGACATCAGGATCCGCGAGACCGGCGACCGCGCGAAGTTCGACACGAACACCGAGAACTACAAGGAGTTCTGGTACGCGCTCGTCGGTCTCGCCGGCGAGAGCCAGAACTTCGACGGCAACGGCCAGATGGTCCGCTTCCAGACCGGCGGCGGCACCACGACGCGCCAGACCGGCCCGTCGAACACGACGAAGGTCCCGTCCTTCTTCAACGCGGCGATCGCGCCGCTGGGGACGCGGCCCGCGTTCCCGGGCTCCCGCCCGCCGTACCGCCCCGACCAGGACTGCTACAAGCAGCAGCTCCCGGACCTCAACGGCGCGAAGGTCGGCCCGGCGGACGGCACGCCGACCGGCCGCGGCATCACCGCCTCGGCCGCGAAGGCGGGTGGTGGCCGGTGAAGCGCGCGATCCGCAAGCACCTCCTCGACTTCGTCGCGATCATCGGGCTGATCGCCGTCGCGGCGCTCGTCTCGTCGGTGATCCTGTCGAACCAGCGGTTCTACCTGCCCGCGTGGGTGCCGGTGCTCGGCAGCGACTTCTTCACGATGAACGCCGAGTTCGACACCGCGAAGGCGGTCACGCCCGGCCAGGGCCAGACCGTGACGATCGCCGGCGTCAACGTCGGCGAGATCTCGCGCGTCGACCTCGTCGACGGCCGTGCCCGCATCCAGCTGAAGATCCGCGGCAAGTACCGGGACCGCATCCGTACCGACGCGACCATGCTCCTGCGCCCCAAGACGGGCCTGGAGGACATGACGATCGAGATGTCCCCGGGCGTCCGTGGCAAGCGGATCCCCGAGGGTTGGACGGTGCCGGTCAAGAACACCCTCCCCGACGTCAAGTTCGAGGAGATCCTCTCCAGCCTGGACCGCGACACGCGCGACTACCTGAAGCTGCTCGTCAACGGCGCCGGCCAGGGCCTCGAGGGCCGCGGCGACGACCTGGCGGCGACGCTCAAGCGCTTCGAGCCGGGCGCACGGGACCTGCGCAAGCTGACCTCCGCGCTCCAGGAGCGCCGGACGAACATCAAGCGGTCGATCTCCAACCTGAGCAAGCTCGTGTCCGCCGTGGGCGAGAAGGACGACCAGCTCGCGCAGCTCGTCGACAGCTCCAACGCCGTCTTCCGCACCTTCGCGGCGCAGGACCGCAACCTGCGCAGCGCGCTGCAGGAGCTGCCCGGCACGCTCGAGCAGACGAACACGACGCTCGCCCGCGTCGACGGCCTGGCCGACGAGCTCGGGCCGACGCTCCAGGCGCTGCGCCCCGGCGCCCGCGCGCTCGGGCCGTCGCTGCGCCAGACGCGGCCGTTCCTGCGCGAGACCACCCCGGTCATCCGCGAGCAGCTGCGCCCGTTCGCCCGCGACGTCCAGCCGACGATCGAGACGCTCCGCCCGGCGGCGCGGGACCTCGCGGCGACCGCGCCGGATCTCAACACCTCCTTCGAGGTCCTCAACTACCTCGTCAACGAGCTGGCGTACAACCCGCCCGGCGACGAGGAGGGCTACCTCTTCTGGGCGTCGTGGGCCGGGCACGTCGGCAACCTGCTCTTCTCGACGCAGGACGCGCACGGGCCGGTCCGCCGCGGCTCGGTCTTCCTCAGCTGCGACACGGCCAAGGTGCTCGACCCGATCATCGCCTCGGACCCGCGCCTGGGCCTGATCGCGCAGCTCACCGGCGTGCCGCAGAGCGCGCAGACCTGCACGGCCGACCCGGCGACGGCGGCGACCACGCCGACGGGGCCGAGCTCGCCGGCCGGCACGGCGCAGAACCCGACCACGGAGGGGACGCGCTAGATGCAGAAGCAGGCCCCGACCCTCGGCCGCATGCTGCTCATGGTGGGCTTCGCGCTCTCCTGCTTCGGCCTGCTGCTCTTCCTCTGGCTGGCCTTCGGCGGCTCGATCCCGCTCAAGCCCAAGCAGTACCGCTTCCAGGTCGCGTTCCCCTCGGCGACGCAGCTCGCCGTCGAGGCCGACGTCCGCATCTCGGGTGTCCCGGTCGGCCGCGTGAAGTCGGTCGAGGCGGACAAGACCTCCGGCCGCTCCAACGCCGTCATCGAGCTCAAGGAGCAGTACGCGCCGCTGCCGCGCGACGTCCGCGCGATCCTGCGGCAGAAGACGCTGCTGGGCGAGACGTACGTCGAGCTGACGCCCGGCACGACCAACGGCCCCAAGCTCCCCGAGGGCGGCACGCTCGCCAGCGCGCAGGTGTCCGAGACGGTCGAGCTCGACGAGATCTTCCGCGCGTTCGACCCGAAGACGCGCGAGGCGTTCCAGGTCTGGATGCAGCAGCAGTCGCGCTCGCTCAACGGGCGCGCGCAGGACATCAACGACGCGCTCGGCAACCTCGACCCGTTCGCCGAGGAGACCACCGAGCTGCTGCGCGTCCTCGACACCCAGGACGGCGCGCTGCGCCAGCTCGTCAGCAACACCGGCGTGGTCTTCGACGCGCTCTCCGAGCGCCAGGGCCAGCTCCAGGGCCTCATCCGCAACGCGAACGACGTCTTCTCCACGACGGCCGAGCGCGACCAGGAGCTGCGCGAGCTGTTCACCGTCTTCCCGACCTTCAACCGCGAGGCCGAGCAGACCGTCCGCCGCCTGAGCCGCACGGCGCGGATCAGCGACCCGGTGATCACCCAGCTGCGGCCGGCCGCGCGCGAGCTGAGCCCGACGTTCCAGGAGATCGACGAGCTCGCGCCGGACCTCAACCAGCTGATCGAGAACCTCGATCCGCTGATCGACGCGTCCGAGCGCGGCCTGCCGGCGCTGCGCCGCTTCCTCGACGACCTGCCGCCGGCGCTCGGGGACTTCGAGCCGACGCTCAAGCAGCTCAATCCGCTGCTGAGCTACCTGTCGTCGCACCGCAACGAGCTGCGCGGCTTCCTCGCCAACGTCCCGGCCGCCACGCAGGCGCGCCAGGAGGGCATCCACTACCTGCGCACGGCGAACCCGCTGCTGCCGGAGAACGTCGCGACGTATCCGCGCCGGCTGGGCTCGAACCGCTCCAACCCGTACATGAAGCCGAACGGCTACCTGGACCTCGCCGAGGGCCAGCTCAAGAGCTACGAGACGCGCCAGTGCGGCCGGGGCAACCCGTCGCCGGGCACGGCCGAGGAGCTCGCCGGGCGGATCGGGACCGCGTTCCCGTACGTGGTCAACCCGCTGCCGCAGACCAACCCGCTGGCGCCGCCAATCCCGACGACGCTCCAGCTCTCGCAGAACATCCTCACGTACGTCTTCGCCAACGCCGACCGCAACACCCCGGCGCCGAAGTGCGTCGACCAGGGGCCGTACACGGTCAACGAGGGCGTCATCGGCGCGGAGGGCGGGGAGTCGTCGCGCTACCCGCACGTGCGCCAGTCGGCGTCCGGCACCCGCGTGCCGGCCGCCCCGTCGAAGTAGGACCGGATCGGCGCGTCCCGGCCGCCGGGACGCGTACCTTGCGACCCCAGGCACATGCCCGCCCGTCTGCGCCGCACCATCGCCTTCGCCGCCCGCCGGCCCGTCCCGGTGCTGGTGGTGTGCGCGCTCCTGACGCTGGCGGGGGCGCTGCTGGCCGCGCGGCTGACGCCCACGACGTCGACGGAGACGCTCGTCGGGAACGGCTCGTCGTCCTACCAGGCGTCCGAGCGGTACTACGAGCACTTCGGCGAGGACGCCGTCTACGTGCTCGTCAAGGGCGACCTGACCAAGCTCGTCCTCACCTCCGACCTCGCGCGCGTGCTCGGGCTGGAGGGCTGCATCTCGGGCAACAAGCCGGCGGACGTGGAGCCGCGCGGTGGCGTGAACGGGCCGTGCGGGAAGCTGGCGAAGAGCAAGCCGGTGAAGGTGGTGCTCGGGCCGGGGACGTTCGTCAACGAGTCGGCCAACCAGCTCAGCGCCGAGCTCGAGCGCCAGACGACGACGACGCAGCAGCAGGCGGCGCGCGCGCAGGAGGCGGCGGAGGCGCTGGCCCGCAAGCAGGGCAAGCCGGCAGCGGAGGTGAAGAAGCTCGGGCAGCAGGCGCGCGAGGCGGTCAACGCGCAGTTCACGACGACGCTGCTCACCACCGCCGTCCGCTACGGGCTGACGAGCGCGCCGCGCGTCGACGACCCGAACTTCGTCACCCGGCTCGTCTTCGACGCGGCCAAGCCGGCGGGGACGCCGAAGGCACGGTTCGCCTACCTCTTCCCGACCGCGTCGTCGGCGCTCGTGCAGGTGCGGCTCAAGCCGGGGCTGTCGCAGACCGAGCGCGAGGACGCGATCGCGCTCGTCCGTCAGGCGGTCGCGATGCCCGACTGGCAGCTCGAGAACGGCGGGCGGTACGTCGTCACCGGCGCGCCCGTGGTCATCAGCGACCTGGCCGACGCGGTGCAGCGCTCGATGATCCTCCTCTTCGGCGCGGCGCTGCTGGTGATGGCGGGGACGCTGGCGCTCGTCTTCCGCGCGCGGCTGCGGCTGCTGCCGCTCGGCGTCGCGCTCGCCGCCGCGGCGCTGACGTTCGGCGCGCTGTCCCTGAGCGGGGCGTCGCTGACGATGGCGTCGATCGCGGTGCTGCCGGTGCTGCTGGGGCTCGGGGTGGACTACGCGATCCAGTGGCAGTCGCGGGTGGGGGAGGGCGACGTGGAGCGGGCCGCCGCGCTCGGCGC
>DATMVO010000258.1:0-2730 GCA_035563115.1 Solirubrobacteraceae bacterium
ATCAACCAGATCAAGACCGAGGTCGAGAACACCGACTCGGACTTCGATCGCGAGAAGCTCCAGGAGCGCCTCGCCAAGCTCTCCGGCGGCGTCGCCGTCGTGAAGGTCGGCGCGGCCACCGAGACGGAGATGAAGGAGAAGAAGCACCGTGTCGAGGACGCCCTCCAGGCGACCCGCGCGGCGCTCGAGGAGGGCATCGTCCCCGGCGGCGGTGTCGCGCTCCTCCAGGCCTCCAACGACATCTCGGCCGACTCCTACGACGGTGACATCCGCACCGGCGTGAAGATCGTGCTCCGCGCGGTCGAGGAGCCCCTCCGCCAGATCGCCCACAACGCGGGCCTCGAGGGCTCCGTCGTGGTCAACGACGTGCGCAAGGCCGAGCACGGCATCGGCCTCAACGCGGCCACCAACGAGCTCGAGGACCTCGTCGCGGCGGGCGTCATCGACCCCGCCATGGTGACCCGCTCCGCGCTCCAGAACGCGGCGTCGATCGCCAAGAACATCCTCACCACCGAGGCCATCGTGGCCGAGGTGCCGGAGAAGGACGGCGGCGGCGCGGGCGGCGGCATGCCCGACATGTCGGGGATGATGTAAGAGCCACCCGCTCTCGCAGTACCGGATTCACGGAGGCCCGCCATCTGGCGGGCCTTCGCCGTTCCGGGGCACGATTTGCGCGACCTTCGCGGCGCGGCTCCGTTCTGAGCGACATGCCTCGTGTGGGAGCCGTCGTCGTGATCGTGCTGATGAGCCTGTGCGCCGTGCCGTACGGCGCGGGGGCGCAGGAGCCGGAGGTGGCCGTGGCCGAGCTGGCGGCGCCGTCGCCGGTGACCGCGAGCGGTGGGACCGCCGTGTTCAGCCGGCTCGATGCCGCGACGGGGCGGTACGAGCTGGTGCTGCAGCAGGTGAACGGGCTGCCGCTGGTGCTGCCGTTCGCGACGCAGCGCGCGCCGTTCGAGGCGGACCTGGGGACCGACAGCGACGGACGGCCCGCCGTGATCGCCGCGGTCGAGGGCGGTGCGGATCGCGGGACGAGCGGCGGCCTCGACCTCCAGGTCCTCACGATCGACCGGGACGCCGCTCCGCGGCCCGTGCGGAACGCGAACACGGGCGCCGACGAGCACGCGCCGACGATCGACCAGGGGCGGATCGCGTTCGCGCGGACGTCCGCCGGGCGCACCGGCGACGTCGTCTACACGAAGCGCCTCGTCGCGCCACGCGCGCGGCCCTCGACCCGGCTGCCCGGCGTCCCGACCCGCCGCTGCGCGCTCGGCCGCCCGCCGGGTTCCACCTGCGTCACGGGCGAGCGGAGCGTGCAGCAGCTCGACCTCGTCGACGCCGCGCTCGCCCAGCACGTTCGCTACCGCGTCGGCGGCGCCGCCTCGTACTTCGAGGACGAGATCCGCTGGGTCGTGCTCGGCCGCGGCACGTCCCGGCCGGTCGCGCACGTCAGCGGCGGCGAGAGCGCCCAGCGGTTCGAGGGCGTCCAGCTCGCCGGCTCGCGGATCAGCTGGTACCGCGGCTGCGAGCGCGTCTGCCCCGGCCAGTACACCGCCGCCTTCCGCTACCGCCCCGGCGTCGGCTACGACGTCGACCCCACCCCGCCCGGCGGCCTCAGCGGCTTCGCCGGCACCGGCGACGGCACATGGCAGATCCGCGGCGCCCAGCTCGACACCTGCGGTGGCGACGACGACCTCGCCGCCACCCCGTGCACGCTCGTCCGCACCCACGAGCCGCGGTGGACGCGGATCGCGGCCTCGAGAGTGCGGTAGCGGCTCAGGCGAGCGCCGCGACCGCCCGGTCGACGTCCTCGGCGGTCGCCGGGAGGTGGCAGGCGATACGGACCCGACCCGCGCGGACCGCGGCCTTGACGCCCGCCGCGGCCAGGCGCTCCGCCGCGTCCGGCCGCTCGGCGATCACGAAGGGCGTGACGTCGTGCGGGAGGCCGAGGCCGTCGCGCAGCCGGTTGGCGAGCGCGATGTCGTAGGCGCCGATGGCCTCGGCGCCGAGATCGGCGATGAGCTCGGTGCAGATGGCGGTCGCCGGCCAGAGCGGCCACGCGGGCGAGATGTCGAACCGCTTGGCGCCCGCCCCGACCTCCAGCGTGCGCGAGTAGACCGCCGTCCACGGCGTGTCCGCCGCGTACCAGCCGGCGTGGATCGGCGGGAGCCGCTCGGCCGCCTCCGGCCGCACCGCCAGGAACGCCGTCCCGCGCGGCGAGAGGAGCCACTTGTACGTCCCGCACGCGACGTACGTGAAGCGCGACGCGTCGATCGGCAGCCAGCCCGCGGCCTGCGTCGCGTCGAGGAAGACGTCGGCCCCGCACGCGTCCGCGGCGGCCGTGAGCGCGTCGAGGTCCACGAGCCGCCCGTCCGACGACTGCGCCGCGCTGACCGCCACGAGCGAGGTGGTCTCAGAAACCGCGCCCGGCACCTCCTCCAGCGGCACCGCACGCACCCGCACCCCGCGCCCGCCCTGCTCGGCCACGAGCATCGGGAAGACGACCGACGTGAAGTCGTCGTGCGCCACCACGATCTCCCCGCCGTCCGGCACCGCCGCCGCGACGAGCGCCGCGAAGACGCTCACCTGGTTCCCGCACGCGACGTCGACCGGCCGCACGCCGACGAGCCGCGCGAAGGCGGCCCGGGCGCGGTTGACCCACACGTCGCCGCCGCGCCCGTCGATGCGTCCCTCCGCCCACGCGTCGACCGCCTCGCGCGTCGCCTCCACGGC
>DATMVO010000259.1:0-2304 GCA_035563115.1 Solirubrobacteraceae bacterium
CCGTCGTCGTGCTCGCCGGCGTGGCGGTGGCGGGGTTCGGCGCCGGCGGTTCGGACGGCGAAGGGAGCACCGCGGCCGCGCCGAGCACGCCGTCGTGGGGCGGCGAGCTGCGTGCGCGGACCGGCGTCCCGGTGCAGTACCGGGAGGCGGTGACGGACGGCGCGCACCGGTGCGCCTCCTCGCTCGTCACGCCGTCGCTGCTCGCGGCGATCGTCGAGACCGCGTCCGGGTTCGACCCGCGGGCCGAGCGGCCGGAGCGCGACGAGGTCGGGATCGCGCTGTGGACGCCGTCGATCTTCGAGCGGTACGCGGTCGACGCGGACGGCGGCGGCGCCGACCCGCGCTCCCCCACCGACGCGTTGGCGACGCTCGGTGGCTACCTGTGCGCGGCGATCCCGGCGGTCGAGCGGCTCGACGGCGACCCGGGCGCGCTGCTCGCCGGCGTCTACCGCAACGGCGTCACGCGCCTGGAGCGCGAGGGCGGGCTGCCCGCGGCGTCGCGCCCCTTCGCCCGCCGCGTCGTCGCCCTCGCCCGCGCCTGGGGCCGCCCGCCCGGCGAGCGCTGAGCCCGCGCCGCTCCATCACGCGCCGCGGCCGCGTAGCACCTTCCCACCCTCGCGGCCACGAGGTGGTGGGGAACGCCGGCCGGACCTAGCGTGCCTGGGGCAACCGATCGAACCGCGCCGCCCTTTGCGGCCGGAGAGAGGAGAAGCGCCCATGCGCTCCCTGCGCACCATCGTTCCCGCCGTCCTCGCCACCGCCGCCGTGGCGGCCGTCCCGTCCGCCGCCCAGGCCGACGCGACCGGCACGCATCTCATCAACAAGTCGCCCACGGACAACGTCCACATCACCGTGCTCGGGCACGGCACGACGGTCGAGAAGGCCAGCGCGACGCTCGCCGCGCCCGCGTTCGGCGTCGGCAACCCGAAGGTCTACCTGACGTTCTTCGACCTGAAGGGCAACATCGTCGAGCAGCACGTCACGGGTCAGCACACCGGCACCGTGCGCAGCCCGATCACGCTCGAGCGCAACTACGGCGCCAAGACGTTCCCGCTCGGTCGCGCGTGCGCCGCCTACAGCGAGAACGGCGTCATGCGCGACGGCGCCTGCGTCAACATCGGCTGACCCACGCCACGCCGCGCCGTCTCGCCCGCCCCGCGCGCGCCTTCCGGACCTAGCCGTCCGCGAGCGCGCCCGGGTCGGGCGGGACGTCGACCGCGTGCTCCTTCAGCGCCTCGAGCGGGACGACGTCCAGCGCCGCCGCGCTCGTGGAGGCGAGCACGACGAACGACGCCGCGCCGTCCTCGTAGGCGCGCTTCCAGTTGTGGACGGTCACGCACCACCGGTCGCCCGGCGTCAGCCCCGGGAAGCCGAACCGCGGCATCGGCGTGCTCAGGTCGTTCCCGATCCGCTGCTGGTGCTCCAGGAACTCGGCGGTCACCACCGCGCACACCAGATGCGTCCCGACGCCCTGGGGGTCCGGCCGGCAGCAGCCGTCCCGGAAGAACCCGGTCACCGGATCCACCCCACACGGCTCCAGCTCGCCGCCGAGCACGTTCCGTTCGTTCATGAACGCAAGTTTCGCGCACGCGCCCCGTGCGACGGCTTCAGACCGCGAAGGGTTGACCGAGCCGAGCGCGATCGCCTGCGGCCGGTCCTCGGGCGGGACGAGCTCGGGCTGGAGCGTCTGCCAGGTCGGCGCTCAGCGCGTTCCCGACCCCGATGGCGAAGAGGAGCGTGAGCAGCACCCACGGCGTCAGCTCGCCCGCGGCGGCAAGGAGGGCGAGCGCGGCGGAGGCAACGAGCATCGCGGCCTGCGCGGCGAGGATCAGCCGACGACGGTCGACGAGGTCGCCGAGCACGCCCGCCGGGACGGCGAGCAGCAGCGACGGGATGCTCGCCGCGGCCGGGATCGCGCCGAGCAGCACCGCCGACGACGTGAGCGAGACCATCACCCACTGCGCGGCGACGGTCTGCATCCACGAGCCGACGTTGCTCGTGAACTGCGCCAGCCACAGCCGCCGGAACGCCGCCGCGCGCAGGGGCGCCCACCCGCCGCCGCCCTGCGGCGTGGCTCGAACGGTCTCGGTGGCGGGCTGGACGGCGGCGGTCATGCGACCACCGTCCGACACGCATCAAGGTCGGCGCAGGACGGTGAAGGCGAGCGTCCGGGCGGCGCCGCGGTTGCCGGCGGCGTCCGTCGCGGTGAGCGTGAGCCGGTAGCGGCCGGGCGCGAGCGTCCGCTTGCCGACGCGGCCGGTGAAGCGGAGCATCCCGGCGCCGTCGGTCGTGCGGGTGGCGAGC
>DATMVO010000260.1:0-2999 GCA_035563115.1 Solirubrobacteraceae bacterium
CGGCCGCCACGCCACCGGGCGCGTCTCGTGGCGCTCCTCCACCGCCTCCAGCTCCGCGAGCAGGCGCTCGCGCTCGGCCATGAGGCGCGCACGGTGCGCCAGCGACTCCTCCACCTCCTCGAGGCGCCCGCGGATCGCCTCGATGATGTCCCTCTGCGAGGCCACTTCCCCACCCCCAGCGTTGATCAATCTTCGCCATTCAATAGCACAAGGCTTACTGATAAGTCTGCCGACCGCCAACGCTGCCCTGCCATCCTGGCGCGTCCCCCGGCGGACGCGGAGGTCCGTCCGGTTACAGGACGAATGCATTCCGCCGACTGTTACTGGCAAGATGCATGTCGGTATGCGGTGTTCGAGAAGGCGACGTCGGTGACCGACGACGTCGCGGAGGTCATCAAGGCGCGCCTGCGCCAGGTCAACGCCGAGCTCGAAGCGCTCGAGCCGCTGGAGGTGGAGCGTGAACGCCTCGAGCGAGCGCTCCACGAGCTGACCGGCGAGGGGGCCGCCCCACGCCCGGCCGGAGGCCCCGGCCACCGTCGCCGCGGAGCCACGCACGGCCCCGCGGGCAAGCGCGCTCCGCGCGGCAGCAACGTGCAGGCGATCCTCGACTACGTCGCCGCGCACCCGGGCACGACGACGCCGGAGATCGCCCGGGCCACCGGCATCGACCGGGCGGTGCTCTACAGCGCCGCGTCCCGCCTCACCAGCGCCGGGCGCCTGCGCAAGCAGCAGCTGCCCGACGGCCAGGTCGCCTACGAGGTCGTCGCCGAGTAGACGCCCCCTGGCGGAAGGCCAGGCACGACAGGCGCCGACGGCCCAGGCATCATGCGAGCATGGACGTGATGCCACCTTCACTGGAGCGCCCTCTCGACGGAAGCTGCCTGTGCGGCGGCGTCCGCTACCGCGTCACCGCCCCGTTCGGGCGGATCAACTTCTGCCACTGCTCGCGCTGCCGCAAGCACTCCGGCGCCGCCGCGTCGGTCCACGGCCGCGTCCCCGGCAGCGGGCTGGAGCTGCTGTCGGGTGCCGACCTGCTGCGCACCTTCCAGCCGCCCGGCGGGACGCCGAAGACGTTCTGCGTCGCGTGCGGCGCCAGCCTCTTCGGCGCCGGGTGGCCGGACGGCGAGGAGGTGGCTATCCGGTTCGGGACGCTCGACGGCGACCCGGGCGCGCGGCCCCAGTTCCACGGCTACGTGTCCTCCATGGCTCCGTGGGACGTCCTGCCGGACGACGGCCTGCCCCGCTACGAGGCGGGGCGGCCCGCCGGCTGAGCCGAGGCGCGGATCCGCGACTCGGCGTCCTCGGCGCGGCGCAGGCGCTCGACCATCGCCTCGTGCTCGGCGTCGTGGCGGTCGACGCCCGCCTCGCCGGTGAGCTCGAAGATGCGCCGCACCGGGGCGAGGCGCTCCTCGATCGGCGCGCTCGTGCCCTGCTCGACGAGGTCGGTCAGCGCGGCCTCCATGGCCTGGACCGCCGCGCGGACGGCCTGGTTCGCGTAGATCACCATCGAGAAGCCGCCGGCCTCCAGCTCGTGCAGGGTGGTGGCGTGGTAGGTCGTCGGGATCGCGATCAGCGGGACGGGACGGCCGCCCCCGCGCCACACCTCCGCGAAGGCCAGGACCTCGTCCGCGGTGGTCGACTTGGAGTGCACGACCAGCGCGTCCGCGCCCGCCTCGGCGTAGAGGGCGGCGCGGCGCAGCGCATCGTCCAGCCCGGCGCCCGCGATGAACGACTCCAGCCGCGCGACGATCACGAAGTCCTCGCCGTCCTGGCTGCTCTTCGCGGCCGCGACGCGCCCCGCGAACTCGTGCGGGTCGGCGAGCTGCTGCCCCGGCAGGAAGCTGTTGCGCTTGGGGAAGAGCTTGTCCTCGATGCAGATGCCGGCCGCGCCGGCGTGCTCGAAGTCCCGGACGGCGCGGCGCAGGTTGCGCACCTCGCCGAAGCCCGTGTCGCAGTCGGCGATCACCGGCAGCGCGCTGGTGCGGGCGATCACGCGGACCGCGTCGCGGACCTCGGTCATCGTGAGGATGCTCGCGTCCGGCACGCCGTGCGCGGCGGCGATGCCGAGCCCGCTCGCCCAGAGCGCGCCGAACCCGAACCGCTCGGCGACGAGCGTGGAGAGGCCGTCGTAGACGCCGCCGACGCTGACGGCGGCGCCCTCGTGCAGCCGTGCCCGCAGCAGCGCACCGGGGGACGGCCGCCCTCGCTGGTGCGCGCCGCCGCGTCCGCCGTTGCCGTTGCCGTTGAAGAGCTCGTTGTCGATGGTCACGGATGTTCCAGCCCCTGTCGAACGTCGGGTGAACAATCAAGCCTAGGGAATAGACAGGGCGCTTGCCAGCCCTGTCTGTATATTCGGAGTCGTGCCCGGCATGACCGCTCACGATGCGCTCGGACGCTGCACCGTCGTCCCGCTCAAGGCCGCGCGCTACGCCGACGAGGCGTGGTTCCGCGAGGCTTGGCCGGACGTCCTGAACGCGGCGGGCGAGGGTGCGCTGCGCCTCGTCCACGACCATGCCGCGGTGCTGCTCAAGCCGGACGCCTTCGCGGGCCGGACGGCCCTGGCGGCGGTCCGCCTGCTCGCCGGCGCGGGCTTCGCGCCGGTCGCCGCGCGGCGGGTGGAGGTGGGCCGTCACGCGGCGCGCGCGCTGTGGCTGTACCGCTTCAACGTCGCGACCGCCGATCGCATCGTCCTGCACGACCAGATCTTCGCCGCGGGGCCGAGCATGCTCGTGGTGCTCCGGTCGGCGGGGGACGCGGGCGGTGTCCCGGCCACCGTGCGGCTGACGGCGCTGAAGGGCTCGTCGCGCCCCGAGCGCCGCTCGCCCGAGCAGCTCCGCTCCAGGCTGGGCGTGGGGAACCGGCTGCTCAACGTGCTGCACACCAGCGACGAGCCGGCCGACCTCGTGCGCGAGCTGGCGATCTTCCTCGACGGGGCCGAGCGGCGGGCGCTGCTCCGCGAGCTGGCGACCGTCGCGGGGGTCCGGGAGGCGGAGGACGCG
>DATMVO010000261.1:0-2259 GCA_035563115.1 Solirubrobacteraceae bacterium
CCACGACCTCCACCTCCGCCCCGGCGTCCCGCGCCGCGACGGTCTGCCGGTGCGCCCAGACGCCCAGCACCGGGTCCTCCGCGCGCGGGTAGAACTCGGCGACGACGAGGACCCGCACGTGCGTCAGTCCGCTGCGCCGCCGCGCCGTGCGCGGAGCGCCTCCTCGATCCGCCCGAGCGTGTGCGCGGACATGATCGGGCCGTTCGCGCAGCGGAACCGCGGGCCGTGCACGAGCGTCCCGGCGAGCACGCGCAGCTCCGCGCCGAGCGTCGGCGCCTGGCCTTTCGCGACGTCCTCGCGCCGCGCCGCCCGGCCCCGCCGCCGCGCCGCCCGGCACAGCGCGCTCACGCGCGCGTCCGCGCCCGCGCGCCGGTGGTCGAGCCCCGCCGCCGCCACGTAGAGGATCGTCCCGCCCGCCGCGCGCAGCCGGTCCTGCCACTCCTGCTCGTCCCCGTACAGCGCCAGCGAGTCGTCGAACGGCCCCACGCGCTCCACCGCGCCGCGGCGCACGGTCATGTTCGCCCCCCACGCGTGCGGGGCCTCGCGATCCTCGGGACCGAGGTCGAGCTCCGTCACCGGCGCCCCCTCCCGCCCGCAGAACCGCGGCACGTACCCGTCGAACCGCGCCCGGATCGGCCCGGTCAGGCACCCCGCCTCCGGATGCCGCGCCGCCCCGTCGAGCATCGCGCGCAGCCATCCGGCCGGCGCCTCCACGTCGTCGTCGACGAACAGCACGAGCTCCGCGTCGGTCGACGCCAGCGCCGTGTTCCGCGCCGCGTTCAGCCCCCGCCCGACGTCGTGCCGCACGCACCGCGCCCCGTGCCGCGCGGCCACGTCGGACGTCTGATCGCTCCCCCCGTCGTCCACCACGAGCAGCTCCACCCCGTTCTCCGCCGCCACCTGCGGCGCCAGCGACGCCAGCGCCACGTCCAGGTACGACGCCCGGTTCTGGGTCGGGATCACGACAGCGGCACGCACGAGGCGCCGCAGGATATGCCCCGGCGGCTCAGCGGCGGCGGACGGCGGTGAACGACTTCGTCAGCGGGCCGACGCGCTCGTGGAGGATCTCGGCGTCGGGGAAGAGGCGGCGCATCTGCGGCGCGGTGACGAGGCGGATCTCGGCGACGGACCGGCGCGCGAGCTCGCGCGGCATCGGGCCGCGGTGGCCGACGCGGCGGCGGGTGAGGACCTCGACGCGCGCTCATGTCCGTCGCGTCGGCGACGACCGGGCGGATGTTCTCGAAGTAGATCGGCTGCGGCGTGCTGTTGACGATCGTGATGTCGAGCTCGTCGCCCGCGCCGCCCAGCCCCGGGCCTAGAGGCCGTTCGCCCCGCGGACGTCCAGGACGCGGACGGGGCGGGGCAGCCCGCCCAGCAGGGGGCGGAAGAGCGCGAAGCGCGCGTCGCGCATCCGCGTGGAGGCCGAGCTGGCGGACCGGACGTCCGCCAGCGCTCGCACGCGCGCCCCGAGACCCATGCCGGGCAACCTACCTCACGCGGCGTGGACCTTCGGCGCGACCGTTGCCGGCCGCGGTACACATCGCGCGGGCTTGGGGAGCGGGCGCGCTAGGCGGCGGAGGTGCGCTGGCCCGGCGCCGCGTCGGCGGGCACGGAGAAGCGGGTCGTCGCGAGGTGGCCGGTACGGTCGAGCAGCGACGAGGCGGTGAGCGGCTCGCCCAGCTCGTCCTCCAACGCGGCTTCGCCCTGGGCCGCGCTCAGGCAGAGCGCGATGGCCACGACCACGATCACGGCCCATACGGCCGCCAGAACCCCGATGATCAGCAACGTCATGTCTTCGACCCTTGCCCCTCCGACCTGGACGTTCGAGGCCGTACCCCGTTGATCCTCTTCTTACACAACGTCTACCGGACGACGGGCGGCGAGGAGCGCGTGGTCGAGGATCTGCGGTGGCTGGCGGAGGAGCGGCTGGGCCGCGGGACCGCGCTTCTGGAGCGGGACTCGGCCGAGCTCGGCGCGCGCGGCGCCGCGACCGGGCTGCTGCGCGGCGGGCTCGACGAGGATGCGGTCGCGACCGCGGTGCGCGAGCACGGCGCGCGCGTCGTGCACGCCCACAACCTGCTCCCCGCGTTCGGGTGGCGCGCCCTGAAGGCGGCGAAGGAGGCGGGCGCGCGCACCGTCCTGCACCTCCACAACTACCGGCTCGTCTGCGCCGTCGGCACCTGCTTCACGCGCGGGGAGGACTGCACCCGCTGCCACGGCCGCGACACGCGCCCGGGCGTGCGCCTCAACTGCCGCGGC
>DATMVO010000262.1:0-8448 GCA_035563115.1 Solirubrobacteraceae bacterium
CGCCGTTCCCGCCCGGCTGCTCGCCGCCCGGTGCGCCCGGCCCACCCGGCTGCCCGGGCTCACCCAGCGTGAACGGCACCGACCGCGGCGCCGCCCCGAGCTCCTGCCCACCCGGCCCGCCCGCGAACGTCAGCCACGGCACGGTCGGCTGCTCCTCCACGCCCGGCTTCGTCCAGTCGCACACGCCCTGCGGGAACGTCTGCTGAAGCGTCGCCCACTGCGCGTCGGTGAAGCGCACCTCGTAGTCCTCGCGCCGCAGCGGCTTGAGCCGGCACTTGAGGATGTCGTTGCTCAGCGACTCGCCCGCCTGCTGCGACGGGGAGTTGTAGAACCGCACGAGCGCCGGGCAGTCGTCGCCCGGCACCGCGACGCCGTCGACCGCCTCGCACTGGTCGCGCAGCCCTTCGGGCTTGTCCTCGCGGATCTTCTGCGCGTGCGGCACGTCCCGCCCGTCGGCCTGGATCTTCCCGACCCACTTGTCCATCTCCAGCACCATCCGGTTCGCGAACGAGAGGCTGCCGTAGACGGGGAACGGGCCCTGCCACACGACGTGGTTGTCGTGGTTGCCGAACTGCTCGTCCAGCCGCGCGCGCAGCACCTTCGTCGGGTACGTCACGTGCGCCGTGAGCTCGTTCGACCCGCGGCCCTCGAGGATCGGCGTCTGGTCGAGCGTGTTCCCGATCGCCATGTAGCCCGCGCGGTACGACGCGGCGAGCGCGGACGGGTCCGCCTCGGTGCGCTGCGGCGTCGGCTGGAGCGTCACCGGGTCCAGCCCGCCGATGCGCGCGTTGAGGTCGACGAACTTCGCCGGCGTCATCAGCCCCTGCTGGAGCGCCTTCAGGCCGAACTGGATGCCGACGTTGTCGAACGGCACGCCGACGTAGCCCGTGCGGCCCTTGCCGAGGACGTTGACGTTGTGGTCGAGCACGCCGCACCGCACGCCCTGCGGGTTCGCCGTGCTCCACCGCGCGTACGAGTCGGGGAGCCCGCCACAGCCGCCGGTGCCGTCGATCGCCGGCCAGAACGCGAGGTCGAACAGGAAGTCGTCGGCCACCGCGAGCGGCGAGCCGTTCACCAGCGCCTCGTCGACCGGCGTGTAGACCTGGCCGCCCTGCGCGCTGAGGACCTTGAAGAAGTTCTTGAACAGGTGCCCCGCGACCGCGTGCTTGCCGGTGGTGAACAGGTCCGCGAACGTGCACGAGACCGTGATGCCGTCGTAGAAGCCCGGGTACGCGTGGGCGACCATCAGCTGCGCGATCGAGCCGCCGGAGCAGCCGGTGCCGAGGGTGGCGCGGACCGGCCCGTGCTGCTCGATCACGCGCTCGCGGGCCATCAGCTCGGACTCGGCGATGAGCACCGGGTTGCAGTTGTGGCCGAGGTTGTTGAGCGCCGTCGACGCGACCATGAAGCCCTTGCCGAGCAGCTCCTCGTTGAGGACGTCGGGCGCGCCGCCGGCGGCGCGGTCGGTGCCGCACGAGCCGCCGTGGGTGAAGACGAGGCGGCCGTTCCAGCCGGTCTGCGGCGCCCACGGCTCCCACGGCTCGGACGGGTCGTAGAGCGTCGCGATCTTGTACTGGTCGCGGTTCTGATAGCCGGTCTCGACGCGGACGATGAACGGGACCTCGTCGCCTTCCGTGGTCGTGGTGGTCTTGACGTTCGACGGCGGGTTGTTCGGGTCGTACGCCTTCAGCGCGCCCGGCCCCGTCTTCGCCAGCAGCTCGTACTTGGCCGGCTCGTTGCACTGCGCGTCCTGCGCCGTCGCCTGGCAGATCCACGGCTGCATCTG
Source organism: Solirubrobacteraceae bacterium (assembly GCA_035563115.1). GTDB lineage: Bacteria > Actinomycetota > Thermoleophilia > Solirubrobacterales > Solirubrobacteraceae > CADCVT01. The sequence goes on from DATMVO010000262.1 coordinate 1,787, forward strand.
CGGGCCGGAGATCATCGGCCCGCCGTTCGGATGCCCCTGCAGGGTGAGCTTCGCGCCCTCGTTCCCGCTCGTCGCGGTCAGCGTCGACGCGCCGTCCGGGATCCCGGTCAGGAGCCCCTCGACCCGCCCGTTCGCCCGCTTGGCGAACTGATCGCTGACGTCCCGTTCGCCGAGCGTCACCTTCAGCCCGGCCGGGTCGTCCACGCCCGTCACCCGCACGAGCGCGTCCCCGCCGGAAACCAGATCCGCCCGGCTGCTCAGCACCTCGATCTCGACCGCCCCGGCCACCGCCGGCACCGCCCCGCTCAGCGCCGCGACCGCCGCGACGACGCCACCCACACTCCGAAACCGCACAGACCCTCCTCGCCCCCGGCGGCCTCTCCCCGCCGGACTGCGCACGACCGTACGCCACCGTTCACGCCGATGCGCCAGTTCCCGGCCCGACGCGTCACGTCCGCTCGCACCGGAGAGGACGGTCCGCGTGTCCTCCGAGCCCGAGCGCACGCCGGACGGCCGCTACATCGTCGTCAACGGCCGCCGCTGGCGCGCGTCCGACCCTCGCTTGTCGGAGTCGCGCCGCCAGGAGCTGGTGGACGAGCTCATGTCCGCGCGCCGCGCCGTGGGAGCCGCGAAGCGCGCAGGCGACGCGGAGGCCGAGCGCGCCGCGCGCGACCGCGTCCACGCCGCCAAGGTCGCGCTGGGCGAGCGCGGGAAGCCGTGGTGGGAGCCGGGCGGGGAGCGGAGCTGAGCCGAGGCTTGACGGGCGCGGCACAGTGCGGGCATGACTGCGACGTCCGACGAGATCACCGCGCTGATGACGGCGAACCTGCTTGAGGTCTTCGGCGAGCGGGACGCCGGGCGGCGCCGGGAGGCGATCGCGCGGATCTACCACCCGGACGTCGAGTTCGCCGATCCGGACGCGACCGTCGTCGGCCACGAGGCGCTCGACGCGAAGGCGCAGGGGATCCTCGACGGCGCCCCGGGCTTCGTCTTCTCCCCCGCCGGACCCGTCTACGTGAACAACGACCTCGGCTACCTCGCGTGGCAGCTCGGGCCGGAGGGCGCGCCGCCCGTCGTCCGCGGCGTCGACATCGCGCTCGTGCGGGACGGGCTGATCGCGAAGGTCTACACGCTGCTGCTGCAGGACTGAGCGCGGCGCGGGCGGGTGCGTATGGTGACCGGCTTGCACGTCGGAACCGACACCGAGCTCCTCCACGACGCGATCGACGCGCTGCCCGAGCCCGCGCGCACCATCGCCCGGCAGGACGGCGTCGGCGCCGTCGTGGTGAACATGCGCCACTGCACCGCGTCGAACGGCTACTTCCTGCGGCTCGTCGGCGCGCCGACCGGGCCGGACGCGCTCGCCGAGGTGCCGTGGGTCCGCCTCACGCCGCCCGAGTACCTGCACGTGAGCGCGCACGGCATCGCCCAGGCGCGGATCGCCGGCGCGTCGGAGCCGTACGAGAAGGAGTACGAGCTCGCGGACGGCACCCGCGTCCCGGTCCTCGCCGCGGTCGGCCTCCTCCGCGACGGGCCCGTCCCGCTCCTCGGGCTCGTCGCCCACACCGCCGACACCGCCGCCTGCGACGCCATCCGGGCCTGGACCTCCTCGCCCGACCGCGACGTCCGCCCCCGCCTCACCCGCTGAGCGTCAGGCGCGGTCGCGGTCCCGCCGCCAGAAGTGCAGCGGATCGCCGCCGTGCGTCGCCGCGACCAGGGCGAACCCGGCGACCGACATCGCGGCGGCAACCGCGATGCAGCCGGCGAACGTCGTGTCGAGCGCGGCGCAGATCGCCACCCACACGATCACGGCGACGAAGCCGATCAGGAGCTCGCTGTTGCGCCGGAGCACAGGCTCCCCCTACCCCGCCGCGAGCGTCAGCTGAACTGGAAGACGAACGTCGCGAGGCCCACGCCGACCGCGCCCACCGCGCGGAGCCACCAGCGCCCCGGCGCGACGAGCAGCACCGTGACCAGGGCGCTGGCGAGGACGCAGAAGAGCGAGACGAGCCCGAGCGCCACGACGGCCGGCCGCGGTACGGGCAGCCGTTCGCGCAGCGTCGAGCTCACGCGCTAGAGGGTCGAGGTGTCGATGACGAACCGGTAGCGGACGTCGGACGCGAGCACGCGCTCCCACGCCTCGTTGACCTTGTCGGCGGAGATGACCTCGATCTCGGCGCCGATCCCGTGCTCGGCGCAGAAGTCGAGCATCTCCTGCGTCTCGCGGATCGACCCGATCGCCGACCCGGCGAAGCTCCGCCGCTGCATGATGAGCGCGAACGCCGGGACGGGCAACGGCTCGGGCGGCGCGCCGACGTTGACGATCGTGCCGTCGGTCTTGAGCAGCGACAGGAAGCGGCCGATGTCGATGCCCGCGCTGACCGTGTTGACGATGAGGTCGAAGCGGCCGCGCAGCTCCTTGAACGTCGCCTTCTCGCTCGTGGCGTAGTAGGCGTCGGCGCCGAGCTTCAGGCCGTCCTCCTGCTTGCGCAGCGACTGGGAGAGCACCGTGACCTCGGCCCCCATCGCGTGCGCGAGCTTGACCGCCATGTGCCCCAGCCCGCCGAGCCCGACGACCGCGACGCGTTTGCCCGGGCCGGCGTTCCAGTGGCGGAGCGGCGAGTAGGTCGTGATGCCCGCGCAGAGGAGCGGCGCGGCGGCCTCGAGCGTCAGGCCGTCCGGGATCCGCAGCACGAAGTCCTCGTCGACGACGACGTGGTCGGAGTACCCGCCGAGCGTCACCGTGCCGTCGCGGTCCTTCGAGCCGTACGTCTGCGTGTTGCCCTTGAGGCAGTACTGCTCCTCGCCGGCCTCGCAGTTCTCGCACTCGCGGCACGAGTTGACCATGCACCCCACGCCGACCCGGTCGCCGGACTTGAAGCCCGTCACCTCGGCGCCCACCTCCGCCACCACACCGGCGATCTCGTGCCCCGGCACCGCCGGATACGGGATCTCCCCCCACTCCCCGCGCGCGAAGTGGATGTCGGAGTGGCAGATGCCGCAGAACTTGATGTCGATCCGAACATCCTTCGGCCCGACCGGCCGGCGCTCGATCTCGAGCTGCTCGAGCGCGGCGTCAGCCGCCGGCGCACCAACCGCGCGAGCGCTCGTGGTCGGCCCGGGGGCTGTGGGGGTGGCGATCTCCGTCATGCATCCGACGGTAGACGCCGAAGGCGGCAAGAGAGCGCGGTGATGAGACCGCACAAAGATGCAGCTCGAGCGCGGAATCTCACTGCCGCGCCGGAACGGCCCTAATCCCTAACCCAGTGGAGTCCTCTTGGACCCGACGACGCCAACACGTGACTTTCTGCGCCTGGCCTACCCCGCTGCGGCGGTCGCCAGCCCGCGCTTCAGTCGACTAGCTCATCAACAAGATCGGTCAAGATCTTCGTGAACCCCGGGTCATCCTCGGCCTTCCGCGAGTTCACAAGCTTCGTGAGAGTCGCGTCGTCAAGACCGACGATGTACCTCTCCTGGTTGTTTAGCTCCTCGCGGCAACGCTTCAAGAACTTGTCCCGGTTCCTGATCTCTCGACAGACGAGGAAGCCCAACAGACCGCGTCTCTTAGTCAGGCGGCCGGCAATCTGCGCGACTTCTGGGTTCGCCGGGTCCTCCTCGTAGTTCTTGCATTCGACAGCAACCCAAGGAATCTTCTGGTGCCCCTCCGCAAACCACCAGAAGAAGCCGCCCCGAGCCATATTCCGGTACCGAATGTCAATGCGTTTCGTGGCGGACGCGATGCTCTTCTCCATTTGCGGATCGACGAGCGAGGGCTGTAACAGAGCCGTCAGCAACGCCTCGATCGCGCGGTGATACTTGGCCGCATCGGCCGCTCCCGGTGTGCAGTCCGTCACGGCCTCGAGGAGCTCGTTCCACTTGGGACGAGGCGTACCGACCTTGTCTGCAAGGAACTCGATCGTCTCGGGCGGCTTGTACGTGCGCCGCTTCGCCGCCCGATAGTGGTCGAGGATCTCCGGATGCTGGATCGTGTTCCGCGCCGCGATGCTCTTTGACCCGTCGCCGTGCCGGCGCTTCTCGCGTTTCTCGACGTCCTTCTTGTGGACCCGGCGCTCGCCCTTGTTCCTGCCAGTTTTGACCGTCCAGACGATGGGCGAGCGACGCTTCGCTAACTCAAGGTTCTGTAGGAAGGGCAGGACGTAGTGCCTGTAGTACTCGCCTGGGTCGTAGTCGGTTCTCCACCGGGCGACCGCACGCGGCACAAGCAAGAGCGGACGGCTCTGCGGCATCAGCAACCGAGTCGGTTCGTTCTGCCACAGGCCGGTGTCAACCGACCACAGCGCCCCGGAGTCAACGCCCTCGACGAGCTCCATGCCGTACTTCTCGGCGGTTGCAACCGTGAACTCCAGCAGTTTCCCGCGCACAATGTTGGTCGTGATGTCAGAGACCAGATCCACGCCAACTCCAGGCACCAGCAGAGCGGTGTCCTCGAGATCCTCGACCAAACCGTCCGCTCGAACGGCCTCGCTCTGCGACAGCGATCGGTAGAGGTCGTCCGCGAGGCCGGGACCGACACCGCGACCAGCAACGCGCCCGCGCGTGAAGCCGAGCCGCGTCTCATTCGGCTCATGCAGTCCGTCAAGTAACAGCCGTGCCCGGTCTTCGTCCTGATCGCGGATCGCAGTCAAGACCTCGTCGAAGAACCGACGGATCAGTTCGACGCAGGCGTTGCCCCAATCCGACCTGAGCGCAGAAAACGCTCGCGGATCGACGAAAAGCGGGGTGTCCTCCTCGAGCACGACGTCAACGAACTCCAACGAGGGCTGCTCGCGCCCCAACTCGTAGTGGGTGGAGACTCGAGTTCCGCTTGGGATGTGGCGACCGCGACCCATTCCCCCAACACTTTGGCGCTCGCCCCGGACGAAAGGAGCGGGTTCAGCAGCCCAGCGGCGGCAGTGTCTGGTCAGATGTTGACCGGTCGGGCGCCGCACGACCACGAACACGACCTCGGTAACGTCTTCCAAACGCCCTACCCGCGCCGTTGCAGGAGCGACTCATTCGGTCCCCTGACGGTGCCTGCCTGAAGGTTGCCGCGACGGCGCGCTGCTGCGGCCCTGACATCTAGACAACGTCGATGTCCCTCGACGTTGTTTGGCGGGTTGGCCGGGTGCCGTCTTGGTCGGCGTTCAGCACCACCCGGGCGGCAGCGCGAGCGCGAACGCCGGGCGGGACAGTCCGGTCCCACGAGCGGCCACCACTCAAGGGTTTGCGATGCTTCCGATCCGGAATCTCATCCCAAGAGGAGAAGCATGTGCCGAACGACGGCGCGAAGCACCACGAGGACGCGGAACCCCAGCAGCAAGACGCGAACGTGCACCGCGTCGATGCCGCTCCTCCCGAGGGCGGTGTGCCCAAGGTACGCGTCAACAAGGCGGCGTGGCGGACCGGCGCGCTGCTACTCGCCTTAGCAACCGCCGTGCTCTTCACTGCGCTTTTCGCGCAGACCACCGTATGGAAGGGCCACGATGCCGAGCAGGACGACCCGCTTGCCACGCTCGCGCTCGTCCTCGCGATTCTTGCCTTCGTCGTTCAGATAATGGTCTACGTCTTCCAGACCAACGCTTCGAACGCTGCTCTTCGACGCGCGGAGCAGGTGAACATCGAGACGCAGGGTTTCCTGCGCGAGATCCGCGTTTCGTCTCGAAAGACTCTTGAAGCACAGGACAAGCAGTTCGAACGACTGCTCGGGTTCGTCATGGAGCTCGTAACGGACCGGCAAACAACGACCCCTGAGCCCGACAGCACCTCTGACGCCGATAAGCCGGAGCCCGACACGGAGAGTGAGTCCAACTCGGGAAGCAGCGATCCAGCCGGGTCGACAGTTCGCGGGTCGGGCCCACTCTCGGAAGCCGTGCGCCGGCAGTCGGCTACGACGCTTGAAGAGTTCCGGCGACGATTCGTGGAACCGCCGTCACCTTCGCGTGCACGGTCAGCCAGTGAGGAAGACCGCCGGATCGGCGAGTACTTGCGCTCATACCCTTCGCGGGACGAAGCTGCGGAGGCCGTTGGAGTCTTGCGTCGCCTGTCATCGCTCGCGACGATCGCACTGAAGCGGCTCGGGGACGTAGAGGCGAACCAGCGGCGCACCGGCCGGGCCGTAGGGCTTGCCGAACACATCGACTTGCCGGGAAAGACGGAGCTTATCGAGCGTGGGCTTGCACAGCAGCCTTTGAACGACGACACGCGCATCGCGCTAACCGACGCGGGGCGACGGCTCGCGAGGATCGTCGTTACCCGGCCGAGCGACGTTGTGAAGCCGGAATGGTGGGACGAAGCGCTCCGTCCGCTCATGTCGCCTCCGCACTAGTCACTCAATGTTGGGACGCGCAGTTCGGCGTTGGCACCCTCGGCAAATCCCGGTCCGAAAGCGCTTTCCGCGCACGCAGCTCAGGGACGCCGACGACTCACCTTCCGGCCGGTGCGCGAGGAATCGGTTGCGCGACACGTGGCCGACGACGATAAGCAGAAGTCGTCGTAGTCGCCGGAACACGACAGCCTGCGGACTAGCTGTCCTGCTCGCGGACTTGCTGAACGCGTGTGAGGGGTGCTCGGCCGCCGGCGGCTGAGTGGGGCCTGGCTTGGTTGTAGAAGCGTAGGTAGGCGCGCAGCTTGCGGTCTCGGCGGCCGTGGTTTGGCCATTCGTG
>DATMVO010000263.1:0-3195 GCA_035563115.1 Solirubrobacteraceae bacterium
CACGCGCGCCGCGTCGCCGCCGTCGCCCCCGCCGCGCGGCCCGCGCCGCTCATCTCCCTCACCGCGCCCGCGCAGGCGCTCGTGAAGCTCGCGGGCGTCGGCGAGATCCCCAACGCGGACGCGCTGACCGACGGCGCCGTCGCCGTGCGGATCGGCGAGAAGGACGTCGCGATCCCGTTCGCCGCCGCGGCCGACCAAGCCCGCTTCAAGCCCGAGAACCTCCCGATCCCGCTCGGCCCCGAGGCGCCCTCGCCCGCGCCCGGCGACGCGCCGTTCTCGCTCGCCGTCCGCGACGCGCGGCAGACGCTCAACGTGCTGCGCAAGGAGGAGACGCGGACGAACATCGCCGCGCTGCGCTCCATCGAGGAGGCGCTGGAGGAGCTCGACAAGGTCAGCGGGACGCTCAAGACGTTCGGCCGGATCGACGTCGACGAGGCGCTCTTCGACCAGCTCACCGGCACCACGACCGTGACGCGCGAGGCGAACGCGACGGTCGTCCGCGCCGAGCTGGAGGACGGCGGGCCGCTGCGCACCGCGCTCGACCGGATCGCGAAGGTGCCGGCGTTCGCCTACGAGCTGGCGGGCATCGACGGCGTCGCGCTCGACCGGCAGGGCGACGAGGCGTTCGTGCTGAAGCTGGAGGGCGAGAAGCCGGTGCGGCTGGCGGTCCTGGACAAGATCCTCGTCGCGACCACCAGCCCGGCCGTCGGGCTCCGCGCCGTGGCCAACCGCGAGCCCGGGCGGGTCACCACGCCGGGCGCGCTGCACGCCCGCCTCACGCGGCCCGGCGAGCTGCTCGTCCAGCGGTTCGGCCTGCCGGGCGCGACGTCGGTGCTGCTCGGCGGCCTCGGCCCGCTCGACCTCGCCGTGCAGGCCGAGCGGACCGGCCTCACGGGGTCGGCGACGCTGACCGTGGCGCGCTGAACGCCACGCCCGTCAGCTCCTCCGACAGGGTCCACAGCTTGCGCGCGACGTCGGTGTCGGACGCCGCCTTCGACCGGCCCACGAGCTTGGGGTGCCCGCGCCCCTCCATCGGCCCGTCCGGCCCGACGTACGCGCCGCCGGGCACGTCCTCGGTCGCGGCGTAGAGCGTCGGCAGCGCGCCCATCGCGTCGCTCTGCGCGACGATCTTGTTGAGCACCCACATCGCGCCGTCCATGACCTTGCTCTCGGTCCGCTGCTGGAGGTTGGTGGCGGCGTAACCGGGGTGCGCGGCGACGGCGCGGACGTCGGTGCCGCTCTCGGTCAGGCGGCGCTGGAGCTCGATGAGGAAGAGGAGGTTGGCGAGCTTGGACTGCTGGTAGGCCGGCCAGCGCTGGTACTTGCCCTTCTCCCAGTTGAGGTCGTCGAGGCGGATCTTGCCGCCGCGGTGCGCGCTGGAGGCGAGGATCACCACGCGATCGGTGACGTGCGGGACGAGGAGGTTCGTGAGCGCGAAGTGGCCGAGGTGGTTCGTGCCGACCTGCAGCTCGAACCCGTCCTCGGTGCGTTTCTCCGGCGTCGCCATCACGCCCGCGTTGTTGATGAGGACGTCGAGCGGCTGCTCGCCCCACGCGTCGGCGAACGCGCGCACCGACGCCAGCGAGGCGAGGTTCAGCTCGCGCACCTCGGTCGTGCCGGAGAAGCCGCGCGCCACCTCCTCGCCGCGCGCCGTGTCGCGCACCGCGAGCACCACCCGCGCCCCCACCCGCGCGAGCTCGCGCGCGGTGATCAGCCCCAGCCCGCTCGTCGCGCCGGTGACGACGACGGTGCGGCCGGTCTGGTCGGGGAGGTCCTGCGCGGTCCACTTGCTCATGCCGGGGATCGTCCCCCATGCGACGCAGGGGTGAACCCCCGATGAGACCCTGACCGCCGATGGCCAGGGTGCGGAGGCATGTCCAACCTCCGCGCCGTCTCCGACCACTCCTTCCAGGCCGACGTCCTCGAGTCCGACGTCCCCGTGCTCGTCGAGTTCACCGCCGACTGGTGCCCGCCGTGCCGCATGATCGCCCCGCACCTGGAGGCGATGGACGCCGAGCGCGACGACGTGGCGGTCGTCCAGCTCGACGTCGACTCCAGCCAGCGGACCGCCGCGCAGTACGGCGTGCTCTCGATGCCGACGATGGTCCTCTTCCGCGGCGGCCGCGAGGCGGGCCGGTTCGTCGGCGCCGCCCCGCGCCGCCGGCTGGAGGCGCAGCTCGACGAGCTGCTCGCGCGCGTCGAGGTCTAGCGGCGTTACGAGCGCTTGGCCTCCGCGGGATCCTCCTGCGCGTCCTCCGAGGCCGAGTCGCGCGGGCTCGGCGCGCGGCGGTCGACCTTCTCGCACGAGCCGTTCGGGTTCTCGGCGGTCGCGTCCGTGATGACGTCGACCTGATCCAGCCACGCGCGGTCGCGGCCGTCGCCGCACGTGATGCGGTCGACCTCGCCGTCGCGGGTGCGGAAGCGGTCGTTGCCCGCGCCGCCGTCGAGCGTGTCGCCGACCTGGTCGACCGCGCCGCCGGGGCCGGGCGTGACGTCCTTGCGCGCGAGCGCCCACAGGATGTCGTTGCCGTCGCCGCCGCGCGAGACGTCGGTGCCGCGGTTGGCGTAGATCCGGTCGTTGCCCGCGCCGCCGTCGAGGACGTCGTCGCCCAGGCCGCCGGAGAGCAGGTCACGCCCCGCGCCGCCGCTCAGCTGGTCGTTCGCGGGCCGGCCGAACAGGCGGTCGTTGCCGCCCGCGCCATCGATCGTGTCGGCGAGCTTCGTGCCGCGCAGGCGCTCGTTGGCGTCGGTGCCCGTCAGCGTCGCCGCGAAGGCGGAGGCCGGGAGCAGCGCGAGGGCGGTGGTGGCGGCGATGGTGGTGCGGCGCAGGTGCATGGTGAGGAGGATCACCGCGATCGTGTTCGGGGCCACCCGGCTCTCTGAGAGGTCTCACGCTCTGTGAGAGCGGCATGAGAACGGCGCGCCGAGCCGTCGCACGCGCGCGCCCGCTGCGTCATCCTCCCGCCCCATGCGCCGCCCGCCGCTCCTCGCGCTCGTGCTCGTCCTCGTGACCCTTGTCGGCGGCGTGGGCGTGACGACCGCCGCCGCGATCGTCCGCACCGGCACGAACGGCCCGGACAAGCTCGTCGGGACCGGCGCCGCCGACCGGCTCAGCGGGCGCGGCGGGAACGACGACCTGCGCGGCAAGGGCGGCAACGACCGCCTGCTCGGCGGCGCGGGCGACGACGTCCTCGC
>DATMVO010000264.1:0-2272 GCA_035563115.1 Solirubrobacteraceae bacterium
GCCGCCCCGTGGAGGTCGACGCGCTCCACCGCAGCGGCGCGGTCTTCCCCGTCGAGCTGACGATCTCGCGGGTCGAGGGCGCCGGAGAGGAGGTCGCGTTCGTCGCCTTCGCGCGCGACGTGCGCGGGGTGCGTCAGGCGCAGGCCGAGCTGCGCGAGGCGCGCGACACCTTCCGCCTGGCCTTCCAGGCGTCGCCGATGGGGATCGTGATGGCCGCGCTCGACGACTTCGCGTGGTTGGAGGTCAACCCGTCGTTCTGCGCGATGCTGGGCTACGAGGAGGCCGAGCTGCGGCAGCTCACCTTCCTCGACCTCACCCACCCCGCCGACCGCGCGATCACCGCGGCCGACGCCCGCAGGGTCCGCGCCCGCGAGATCGACACGCTGCGGGTCGAGCGCCGGTACCTGCGCAAGGACGGGTCGACGATGTGGGTCGACGTCACCGTCTCGCTGCTGCGCGACGCCGGCGACGAGCCGCGCTGCTACCTCGCGCAGATCCTCGACATCACCGAGCGGAAGGTCGCCGAGGAGGCGCTGCGCGAGTCCGAGCGGCAGCTCACCGACGCGCAGGCGCTCGGCGCGATCGGCTCGTGGGAGCGCGACCACGACACGAACACGACCGTGTGGAGCGCCGAGCTGAAGCGGATGTTCGGGATCGCCGCCGACGCGCCGGCGCCGCAGACGGTCGAGGAGTTCCTCGCGATGGTCCACCCCGACGACCGGGCCGACGTCAGCGAGGCCGTCCACCAGGTCCCCGGCGAGCACGACTACCGGATCGTGCGCCCGGACGGCGAGGTGCGGTGGATGAGCGGGCGGAGGCGGCTCGCGTCGGCCGAGCCGCTGCGGATCGCCGGGACGATGCAGGACATCACCGACCGCAAGCGGATCGAGGAGGAGCTGCGCCGCTCCAACGCCGCGCTCGAGCAGTACGCGCACGCCGCCTCGCACGACCTCGCCAGCCCGCTGACGACGATCAGCGGGTTCGCGTCGCTGCTGCGGATGCGCCACGCCGACGCGCTGAACGAGGACGCGCTGCGCTACCTGGAGGCGATCGAGCGCGGGACCGAGCGGATGCGGGCGATGCTCGACGCGATGCTCCAGTACGCGAGCGCGCAGCGCGGCGAGCGGGAGGTCGAGGACGTCGACCTGGGCGCCGTCGCCGGCGAGGTGCTGGCGGACCTGCGCGCGACGATCGCGGACACCGGCGCCGACGTCGCCGTCGACACGCTCCCCACCGTCAGCGGCGAGCGCGCGCTGCTGCGGCAGGTCCTGCTCAACCTCGTCGCCAACGCGCTGAAGTACACGCCGCCCGGCGAGCCGCCGCGCGTGCGCATCACCGGCACCCGCCGCGCCCCCGCGCACTGGGAGATCGCGGTGGAGGACCGCGGCATCGGCATCCCGCCCGAGCAGGCCGAGAAGGCGTTCGAGCTCTTCACCCGCCTCCCCGGCGGCACCGCCTACCCCGGCACCGGCATGGGCCTCGCCCTCTGCCTCAAGGTCGTCGAGCGCCACGGCGGCCGCATCTGGATCGACCCCACCCCCGGCGGCGGGACGACCGTCCGCTTCACGTTGCCCGCCTGACGCCGCGGGCCGGCGCCTGTCACAGATCGCGCCGTTCCGTCATCCAACCCCTCGGTGCCTCGCACGACGGACGACGACGACCGGGAGCTGCTGGTGGCCGCACGCGCGGACGCGGCGGCGTTCGGCGTCTTCTACCGCCGCCACGTCCGCGAGGTCCACGCGTACTTCCGCCGCCGCGCCGCGTCGCCGGACGTCGCGTTCGACCTCGCCGCCGAGACCTTCGCGCAGGCGCTGCGGTCCGTCGACCGGTACGAGCCCGGCCAGGCGCCCGCGCGGGCGTGGCTCTTCGGCATCGCGCGCAACGTGCTGCTGGAGTCGCTGCGCCGCGGCGTGGTGGAGGACCGGGCCCGCCGCGCGCTGGCGATGGAGCCGATCGTCCTCGACGACGACGCGCTCGCGGCGCTGGAGCGCGAGGACGCGGCGCGGCCGGCGACCGAGGCCCTGGAGGAGCTGCCCGGCGAGCAGCGCGAGGCGATCGTCGCCCGCCACGTCGACGGGCTGGAGTACGCGGAGATCGCGGCGCGGCTGCGCTGCTCGGAGAGCGTCGTGCGCCAGCGCGTCAGCCGCGGGCTGCGGGTGCTGCGCGAACGACTGAGGGAGGCACCCCGTGGCTGACCATCCGTTCGACCTCCTCGGGCGCGAGCTCGACGCGGCGGCGCACCGCCGGCTCGAGCCGGCGCCCGACCGCGACC
>DATMVO010000265.1:0-10758 GCA_035563115.1 Solirubrobacteraceae bacterium
CGTCTCGTCCGCCAGCGCGTCGGCCCACGCCGGCCACGCCCCGATCGCGGCGGCGTTGAAGGCACCCACCTCGCCCTCCCACTCGTGCGGGGCGGTGGGGGAGAGGATCCCCGCCGACGCCCAGGTCGCGCCGCGGCCCGGCTCCCCGCGCTCGCACACCACCACTCGCGCGCCGCGTCCTGCCAGCTCCCGCGCGACCGCCAGACCGATGATCCCGCCGCCCGCCACCACCACGTCCGCCATGGCGCCGGATCCTCGCCGATGTTGCCTTCCCGCCACCATCCGGGCATCCCAGGAGGAGCGCACCCCCGGATACGCGAAGATCGGAGTTATGCCAACCCCACGCCGTCGCTGGACCGAGGAGTCCATCGCCCAGGAGCTCGCCCCCGTCGTCGCGGAGCTGGGCCGCCTGCCCACGCGCACCGACCTGACGAACCGCGGCCTCGGCGGCCTGTGGAGCGCGATGCAGCGCCGCGGCGGGATCGACCAGTTCGCCGCACTGCTGCCCGCGCCGACGCGCTCGCCCGCCGCGGTGACCGACGGCCCGACACGCGCGGAGGATCTCGGCACCGAGCCGGAGCCGATCCAGCCCGACCAGGCGCCCGAGCCCCGCTTCAGCCGCGACCCGACGCACGCCGAGATCTCCGAGCGCGCCTACTTCATCTCGCAGGAGCGCGGGGGCGACCCGCACCAGAACTGGCTGGCCGCCGAGGCCGAGCTGCGCGGCCGCTAGGTGGCCACGCCGACGCCCACGCCGATCGTCCTCGACTGCGACCCGGGGCACGACGACGCGATCGCGATGATCCTCGCCGCCGCCCACCCGGCGGTCGACCTGCGCGCGATCACGACCGTCGCGGGAAACGGGGCGTTGGAGGCGGTGACCCACAACACGCGGGCGGTCGCGACGCTGGCCGGGATCCACGACGTGCCGATCGCGGCGGGCGCCGACGGGCCCTTGGCCGGGACGCCGCACGAGGCCGCGGTCGACATCCACGGGGAGAGCGGGCTCGACGGGCCGCCGCTCCCCGCGCCGGAGGTGGAGCTGGACGAGCGCGGCGCGACGCAGCTCATCGCGGACGTCTGCGGAGCCGCCTCGGAGCCCGTCGTGATCGTCGCCACCGGCCCGCTGACGAACGTCGCGCTCGCGCTCGACACCGTGCCGCGCGAGCAGGTGCGCGAGATCGTGTGGATGGGCGGCTCGACCGACCGCGGCAACCGCACGCCGTACGCGGAGTTCAACGCGCTGAGCGATCCCGAGGCGATCGACGCGGTGCTGCGCACCGGGATCCCGTTCACGATGCTCGGCCTCAACCTCACCCACCAGGCGCTGGCGACGCGCGCGGTGGTGGCGGAGATCGCGGCGTTGGAGACGACGCTCGCCCGCACCGTCGCCGAGTGGCTGGGCTTCTTCGGCGACACGTACCGGACGGTCTTCGGGATGGAGGCGCCGCCGGTCCACGACCCGTGCGCGGTGGCGCTGCTGTGCGAGCCGGGCGTGGTGCGGACCGTCGACGCGTTCCTCGCGGTGGAGCTGGAGGGCCGCTGGACGCGCGGGGCGACCGTCGCCGACCTCCACGGCCGGCTCGGCCACGCGCCGAACGCGCGCGTGGCGACGGAGCTGGACGCGCCGCGGTTCTGGGCGCTCGTGACCGACGCGGTGCGGGCGCTCGGCTAGCGAGCGGGGTCGCCGGGCGCGGGCGCCTCGGGCGCGGTGTCCGGCGCGATGGCGTCCTCGGGCACAGGCGTCGGCACCGGCTGCGGGGCCGCCGCGCCGCCCGGGCGCACACCGAAGATCTGGCCGAGCTTCTCCAGCATCTCCTGCTCGCGCTCGGAGACCTGCTGGCCGCCGATGCCCAGGAACCCGCCCTCGCGCGCGGCGAGCGCCACCCGCTGCGCGGCGGTGCGGACCCAGGCGATGTACGCGGCGTGCTCCTCGGTCGTGACGCGGTCGAGCAGCCGCGCCGCGTGCCGCAGCTCGTCCAGGCACTCGTCGAGGCCGCCACGGCGGCTGGGGCGGAAGTCGCCGAGCGGGTTCTGGCCCTTGCCGACGACGTCCTGCGCGAGCGCGCGCACGAACGGCCCATGGTCGGTGTCGGCGTTCGGCTGCGCGGCCTCGGCCAGGGTGCGCAGCGCGGCGGCCGACTCCTTCACCGTGTCCAGCGGCCCGCTCGGGTCGGCGAACGACACCGCCAGGCCCGCCACCAGCGGCGCCCGCCCGAGCCGCTCCCACTCCGCCGCCGTGAACTCGCCCTTCGTCGTCATGCCCTCGACCGTACCCACGCGCCCCAGTCCGCGTACATGAACATCGGCGTTCATGTCCGTCCGGCTACAGGTATACGGTCCCGCCATGCTCGTCCGGCTCGCCACCGCCGATGGCTGAACCGGTACCCGACCTGTCACGCACCGAGCTGGTCATCGGGCTGGTGGGGGCGATCGGGACCGATCTGCCGTTCGTCGCCAAGCGGTGCGGTTCGCTGCTCACCGACATCTTCGCCTACGAGGTGTCGCAGATCGGCGTCAGCGATCTGCTGCGGACGATCGAGTGGGACGACGGACGAGACTTGTCGCCGGAGCAGGAGGATCTCCGTCTCCGTGCGCGCATGGACGCGGGACGTGATCTCTGCCAGGGCTGGAAGGCACACGACGCCCTCGCGCAGCTGGCGATGCTGCGAATCAGTCAGATCCGCGACGACACCAACGGCGACCAGTCCGGGAAACCGCTCGACCGGCACGCCTTCATCCTGCGCTCGCTGAAACGCCCGGCTGAGATCGAGCGGCTCCGCGCCGTCTACGGCAGCCGTTTCGTCGTGATCGGCGCATACTCACCGCGCCGCAACCGGCGGGAGTACCTCGTCGAGAAGCTCGAGGAGTCGTACGGGACGCGTGACGAGCGGAAGTACGCGCTGTCGATCGACCGGGACCTGATCGAACGCGACGAGAAGGAGAGCGGTGAAGGAGGTCAGAACGTCCGAGGGACGTTCCATCAGGCCGACTTCTTCGTGGAGACCCATACCGGTCGCCTGGACGAGCAGCTGGAGCGCAGTCTCCGTGTGCTCTTCGGCGACCCGCTGATGACGCCCACCAAGGATGAGGCCGGCATGGCGCAGGCGGACCGGGCGGCTCGTCGGTCTGCAGAACCAGGGCGACAGGTCGGCGCGGCGATCGTGAACTCGGAAGGCGATCTCCTGGCGGTGGGATGCAACGAAGTCCCGCGAGCCTTCGGCGGCCAGTACTGGATGGACGATGCCGACGTGATCGCGGATCCGCACAACGATGGCCGTGAGATGCGGCGCGACGAGGACACGAACAACGTCGTGCAGAGCGAGATCGCCTCGGACGTCCTCGGGCGGCTGCGCGACTTCCTGAAGGCGGACGCTGCCGATGATCCAGAGGCCTTGACGACGGCCATCCTTGGGTCCAGGCTTGGCGACATCACCGAGTTCGGTCGGGCGGTCCACGCGGAGATGGCGGCCATCACGACGGCGGCTCGGCTCGGCGTGGGCTTGAATGGCGCAACGGTGCTGACCGACACGTTCCCTTGCCACAACTGCGCTCGGCACATCATCACGACCGGCATCCGCCGCGTCGTCTACATCGCTCCGTACGCGAAGAGCCAAGCGCACAAGCTTCACGAGGACGCGATTGTCGTCGCTCCTGCCGAACCGCCGGAGAAACGGTCGACAGGGAAAGTGGTGTTCGAGCCGTTCATCGGCGTCGCACCCCGGCGGTTCGATGAGCTGTTCGCGGGCATCAAGCGCAAGGACGAGGACGGCACAATCATCGTGCGTGACTTCTCGCCTCCCGTTGCCGAGCCACGCCTCGGCGCGTCGACCAAACGCGCCGGCGAGCTGGAGGTCGTGGCGTATCGCGCACGCGAGGACTTCGACTTGACCGCACTCCGGAAGCGGCTTCCTGACCTACACCCACGTTCGAAGGAGAGAGCGACGTGACGCACGAAGAGCGCGAAGCGCTGTGGCTGCAGGCCGACCGGGCAGCTGCTCGCGTCAGCGGATGGCCGGCGTGGCAGCAGGAGCTGGCGGCCTCGACCGCGCGTGAGGCGGGCACGGACGTCGAGCCGCGCGTCAGCGCGCGCGCGGTGGCACGAGTCAAGCAGGCGCTCGGCGGCGCCCCGCCGGTCCACGAGGCGTGAGCGTCCGCATCACCCACGTCGGCGGGCCGACCGCCCTGATCGAGCTGGGCGGCTGGCGCCTGCTGACCGACCCGACGTTCGACCCGGCCGGCGGGACGTACCGGTTCGGCTGGGGCACGGGGTCGGAGAAGCTCGCCGGGCCGGCGATCGCGGCGGACGCGGTCGGGCCGATCGACGCGGTGCTCCTCTCGCACGACCATCACGAGGACAACCTGGACGCGGCGGGGCGGAAGCTGCTGCCGTCCGCGGGCGTGGTGGTGACGACGGTGCCGGGGGCGAAGCGGCTGACGGCGAAGGACGGGCTGACCGGCGTGCGCGGGCTCGCGCCGTGGGACACGACGGTGCTG
This sequence comes from Solirubrobacteraceae bacterium, assembly GCA_035563115.1. Classification (GTDB taxonomy): domain Bacteria; phylum Actinomycetota; class Thermoleophilia; order Solirubrobacterales; family Solirubrobacteraceae; genus CADCVT01. Next base: position 4,498 of record DATMVO010000265.1, read on the forward strand.
GAGGCCGAGGGCAAGCCGCGCCTGACCGTGACCGCCACGCCCTGCCGGCACGGCCCGCCGCTCAGCCACCCGATCGTCGGCGAGGTCGTCGGGTTCGCGCTCGCGCTGGAGGGCTCGTCGGGAGGTCAGCTGTGGATCTCCGGCGACACCGTCCTCTACGACGGCGTCCGCGAGGTCGCGGCGCGGATCGACGTCGACACCGCGATCGTCCACCTGGGCGGCGTCCGCTTCCCGATCTCCGGCCCGCTCCGCTACACGCTCACCGCGTCCGAGATGGTCGAGCTCCTCGGCCTCCTCACGCCCCGCGTCGCGGTCCCGATCCACTACGAGGGCTGGAAGCACTTCCGCGAGAACCGCGCCGCCGTCGAGGCCGAGCTCGCGTCCGCGCCGCAGGCCATCCGCGACACGATCCGCTGGCTCCCGATCGGCGAGCCGGTCGACCTGGGCTCCGCCGCCGCACCCGCCTGAGCACCGGTGATGGAGCTCGCCGCGCTCGTCGCTCGCGACGCCACCACGCTCGCGCCCGAGCACCTCGACCGCCTCCGGGCGCTCGGCCTCACCGACCGCGAGATCCTCGACTTCATCCTCGCCGCCGCCGCCCGCTGCTTCTTCTCCAAGACCCTCGACGCCGTCGGCGCCCTTGCCGACCCCCAGCTCGCCGCCTCCCTCGCCCCACCCCTCCGCGACGCCCTCACCGTCGGCCGCCCGCCGGGCACCGCGTGATCCGCGCCGTGCCGCCGCTGGGCGAGACGTCCGACGCGATCCATGGCCTCGTGTGGTGTCCGGAAGCGATCCAGCACTGGCGAGCAAGTCGCGACGGCGGCGGATCGTCTACACGCTCCTCGTCGTGACCATCCTCGCGGTCTCGGTGGTCCTGGCGACGCGAGCGGCCGCGCCGGATCCGCTTCCCGGCGTCGCACTCGGGTCGGAGAGCTGCTGATCGCCGAGCGGTCCGCGTCCATCTTCGCGGTGATCTTCCTCGGGGTGCTCGTGCTCGTGCGCGCGATGCTGGAGGACGCGCAGCGCAAGCTCGACGAGCGCATCCCGGAGGCGGTATCCGGGGATCGAAGCGCACACGAGGGGCAATCTGGAGCCGTGGCCAAGCACCGGACACCCGCAGCGAAGCCGGTCAGTGCGAAGTCGGCGGTGACCGGCTGGTCCGAGCGCAAGGCGCCGGCCACGACCGTGCGTGAGCACCTCGCCGCGTCCCGCGCGTCGCGCGAGCTCGCTCGACGTGAGCGCGCGAAGATGCGCGACATCAAGTTCTGACGCGCCGCGCGTAGCGGGCGGTAGGGCACGTCAGGCGGAGAGGCCGGCCTGAACGAAGGAGTCGATGCGGACGACGGGCTCGCCGGCGGCGTCGGAGGCGTCGAGGTCGACGGTGGCGACGATGGCGAAGTCGTGGTTGCCGTCGGGGTCGTCGATGATCTGGCGGACGCGCCAGACGCGGGGGTCCGCGTCCCGGTCGATGAGCAGCAGCGAGGGGGAGCGGGCGGCGGGGCCGGTGCCGATCTCGTCGTACTCGTCCCAGTAGGCGCCGAGCGCCTCCTCCCAGTCGGAGGCGTGCATGGTGGGCCGGACCGGCGGGTCGGTGAGGGCGGCCGCGGCGGCGTCGAGCTCGGAGAGGTCGCGCCACGCGTCGCGCGACGCGAGCCGCACGCGCTGGAACATCGCGTTGCGCACCATCACCATGAACGCCCGCGCGTTGCCGGTGATCGGGCGCGGCGGAGGCGGCGGGGCACCGGATTCGGCGGCCGCGGCCGCGCGGGTCACGGCGTCCGGATCGGTCAGCGCCTCCCACTCGTCCAGCAGCGACGAGTCGGTCTGCCGCACGGTCTCGCCGAGCCAGTCGACGATGTCGTCCAGCTCCTCGGTCCGCAGCGCGTCCGGCACCGTCTGGCGCAGCGCCCGGAAGACGTTCGACAGGTACCGCAGCAGCAGCCCCTCCGAGCGCGCGAGGCCGTACCAGGCGACGAACTCGGTGAACGTCTGGCCGTTCTCGTACATGTCGCGCACGACCGACTTGGGGGACAGGTCGCTCTCGCGCACCCACGGGTGGGTCTCGCGATACAAGGAGAACGCCTGCGTCAGCTCCTCGGCCAGCGGCTTGGGGTACGTGACCTCCTCGAGCAGCTCCATCCGCTCGTCGTACTCGATCCCCTCCGCCTTCATCGCGGCGACGGCCTCGCCCTTGGCCTTGTTCGTCTGCGACATGAGCACCGGCCACGGGTCGTCGACGATCGCCTCGATCACGCTCAGCAGGTCGAGCGCGTACGTCTCGGACTCCGGGTCGAGCAGGTCGAGCGCGACCAGCGCGAACGACGCCAGCGGCTGGTTGAGCGCGAAGTTGTCCTGGAGGTCGAGCGCGAGCCGCAGCGTCCGGCCCTCGTCGTCCGGCTCGGGCAGCCACTCCAACACCCCCGCCGCGACGAGCTCGTCGCCCAGTGCCTGAGCCTGCTCGGCCAGCCGCGCCTTGCCGCGCTCGTCCTCGTGGTTGTCCTCCATGAGCGCCCGCATGTGCGCGACCGCGTCGCCCGGCTGGGACACCACGTTGAGGATCATCGAGTGGTCGACGCGCATCCGCGACACGAGCGACTCGGGCTGCGCGTCGCGCAGGCGCTCGAACGTCTCCTCGGTCCACACCACCGTCCCCTCCGGCGGCTTCTTCACCTGGACCTTGCGCTTCTTCTTCGGGTCGTCGCCGGCCTTCGCGATCGCCTTCTCGCGCTCGATCACGTGGTCGGGCGCCTGCACGACGACGTAGCCGGCGGTGTCGAACCCGGCGCGCCCCGCGCGGCCCGCGATCTGGTGGAACTCGCGCGCCTTGAGGATCCGGAACTTCGTCCCGTCGAACTTCGCCAGGCCCGTGAAGACGACCGTGCGGATCGGGACGTTGATCCCGACGCCCAGCGTGTCGGTGCCCGCGATCACCTTCAGCAGGCCGGTCTGCGCGAGCTGCTCGACGAGGCGCCGGTACCGCGGGAGCATGCCGGCGTGGTGGACGCCGATCCCGCTCCGCACGAGCCGCGACAGCGTCCGCCCGAAGCCCGCCGTGAAGCGGAACCCGCCGATGGCCTCGGCGATCGCGTCGCGCTCCTCGCGCGTGCAGAGCTTCGCTGAGACCAGCGACTGCGCCCGCTCCATCGCCGACGCCTGCGTGAAGTGGACGACGTAGATCGGCGCCTGGTCGGTCTTCACCAGCTCCTCGAGCAGCTCGTGCAGCTGGTCGGTCGAGTAGCGGTACGTGAGCGGGATCGGGCGCTCGGCGTCGTCGATGATCGCGGTCTCGCGGCCGGTGCGGCGCGTGAGGTCGTCGGCGATCTTGGAGACGTCGCCGAGCGTCGCGGACATGAGGAGGAACTGCGCCTGGGGGAGGGTGAGGAGCGGCACCTGCCACGCCCACCCGCGCTGGCCGTCGGCGTAGAAGTGGAACTCGTCCATCACGACCTGGCCGACGTCCGCCCGCGCGCCCTCGCGCAGCGCGATGTTGGCGAGCACCTCGGCGGTGCAGGCGATGATCGGGGCGCCCGCGTTGACCGACGCGTCGCCGGTGAGCATCCCGACGTTCTCCGCGCCGAACGTCGCGCAGAGCTGGAAGAACTTCTCGCTCACCAGGGCCTTGATCGGGGCCGTGTAGTACGTGCGCTCGTCGTTCGCGACCGCCGCGAAGTGCGCCGCCACCGCCACCATGGACTTGCCGCTGCCGGTCGGCGTGGCGAGCACGACGTTGTTGCCGTCGAACAGCTCGATCGCCGCCTCCTCCTGGTGCGGGTAGAGGCTCAGCCCCGTCTCGGACGTCCAGGTGGTGAACGCCTCGTAGAGGGCGTCGGCTTCGGCGGAGTCCGGGAGGGCGTCGAGGAGCGTCATGGCGGCTCCTCCGGACGGTAGTGCCTGCGCGGCCTCAGAGCCCGGCGGCGCGCCGCCAGCGCTCCCGGTCGAAGACGTCGAGCGCCCGCCGGCCCGTGAAGAGCCGCTCGAACCCTGGCGTCGCCAGGACGGAGATGCGGCGGGGTCCGCGCGCGAGCCAGAGCCGGTCGTGCCCGCCGTCGGCGAGCGCGCGGACGCCGCGGCGCGTGAGGTCGAGCGCGAACACCTCGGGCTCGGCGTCCGGCGTGTCTTTCGGCCAAGCGCACAGGATCGGCATGGAGCCGTGCTCCGACGCGGCGCTGCCGAGCGTGTACGTCACGGCCGTCCACCCGGAGTGCGCGATGGCCGCGCGCCACCGGCGACGCCTGGTGGTCATGACGATCCAGCCGACGGCGGCGAAGAGCCAGGCGACGAAGGCGGCCACGAAGACCGCGACGCCCGCATCGGTGTCGGAGAACGGCGCTCCGGCGGCCCACACGAAGACCCCGAAGCACACGGTCGCAGTCACTGCGAGGAGTCGCCCCACGGCGCGGTGGCGCCGGAGCGCCGCGTCCACGCGGGTCGTCACGTCCTCCACCATCGCCCTCCTCGTCGGCGCCCAGGCCGGCGGCCCTGACCGGCCCGGACGGATGACGGACGCGCCTGCGGGTGCGGGACGCGCGTGTCCAACCCTCCGCTCCCTCGCGCCGTGCTGGTGCTCGGCGTGCTCCTCGCCCTCGCGACGGGGTGCGGGCGCGACGACGGGCCACTGGCGTGCTCCAGCGGGTTCCGCGAGGACGACTGGGAGGAGCGGCGGCTGGAGACCGGGACGGCGGCCGCGCGGTGCGGGTGGTTCGAGGGGCGCCCGGGCTCCGAGGCCGGCCGGAAGCTGGGGGAGGTCGCCCGCAGCTACGGCGTCTACTACGCGTGGGACCTGGGCGAGGAGCCGGGCGACCCCGCCGGGCGGCACCGCTTCCTGCGGCTGAAGTACGACGACCGGACGCAGACGATCACGGAGTCGGGGACGTTCCGGGACGTCGGCTCGTACCGGCCGCCGCGGAGGGCCTGGCCGGTCATCGCGGCGGTCGTGTTCGCGCTCGTCACCGCCGGGCTGCTGCTGTGGCTGGCGGTGTCCGGGTGGGAGGGACCGGCGGGCCTGGCGACGTTCGGCGTGGGGCTCGGGGGCGTGCTGCTCACGCTGCTCGACTACGCGCTGTCGGGCGAGCTGTCGCCCGTGTTCATGGGCTTCGCGCTCACCAACCTCATCACCGGCGCCAACGCGCTGCTGAACGGGCGGCGGACGCGGGCGGGCTGACCTGGGGACCCTGGGGCGAAGGTCGGGGGAACATTCCGGGGTGCGCGCCCGGTGCCGGGGAGGCGCGAGGCGGCCAGCATCGCCGCCATGACCTCGACCCTGTCCCCGGCCCGCCGCCGCGCCGTCCGCGCCGCGGCGCTCGCCGCCGGCCTCTGCTCCCTCGCCCTCCCCGCCGCCGCGTCCGCCGGCGAGGGGACCATCGCGTTCATCCAGGACGGCGACGTCCACGTCATCAAGCCTGACGGCTCCGGCCAGCGCGCCGTCACGGCCGCCGGGTCGTACGCCTCGGTCGCGTGGGCGCCGGACGGGACGCTGTGGGCGTCGCGCGTCGGCCGGCTGGAGCACCTCACGCAGCAGGGCGACGCGCTCGGCACACTGGAGGCGCCGCCGCTCGAGCACGCCGCGCTGCCTGCGCCGCTCGACCTCGACGTCTCGCCCGACGGCCGGAAGATCGCCTTCTCGAAGGTCGGCGGCTCGTGCGAGGCGGGCTGTGGGACGTCGCAGGCGTCCGGTGTGGTCGACATCGCGACCGGCGCGTCGCTGATCGGCACGTGGTCGATGGTCAACGGCGCCCAGTTCCTCACGGACACGACGCTCGTGAGCGCCGGGCCGGCGTACGCCGACGTCCAGGTCCGGCAGATCGGCCAGGCGGAGCGGACGTTCTTCAACGACGGCACCACCTCGATGGCCGACCTCGCCGTCTCCGGCGACCGCAAGCGCGCGGCGTGGGTGACCGAGGACCGCCGCAGCGTGATGACCGGCGAGGTCGGCGGCGACTTGCTGGGCGGCGGCACCGGCTGGCTCTCGTACGCGTGCGTCTTCACGCCCGCGCGGAGCGGCGGGTACGTCGACCCGGCGTTCGGCCCGGACGACCGCACGATCGCGTTCGCGGAGACCGACGGCATCGCGATCGTCCCCGACGCGACGCGGCCGAGCGCGGACTGCAGCTCGATCCAGAACATCCGCACGATCGCCCGCCCCGGCGCGCACTCCCCGGACTGGGCCGACGTGGCGTGGGAGCCCGCGCGGCCGGCCGCGGGGCCGGCGCCGGTGACGCCCGTGACGCCGGGGCCGAAGGACGGCGCGACCCCGGTCACGTC
>DATMVO010000266.1:0-13063 GCA_035563115.1 Solirubrobacteraceae bacterium
GGCGTCGCGATCGCGCCGCCGCACGTCGCCCGTAGGATGCGCCGCGCCGTCGGCCTGCCCGACCGCGAGGGCCTCCTCGTCCGCGCCGTCCACGACGACGGGCCCGCCGCCCGCGCCGGGATCGAGCGCGGAGATCTTCTCGTAGCGATGAACGACAGGCCGATCACCGGTCTGGACACCGTGCAGGACGCGCTCGACGCCCTGCAGCTCCCCGCCTCCCTGACGCTGACGCTCCTGCGCGGCCTCGAGGAGCGCGAGACGACCATCGACTTCACGTAACAGACGACTCAAGAACCAGGCCGAGCGGACGACGACCGGAGTACCCGTCACACTGACGGGACTGGGTCGCCAGTCACGCACCGACCGGAGGTGGAACGACGATGACCAAGACAGAACGCAGCCAGGCCTACGGGCGAGTCATGACGACCCTGCGCGAGGTGGGTCCCACGAAGCTCCTGCCCGCAGAGCAGGAGACCATCCGTGAGGCCGCCGACACGCTCTTCTTCACGGAGGACCTGGGCGCCGACGACGCCGCGCGCGGCGCGGTGGAGCAGATCGAGGAGCTCGGACAGCACCTCGTCGACAGCGAGCGCTGGCTCCCCGAGCGAGCACAGGGCCTCGTCAGCGACGTCCTCGCCTGCGGCCCGGTGACCACGGTCTAGACCTCGACGCGCACGTCGCGGGCGTCCACCACGGGCGTCCGCGCGAGCCGCGGCTCGGTGACCGTCCACACCGCCAGCGCCGCGATCCCGAGCCCCGCGCCGACCGCGCAGGTGGCGCCCCACCCGTACGCGTCCTGGACGACGGACGCCGCGATCGAGCCGCAGACGCCGCCGGCGAACGAGCTCGTCATGTACGCGGTCGTGAGCCGCGACCGCGCGTCCGCGCGCAGCGCGTAGATCGCGCTCTGGTTCGTGATCTGCGCACCCGTGAGCGCCAGGTCGAGCAGGACGATGCCGGCCAGCAGCGCCACGAGCGACGTGCCGCCGAGCGCGTTGAGCCCCCACGAGAGCGGGAGCAGCACGAGCAGCGCCGTCATCACCGCGCGCGAGTGGCCGCGGTCCGCGAGCCGCCCCGCCACCGGCGCGATCGCCACGCCCGCGACGCCGACCAGGCCGAAGAGCCCGATCACGCCCTCCGAGTAGCCGTACGGCTCGTCGTGCAGGAGGAACGCGATCGCCGTCCACAGCATCGAGAACGCCGCCATGTTGCAGGCGACGATCGCCATCCGCTGGCGCAGCACCGGCTCCTCGCGTACCAGCCCGACGATCGACCGCAGCAGCGCCGGGTACGGGAGCGCGGACGTCCGCGGCACCACCGGCAGCGCCCGCCGCAAGACGAGCGCCAACGCCACCAGCCCGACCGCCGCGACGGCGAAGACCGCGCGCCAGCCGCCGACCTCGGCGATCAGCCCGCTCACCGTCCGCGCGAGCAGGATCCCGCCGAGCAGCCCGCTCATCACGGTCCCGACCACCTGGCCGCGCTCCTCGTCGGCGGCGAGCGTCGACGCCAGCGCGACCACGACCTGCGCGACGACCGAGAGCACGCCCAGGGCCACCAGCGCGACGCCGAGCACCGGGAGCGCCGGCGCCGCCGCGCACACGCCAGACGCGACCGCCGCGAGCAGCAGCATCCGCACGATCAGCGCCCGCCGCTCCACCAGGTCGCCCAGCGGGACGAGCAGCGCGAGCCCGGCGACGTAGCCGATCTGCGCGCACGTCACCAGGAGGCCGGCGACGGCCTCGGACACGCCGAACGCCGCCCCGACGGAGTTCAGGAGCGGCTGGACGTAGTAGATGTTCGCGACCGCCGCCCCGGCCACGAGGGCCAGCAGGGCGACGGTGCGACGCGACAGCGGGGTGCCGCTACTCAGCCGACGACGTCCACTGCGCCTCAGCGAGATCGCCCTCCGGCATGCCGGCCGGCGTGGGGATCTCGGGCGTGTCGCGCAGGTACCACTCGGCGTCCAGGGCGGCGGAGCAGCCGGAGCCGGCGGCCGTGATCGCCTGGCGGTACGTGTGGTCGACGAGGTCGCCCGCGGCGAAGACGCCCGGCTTGTTCGTCCTGGTCGAGCGGCCCTGGACGATGACGTAGCCCTCGTCGTCCGTGTCGACGATCCCGCGGACGATCGAGCTCTGCGGCTCGTGGCCGATCGCGACGAAGGCGCCGTCCATCGGCAGCTCCTCGATCTCGCCCGTGTCCATGTGCTTGATCGTCGCGTGGCCCAGCGAGCCGGTCTCGGCCGGGTGGAACTCGTCCACCACGTACGGCGTCTTCCACTCGATGTTCGGGACCGACTGCGCGCGCTCGAGCATGATCTTCGACGCGCGGAAGTCGCTGCGGCGGTGCACGATCGTCACCTTCGCCGCGAACTTGGCGAGGAAGATCGCCTCCTCCATCGCGGAGTCGCCGCCGCCGACGATGATCGTCGAGCGGTCCTTGAAGAACGCCGCGTCGCAGGTCGCGCAGTACGAGACGCCGCGGCCGGAGAGCTCCTCCTCGCCGCGGACCTCGAGCTTCTTGTGCTCGGCACCCATCGAGAGGATCACGGTGCGGGCCTTGTGGACGTCGTCGCCGACGTGCACCTCGTGGATCCCGCCCGGCTCGTCGGCGAGCTTCACGCTCGACGCCTGGTCGGTGATGAAGCGGGTGCCGAACCGCTCGGCCTGCGCGCGCATGGTGGTCATGAGCTCGGGGCCCATGATCCCGTCGCGGAAGCCGGGGAAGTTCTCGACCTCGGTGGTCTGCTGGAGCAGGCCGCCCCACATCCAGCCCTCGATGACGAGGGGCTCGAGGTTGGCGCGGGCCGTGTAGAGCGCGGCGGTGTACCCAGCCGGCCCCGACCCGATGATGATGACGTTCTCGATGCGCTCGCTGGTCACTTCATTTAGTGTAGTACGGGTGGATGGGGCTCCGCGGCGGCCTGAGGGGCCCGTTCCGACCGCCATCCTCTGACGGTCTTGCGCAGCTGGAAGTACGCGATCGCGCCCGGGATCGTCGGCAGCCAGAAGGCGAACCCGCGGTACGCCAGCACCGCCACCGTGGCGAGGCCGATGTCCACGCCGAACGCGGCGAACGCGCCGATCATCCCACCGTCGACCCCTCCGACGCCACCCGGCAGCGGGAGCAGGTTGGCGATCATGCCGACGAAGTAGCCCATGACGATGACCGCCCAGCCGGGCGACTCGCCGAAGGCGTGGAAGCACGCCCACAGCACGCCGATGTTGAAGCCCCAGTAGGCGATCGAGCCCAGCAGCGACGGGTTGCGGTCGCGCAGGTGGTCGATCGTCTCGCGCACGCCCACGCCGACCGTCGCGGGGACGGCGGCCAGCCGCTCGAGCACGCGCACGACCCGCGGGCGCGTGTGATGGTGCTGCGCCCAGCCGCGGACCCGGCGCTCGACGTCGGTCGGCACGAGCGCGAGCAGGAGGAAGACCGCGAAGGCGAAGAGGCCGAACAGCGCCGGGATCAGCGTCACGCCGATCGGCCCCGGCCCCGGCAGCAGGCCGAAGTAGAGGCCGAAGCCGCCGATCACGAGCGCCGCCGCGTAGACGATGTAGGTCAGCGACAGGAAGACGATCGTCGTGTCCGCGACGCGCCGCGCGCCCATGCCCGAGCGGCGCAGCGCCCACGCGGTGAGCGCGATCCCGCCCGCCCCGCCCGCCGCGAAGACGCGCGTGGCGGCCAGCGAGGCCATCGTGATCTGGTAGCTGGCCCGCAGGTCGACCCGCGAGCCGGCGCTCACGTAGACGTACTGGAAGAGCGCGACGTAGCCGCCGAACGAGAGGATCGTGAAGACGAGGGCGACCGCGAACCACAGCGGGTCGCCGTGCTCGATCCGCTCCCACGTGTCCTCCAGGCCCGCGATCTGCGGCAGCACGAAGTACAGGAACGCGAGCGTGACGACGACGAAGAGGACCCCCAGCACGAGCACGCGGCGCGTGACGCGCAGCCGCGGCATCTCCTCGTCGAGCGCGTCGTCGTCCTCGACGAGATCGGGGTCGCGCTCGACGGAGGACACGCGCGCAATGCTAGTGACGGCTCAGACGCCATCCCGGACGTGCGCCACCAACGCCGCCTGCGACAGCGCCCCCAGCGGCACGGGTCCTCCGTTCACGATCAGCGGGCCCCAACGGGAGATGTACGCCTCCGCGACGGGGATGCGGCCGAGCCGGTCGGCGTCGAGGTCAACCCCCTCCAGACGGCGGCGGACGTAGTTGGGCTCGGTCGCGTCGAGCGGTTCGAACCCAACCGGATCCACGACGAGGACGTGGACCGCGGCGCGCTCGCCCGGCGCCTCGAGCAGCGTGGCGGGGACGGCGCCGTAGGGCGACACGTGCGCGGAGTGGACGACGCTCCAGCCACGCAGCTGCGCCGCCAGCGCCGCGACCGGGACGCCGGGGAGCTTGGCCGCGAGCCGCTCGGGCGACGCGTTCGCGCCGTAGGCCAGGAGCGGCGGGCGGCTGGGAGGTTCGTGGAGGAGCGCCTCCCCGCCCGCGAGGAAGAACGAGCCGGCGGCACGGCCGAAGGGGTACTCGCCGGCGTCAGCGGCGGGCGGCCCGGGCATGCTCGACGAGCGCCGCGATCAGGCGGCTCGTCTCGTCCGCCTCGGGATGCCACTGGACGCCGAGCGCGAAGCCGTCCGGCCCGCCGGGCCGCTCGATCGCCTCGGTCAGCTCGTCGCCCTCCGACCACCCGGTCACCACGAAGCCCTCGGCGACCGCGTCGACCGCCTGGTGGTGGTGGGACTTGGTCACGTGGACCTCCTCCCCCGCCGCCCGCGCGGCCAGCGAGCCCGGCTCGAGCCGCACGGGATGGTCGGCGAACGTCCCGAGCGTCTCGCGGTGGCGGTCGTGCCCGACGACGTCCGGCACGTGCTGGAGCAGCGTCCCGCCCGCCGCGACGTTCATCACCTGCATGCCGCGGCAGACGCCCAGCATCGGGATCTCGCGCTCCAGCGCCCGCCGCGCGAGCGCCAGCTCGAAGGCGTCCCGCAGCTCGTTCGGCGGATCGGTGGCCGGGTGAGGCGACGCGCCGTAGGTCGACGGCCCGACGTCCACGCCCCCGGCCAGCAGGAGCGCGTCCAGCGGGTCGAGCACCGGGTCGGGATCCTCGATCGCCGCGGGGTCCGGCGGGAGCAGCACCGCGATGCCGCCCGCGCGCTGGACGGCGCCCAGGTAGCCGGCCGGCACGAGCGCCGCGCGGTCCTCCCAGACGCCCCACCGGACGGACTCCAGGTAGGTGCAGATGCCGACGACAGGCCGGGTCATGGAAGGATCGTGACATGTACGACGCCGTGAACCTCACGCGCCGCGACGGTGCGGCCTGGATCGAGCTCAACCGCCCGGACGCGCTGAACGCCTGGAACACCCAGCTCGGCGAGGACCTCAACAAGGCCGTCCTCGAGGTCGCCGCCGACGACGAGGTCCGTGCCGTCGTCATCACCGGCTCCGGACGCGCCTTCTCCAGCGGCGCCGACCTGAAGGCGGGCTTCGAGCCCACGCCGGCCGGGCACCCCGACGTCCACACCCGGCTGACCCAGGTCTACCACCCGATCATCACCACGATCCGCCGCATGCCCAAGCCCGTGATCGCCGGCGTCAACGGCCCCGCCGTGGGGATCGGCTGCTCGCTCGCCCTGGCGTGCGACCTGGTCCTCGCCGCGGAGTCCGCCTACCTCCTGCTCGCCTTCGTCAACATCGGCCTCGTGCCGGACGGCGGCTCGTCGCTGTTCGTCCCCGCACGTGCCGGTTTCACGCGCGCGGCGGAGATGGCGCTGCTGGGCGAGAAGGTCCCGGCGCGCCAGGCCTACGACTGGAACCTCGTCAACAAGGTCGTCGCCGACGAGAGCTTCCGCGACGAGCTCGAAGGGCTCGCGACGCGCTTCGCCAGCGGCCCCACGGGATCGTTCGCCGGCACGAAGCGGCAGCTCAACCGCTGGCTCTTCCAGGGGATGGACGATCAGCTGGCGTTGGAAGCGGACATCCAGCAGGAACGCGCCGCATCTGCCGATTTCATGGAGGGCGTGATGGCGTTCGTCGAGAAGCGCGACCCCCGGTTCACGGGTCGCTGATGCGACGTGGCGTCCTCTCCGACCGTCCCGCGACTATGATTCCCGCCGCTTTGCGCTCCGTTCGTCTTCTCCTGCCCGCGCTGATCCTCGGCGCCATCGGCACGCTCATCCTCACGCCGGTCGCGTCGGCCGACTTCCTGTCTCCCGAGAACGGGGGATCGCCGAACGCCGACTCCATCAACAGCCTGTACTGGATCCTGTTCATCCTCAGCTGCATCGTCTTCGCGGCGGTCGAGGGTGCGCTGATCTACGCGCTGGTCAAGTACCGGGCGCGCAAGGGCGCCGTCCCGGCCCAGATCCGCGGCAACACGCGGCTGGAGATCGGCTGGACCGTCGGCGCGGCGGTGATCCTCGTGATCATCGCGATCGTCACGTTCATCCAGCTCGGGGACATCCGCAACGCGCCCTCGACGGACCAGACGGCGGGCCTGCAGCTGCCCGAGCAGCCGACGCCGGGCGAGACCGACACGCCCGACAACAGCGCGTTCCCGAAGAACGGGCGCTCGCTCCGGGTCCAGGTCAACGGCCAGCAGTACGTCTGGCGGTACACGTATCCGGACGACACCCCGGAGAACAACCAGGACAACGCCTTCGACTACGAGACGATGGTCGTCCCCACGGACACCACGGTCACGCTCGAGATCAAGGCGCAGGACGTCGCGCACTCCTGGTGGATCCCGAAGCTCGGCGGCAAGTTCGACGCGATCCCGGGCCACACGAACTACACGTGGTTCAAGGTCCCCGGCAAGCTGGCCGACACGACCTTCCGCGGCCAGTGCGCAGAGCTCTGCGGCCGCAACCACGCCAACATGATCGCCCACGTCAAGGCGGTCACGCCGGACGAGTACACGGCGTACATCGAGCGCCGCAAGGCCGAGATCAAGGCCGGCAACGCGGCTGCCGCGCAGAAGCGTCAGCAGATCGAGGGCGAGCAGTAGGCGCCCGCCGGAAAGTGTCTGAGAGCTAGAACCTTCATGGCCGCAACCACCGCAGCCCCCACGACCGGCATCGCGCCGGTCCCCCAGATCACCGCCCACCGCATCGAGCGCGAGCCCACCGGCTGGCGCTCCTGGGTCCTCACCACGGACCACAAGCGGATCGGGATCATGTACCTGGTCACGACGTTCGTCTTCTTCATCCTGGGCGGCGTCGAGGCTCTGCTGATCCGCCTCCAGCTGGGGACGCCGGACAACACCCTGCTGACGCCGGAGACGTACAACCAGCTCTTCACGATGCACGGGACGACGATGGTCTTCCTGTTCGTCGTGCCGATCATGGCCGGGTTCGGCAACTACTTCATCCCGCTGATGATCGGCGCCCGGGACATGGCGTTCCCGAAGCTGAACGCGCTGTCCTACTGGCTGCTGCTCGCCGGTGGCATCGTCTTCTACGCGTCCATGTTCTGGACGCCGCCGGAGGCCGGCTGGACGATGTACCCGCCGCTGTCGAACGAGGCGTTCTCGATCTCGGGCGGCACCGACGCGTGGATCTTCCTCATCCACCTCACGGGCCTGTCGTCGCTCGTGGGCGCGGTGAACTTCTACTGCACGCTCGCGAACATGCGGGCGCCGGGCATGGGCTGGGGCCGTCTGCCGCTCTTCGGCTGGACGATCCTCATCTACGCGGTCCTGCTGATCCTCGCGCTCCCGGTCATCGCGGCCGGCGTGACGATGCTGCTGACCGACCGGCACTTCGGGACGCACTTCTTCGACGCGGCCAACGGCGGCGACCCGCTGCTGTACCAGCACCTCTTCTGGTTCTTCGGCCATCCCGAGGTCTACATCATGATCCTGCCGGGCTTCGGGATCATCTCCGAGGTCCTCCCCGTGTTCGCCCGCAAGCCGATCTTCGGCTACAAGGCGGTCGCGGCGGCGACGGCGGTCATCGCGTTCCTGTCGCTGATCGTGTGGGCCCACCACATGTTCACGACGCCGAGCCCGGCCGTCGTGCTCGTCTTCTTCATGCTGAGCTCCTTCCTGATCGGCATCCCGACGGGCATCAAGATGTTCAACTGGATCGCCACCCTCTGGCGAGGGACCGTCGAGTTCAAGACGCCGCTGCTGTTCGCGGTCGGCTTCCTCTCGGTCTTCCTCATGGGCGGCATCACGGGCATCACGCTCGCGACGTTCCCGATCGACTGGCAGCTGCACGACACGTACTTCGTCGTCGCGCACTTCCACTACACGCTGGTCGGCGGCGCGATCTTCTCGATCTTCGCCGGGATCTACTACTGGTTCCCGAAGATGACGGGCCGCAAGATGCACGAGGGCATGGGCATCGTGTCCTTCATCGTCATGTTCATCGGGTTCAACATGACCTTCGCGATCCAGCACGCCATCGGCCTCGAGGGCATGCCGCGACGGATCTACGAGTACCCGGACATGAACGGCCTGGCCTGGATGAACCTCCTGTCGACCATCGGCGCGTTCGTCTTCGGCCTCGGCATCCTGATCACGATCATCAACATCGCCCGCTCGCTGAAGACGGGCGCGATCGCCGGTCCGGACCCGTGGAAGGGCAACACGCTCGAGTGGTTCACGACCTCGCCCCCGCCGGTCAACAACTTCGACTCCGTGCCGCGCATCCGCTCGGTCGAGCCGATGAAGGACATCCGGCGCCAGGTCGAGCGTCAGACCCGGCCGGTGGACCAGCGCGGCGAGGTCGCGCCGGAGCACACGGTCACCGGCGGCTAGGGCCGCACGGTAGGGTCACCTCGCATGCCGGCCACGACGTCCGTTGTCGCCGCACGCCCCGGCGTGCGGCAGGTCGTCCGCGACTACGCGGACCTGTGCAAGTTCAAGGTCCAGCTGCTGCTGCTGACGACGACCGTCACGACGATGTACGTCGCCGGCGATCCGTCCGTCGGGCTCGTGCTCGTCACGCTGCTCGGCGGGTCGCTCTCGGCGAGCGGTGCCGGCGCGGTGAACCACTGGTACGACCGCGACATCGACATCCAGATGCCGCGGACGGCCGACCGTCCCGTGCCGAGCGGGCGCGTCGCCCCCGGGCACGCGCTCGCCTTCGGGATCGTGCTCGCCGCGCTGGCGATCGGGGTCCTGTGGATCGGCGCGAACCCGCTGGCCGCCGCCCTGTCGTTCAGCGGCTTCCTCGGCTACGTCTTCGTCTACACGATGTGGCTCAAGCGGCGCACGCCGCAGAACATCGTGATCGGCGGCGCCGCCGGCGCGATCCCCCCACTCGTGGCCTGGGCCGCGACGACGGGCTCGCTCAACGGCACCGCGCTCTACCTGTTCGCCATCGTCTTCTTCTGGACGCCGCCGCACTTCTGGGCGCTGTCGCTGATGATGAAGGACGAGTACGCGCGGGTCGGCGTGCCGATGCTGCCGGTGGTCCGCGGCGAGGACGAGACGCGCAAGCAGATCCTCCTCTACAGCGTCCTGCTGTACGCCGTCACGCAGCTGCTGTTCAGCACGCACGCCTTCGGCGTCGTGTACCTGGCGGGCTCGCTCGTCCTCAACGCGATCCTGATCGGGATGGCGGTGCAGCTGCAGCGCAAGAAGGACCGCAAGCACGCGCTGCGGCTCTACCTCTACTCCCTCCTGTACCTGGCGCTGCTCTTCGGGACGATGGTCCTGGACGCGCGCCTGTAGCGATCCGCAGTACGATCCCCCACCTCCGCTTATGGACCGAAAGCTCGCACGAAAGAACCTCCGCACGGCGATGATCTCGACCGCCGTCATCCTCTTCATGTTCGGGATGTCGTGGGTCGCGGCCTGGCTCTACAACCTCTGATGAGCCCGCTCGAACGCCCCGTCCCGCCCGCCGGTGAGGAGATCCACCTCCCGCCCGGAAGCGCCCAGCCGCTGCTCCTCACGATCGGCGTCACGCTCTCCCTGCTCGGCATCACGATCAGCCCGATCATCCTGGTCACCGGCATCGTGCTCACCGTCTGGGTCCTCTTCGTGTGGATCCGCGACGCGGTCCACGAGTACCGCCACCTCCCGCTCGAGCACCACGCGCACGAGCCGGTCGATCTGGTTCCGTGGGAGGAGCCGGAAGACACCGGCCACTGAGCGGGTCCTCCGCCCCAGTCTTCGCGACGGCCGCCTTCGGGCGGCCGTTTCGCGTTCTGGGGCCGGAGGCCTGACGTCAAGTTCACCACGAACCTCCCGGCCCGTCCGCGGACGCTGGATCCGGGGATAACGGGTGGAGAGTTGCGGCGCGCCAGGATGGCGCCCTTGCGACAACCGACTCATCCTCGCCCTCCCGGGCTGCGTAACAGAGAACAAGATGCCAGTCCAGCGCCCCAGCACCATCCGGCACCGCACCTCGCTCTTCGAGGATGCCGTCGCCCTCGTCGAGACCGAGTACGCCTCTGAGCTGTCGCTCGACGACATCGCCCGCCGTGTCGCCTCGTCGCGCCGCCAGCTCCAGCGTGCGTACTCCGAGATCGGCCAGACGACCTTCCGCGACCACCTCACGCAGGTGCGCATGGAGAAGGCCGCCGAGCTGCTCTCCGGCCGTGGCCTCACCGTCCGGGAGGTCGCCTACCGCGTCGGCTACCGCCAGCCGGCCCAGTTCGCCAAGGCGTTCCGCCGCCACCACGGCGTCTCGCCCTCCGACTTCCGCGCGCAGCGGCGCGGCCGCACCGGCCCGCCGGAGCGTCCGAGCGCCCTCGCCCACCTGACGACCGCCGCGGCGATCGCCTTCTGAGCTGAAGCCCACCCCCGAAGCACCGCACCACCCCGCAGCACCGCAGCGAACACCCGTCCCCCGCAGCACCCCGCCGCACGCGTCCCCCGCGGCGAACCACGTCCCCCGAAGTTCCCCGAAGTCCCCCAGCGCGCGCGGCGTCACCGGACCGCGCGCCCAGTCCCCCACGCCCTCCGACCCCGTCTGACGCGGCCGCCCCCGAGGCCGCGACACCCGGCGCGAAGCTCGTGTCATCCGGCACGCCATTTGGCACTGGACGACTTTGTGCTTAGTATCGCGATCCATGGGTCCTGGGGAGGACAGCGGCGTCCGCGAACGCCAGCGCGAGCGTGCCTCGGCACTGCAGCTCGGCCTGATCGGCGTGGTCGCCTCGGCGATCGGCATCGCCATCGGCCTGGCCATCGACTGGTTCCCGACGGCCGCCTCGACGCAGGCCGACGAGATCGACACGCTCTGGGACGTCCTGATCGTGGCGAGCGTCCCGGTCTTCGTGCTCGTCCAGGCCGTCGTCCTCTACTGCGTGTGGAAGTTCCGCATGCGGCCGGGCCAGGAGATGCAGGACGGCCCGCCGATCCACGGCAACACGCGCCTGGAGGTGATCTGGACCGTCATCCCGGCCGTCCTGATCCTCGGCCTCTGCACCTACGCCTACATCGTTCTCACCGACATCGAGGAGGCGCAGGCGAACGAGATGACGATCAACGTCGTCGGGCAGCAGTTCACCTGGACCTTCGAGTACCCGAGCGGCAACGGCGTCGTCCGCTCCACGCAGCTCTACCTGCCGGAGAACCAGCCCGTCCGCTTCCAGGTCCGCTCGGAGGACGTCATCCACGACTTCTGGGTCCCGGCCTTCCGCATGAAGGTCGACGCGGTCCCCGGCCTGACCACGAGCTACCGCGTCACCGCGGACCGGCTCGGCACGTACCCGGTGGTCTGCGCCGAGCTGTGCGGCCTCGGCCACGCCTACATGCGGCAGACGGCCAACGTCGTCACGCGCCCTCAGTTCGACCGCAAGCTCCAGGAGCTCCGGCGCGGCGCGCCGCAGGGCACCGGCGCGGGCCAGTCGGGCAGCGCGGGTCAGGCGGGAGCGGAAGGGGAGGGTGCGACGGGCCAGGGCCAGGCCGCGGACGGCAAGGCCGTCTTCGCGGCGCAGGGCTGCGGCGGCTGCCACACGCTCGCCGACGCCGGCGCGTCCGGCACCACCGGGCCGAACCTCGACGAGGTGCTCGAGGCGCGCGACGCGGAGAAGATCCGCGAGGACATCGTCGATCCCGGCAAGGAGATCGCCGAGGGCTTCGCCAACGGGATCATGCCCGGCAACTACAGCGCCCTGCCGCCCGCCGAGCTCGATGCGCTCGTCGACTACCTGGAGGAGCAGAGCCGATGACCGCCGTGCTGCGTCCCGCCCCGGGCATCCCCCGCGCGGGGCTCTTCATCCTCTACGGGGCGGCGTTCGCGTACCTGATCCTGCTCGCCGCGCACGGCTTCGACACCGGCGGCGTGCAGGGCGAGGCGTTCCTGCGCGTAGCGATGATCGCGTGCCCGCTCTTCGCGCTCGCCGGCCTCGGCGCGTTCAGCTACTGGTTCTCGTGGGCGATCGGCTCGCCGACCAAGCCCGAGGACCACTCGAGCCACGGCGCGAAGACGTGGAAGGACTACTTCCGCGTCAACACCGACCACAAGGTCATCGGCATCCAGTACACGGTGACCGCGTTCTTCTTCCTCTTCGTCGGCGGCCTGCTGGCGATGCTGATGCGCGCGGAGCTCGCCCAGCCGGGGCGCCAGTTCGTCGACGCGAACACCTACAACGGGCTGTTCAGCGTCCACGCGTCGATCCTGATCTTCCTGTTCATCATCCCGGTCTTCGCCGGGCTGGCGAACTACGTGCTGCCGCTGATGATCGGCGCGCCGGACATGGCGTTCCCGCGCCTCAACGCGCTCTCGTTCTGGATGCTGCCGCTCGCCGGCATCCTGATGATGGCGAGCTTCTTCGCCCCCGGCGGCTCGTTCGCGACGGGCTGGACGGCGTACGCGCCGCTCTCCACCACCGCGCCGATAGGCCAGGAGTTCTTCACGATCGGCGTGCAGTTCGCGGGCGCTTCCAGCATCGCGACGGCGCTCAACTTCCTGGTCACGATCATCACCATGCGCGCGCCGGGGATGAGCTTCTTCCGGATGCCGCTGCTGGTGTGGGCGAACTTCTCGACCTCGCTGCTGGTCGTGATCGCCACGCCGTTCATCGCCGCGTCGCAGTTCTTCGTCCTGCTCGATCGCGGCCTGGGCTTCAACTTCTTCGACTCGACCCAGGGCGGCGAC
>DATMVO010000267.1:0-6673 GCA_035563115.1 Solirubrobacteraceae bacterium
GGCTCCTGCCGCAGCGGCTCGTCGCGGGGCGGCGGCTCCTCCTCCACCGGCTCCACCAGCACGGCGGGCGGCGGGGCGTCGCTGAGGACGGGCTGCTCGGGCAGCGCGGGCGGCTCGGCGCGCAGGCGGGGCCACGCGACGACGAGGACGACAGCGGCCAGGACGAAGGCCGCGCGGGCGAGGTTGGACCAGCGGATCCGGCGCAGAGGAGGCATCCCTGGGGGTAGTCCGTCCGGGCCTTGTGCTCGCCCCCCGCTACAGTGTTCGACCGCAGATGGCAGCAGCTCCTCCCACATACGACCTGACTGTTCTCCTCGACGTCGCAGTGGAGGAGGACCAGCGCGAGCGGATCCTCGCGGACATCGAGACCCTGATCGCCTCTGAGGGCGAACTGGTCTCGGCGCACGACTGGGGCCGTCGCAAGATGGCCTACGAGATCTCGAAGAAGCCGGACGCGGAGTACCACCTCCTGCAGTTCCGTGGCCCGTCGGCGCTGCTCGAGCGCCTGGACCGCACGCTTCGGATCACGGACTCGGTCGTCCGCTTCCGGATCATCAAGCTCCGCGCCGGCACGCCCGACGTGCCGGACCTCCGCGCCACGACCGTCTCCGACGGCTCCGAGGCGGCTGTCGAGGCCTGACGGCCGCTCGACGCCACGAACTTCTCCTGACGGCGCCTCCGGGCGCCGTCGGTCGTTCCGGGGCGTTCTCCGGCGCCGCCTTCGTCACGGCGCTCGCGCGGATCGCAACGTTTCTGCGGAACGAGCGGGCGAAAGGGGGCGAACCGGCCGCCCTGGAGCCTAGACTCGCACGCAAGCTTCGTTCGTGCCGAAAGGAGGCCGCATATGGCGGCGACCAACATCAACCGGGTGGTCCTCACGGGCAACCTCACCCGCGACCCCGAGCTGCGCTCGACCGGGGGCGGGCTCTCGATCTGCTCGCTGCGGATCGCGTCCAACACGCGCCGCAAGGACGGTCAGACCGGCGAGTGGGTCGACAAGCCCAACTACTTCGACGTGACCATCTTCGGCCGCCAGGGCGAGAACGCGGCGCAGTACCTGTCCAAGGGCCGCCCGGTCGGCATCGACGGCCGCCTCGAGTGGCGTGAGTGGCAGGACCAGCAGGGCCAGAAGCGCCAGTCGGTCGAGATCGTCGCCGACAACGTCCAGTTCCTCGCCGGCCCCGGCGACGGTGGCGGCGGCATGGGCGGCGGCGGTGGCGGCGGCTTCGCCCCCCGCTCGGACGTCCCGGCCAACACCTCCGACTTCGGCCCGCCCTCCCCGGCTCCCACGCCGGTCGGCGGCGGCAACGGCGGCGGCTACACCCCGCCCCCGGCCGACGACGACATCCCGTTCTAGGCCCGCAGGGCCGAACGAACGCCTGACCACGGGCCTCCTTCGGGAGGCCCGTCGTCGTTCCGGGTCCCGGTCGCGGTCGCGCTCTCCCGCAGTCGCTCCACCGCCCGCGGCCGTCGCTGAGGCGGTGGCGGGGGTGGGTGATGGACGGAGCGGGACGGTGGGCTGTCTGATCGTCGGTATGCGGCGGTTCAAGAGCCCACCTCCGCTCCAGGGACCGCCGAGACGGTGCGACCATCGACCACCACCCGCCACCGCCCCCGCAAGCGCTCCGCACCGCCCAGCGAGCGCGGAAGAGCGCGCAGACGCCTTGCTCACCGACACCCTCACCACGCCCCGGCTCCGAGCCCACCGCCCGACCACCAGCGACGCGCCCTTCCTGCGCGCGCTGTTCGCCGAGCCGGCCGTCGCCGCGACCCTCTGGCCCGCCCACCTCGGCGGGCCCCGCAGCGCGCGGCAGGCCGACGCGCTCCTCCACGAGAACCTCGCCCACTGGGACGAGCACGGCTTCGGCCCCTGGATCCTCACCGACCGCGAGACGCGGGAGCCCATCGGACGTGGCGGCCTGGAGCGCTCGATCGTTCAGGGCGAGGACGGGTCGAGCTCCTGTACGCGATCACGACCGCTCGACAGGGCCGCGGCCTCGCGACCGAGCTCGCCCGCGCCACCCTCGAAGCCGCGGCCGACGATCCGCGGATCGACACCGTCGTCGCCTTCGCCCTCCACACCAACCGCGCCTCGCAGCGCGTGATGGAGAAGGCCGGCCTGGTCCGCGTGAACGAGATCCTGCACGCGGGCCTCCCGCACGTCCTCTACACGACCCCGCCCACATCTTGAGCGAGCGCTTACATCGGCCAAAGGGCGCCGTAAGCGCCGTCCGGGAGGGTCTTGCCATGACGACGAACCGCCGCGTCACGGCCCGGCTCGACGGCGCTGAAGCACCGGCAGCGGCCCCTCTCCTCCGCCGCCCCGCGCCCGTCCTGCCCGCGGTCCCGGTCGAGCCGACAGCGCTCGCCACACCCCTCCCCTGACCACGCGGCGACCCTGACCTGCTCGCACCCCGGCGCTCCCTCTCCTGGCGCCGGGGCGCGGAGCAGATCCCGCTCCCAGACGCGGGTTCAGCGTGCCGCCGGTCGCTGCGCGATGATGTCCGACCGCCCGCTATCGGGGGTTCGGTGCCGCCTGTGTCACAATGGGTCGAGGCCGCGCGGCTGTTCTCGCGCGCCTTCTTCGTTTCAAGAGACTTCACGAGGTCCCTCAGTGGCAAAGCAGCGCAACCGGCGCCCTGTGCGTCGGCGCAATGACCGCAAGGGTGCCGGCAGCGGCCGGCGCAAGCCCTGCCCTTATTGCAAGGACAAGATCGAGCAGGTCGACTACAAGGACGTCGAGGGCCTGCGCCGGTTCATCAGCGAGAAGGGCAAGCTCCGCTCGCGGCGCATCACCGGCGCGTGCCGGCGGCACCAGAGCCAGATCGCGCGCGCGGTGAAGCGTGCCCGTGAGCTCGCGCTCCTCCCGTACGTCGCCGAGTCCAGCGGTCGCGAGGACGAGCGCGGTGGCCGCGGCGGTCGCGGGCGCGATCGCGACCGGGATTAGCCCATGCCGCAGGTCATCCTCCTCCAGGACGTCGAGAACGTCGGGTCGAAGGGCACCGTCGTCGACGTGTCCAAGGGCTACCTCCGCAACTACCTCGTCCCGCGCAAGCTCGCGCAGCCGGCGACGAAGGGCCTGATCGAGCAGGCGCGCAAGGCGACCGAGGCGCAGGAGCGCACCGCCGCCCTCGCCGTCCAGGCCGCCGAGGAGCAGGCCGCCGTCCTCAACCGCACGGTCGTCACGATCGCGCAGCAGGCCGGCGACGACGGGCGCCTCTTCGGCTCCGTCACGCCGCAGGACATCGCGGACGCGATCAAGGACGCGCGCGGTCTGAACATCGACCGCCGCCACGTCGCCCTCGAGGAGCCGATCCGCAACGTCGGGACCTACCAGGTCAACGTCGAGGTCGCGACCGGCGTCACCGCCACGGTCAAGACGATCGTCGTCGACTCCAAGTAGTCCCCGCGGACAACGCATTGAAGGACCTGCGGGCCTGCGAGAGCAGGCCCGTCGTCGTTCTTCCGTCGGAACCGCTTGCGAACGTGTGTTCGTGCTCAACGGCTTCCTCCGGAACGTGCGGGAAACTCGCGTGACGAGGCTGCGCAAGGCCTCGTACCTTCGGGACGCTGATGTACGAGCCTGACGGATTCAACGGCGGCGGCGGTGGCGGCGCGCTGGCCTCCCCGCTCGCGCCCCCGCACTCCATCGAGGCCGAGCAGTCGGTCCTCGGCGCGATCCTCCTCTCCGAGCGCGCGCTCTACGCGCTGGTGATCGAGGAGGGGCTCAAGGCGGACGACTTCTACCGCCGCAAGCACCAGGTCGTCTACGAGGCGATGCTCAAGCTCTACGGCGAGAGCGAGCCGATCGACGTCATCACCGTCACCGAGGAGCTCAAGCTCCGCGGGACGCTCGAGGAGGCCGGCGGGCAGTCCGGCGTCGACGCGCTCGCCGCCGCGGTCCCCGCCGCCGGCAACGCGCGCCACTACGCCCGCATCGTGCGCGAGCACGCGCTCATGCGGCGGCTCATCACGACGACGTACGAGATCCAGGCGTCCGTCGCCGAGCACGGCGGCGACGCGCGCTCGCTCGTCGAGCAGGC
Source organism: Solirubrobacteraceae bacterium (assembly GCA_035563115.1). Classification (GTDB taxonomy): domain Bacteria; phylum Actinomycetota; class Thermoleophilia; order Solirubrobacterales; family Solirubrobacteraceae; genus CADCVT01. Next base: position 4,044 of record DATMVO010000267.1, read on the forward strand.
CGAGCGCGCGATGCTCGAGGTCGCCCACGACGACCGGCAGAAGGACTTCCGCTCGATCGAGGAGGTGCTCCACGACGAGATCGACAAGATGCACCGGCTGTCGATCGAGCACACCTCGCTCACCGGCACGCCCTCGGGCTTCAAGGATCTCGACGAGGTCACCGGCGGCTTCCAGCCCGGCAACCTCGTCATCCTCGCCGCGCGCCCCTCCATGGGCAAGTCGGCGCTCGTCTGCAACATCGCCGAGAACGCCTCCATCGACGGCAAGGCGCCCGTCGCGATCTTCTCCCTCGAGATGTCGGAGACCGAGCTCGCCCAGCGGTTCGTGGCGTCCCAGGCGCGGATCAAGGGCGACGAGCTGCGCCGCGGCCGCGTCGCCGAGCACAAGTGGCCGAAGATCATGGAGGCCAGCCAGCGCCTCGCGAAGGCGCCGATGTTCATCGACGACTCGTCGGACATCGGCCTGCTGGAGATCCGCGCCAAGTGCCGCCGCCTGCACCAGCAGCACGGCCTCGGCTTGATCATCATCGACTACATCCAGCTCATGCGGGCCGACGGCTCCTCCGACAACCGCGTCGAGCAGATCGGCGCGATGTCGCGTGGCCTGAAGATCCTCGCCCGCGAGCTGCAGTGCCCGGTGATCGCGCTGTCGCAGCTCAACCGCGGCGTCGAGCAGCGGACGGACAAGCGCCCGGTGCTCTCCGACCTGCGTGAGTCAGGGTCGATCGAGCAGGACGCGGACCTCGTCATGTTCATCTACCGCGACGAGTACTACGACCGCGAGTCCGAGCGCGAGGGCGAGGCGGACATCATCATCGCCAAGCACCGCAACGGCTCGATCGGGGACGTCACGCTGACGTTCCAGAAGGAGTACCCGAAGTTCCTCAACTACGCCGGCGAGCGGTTCGCGTGACCCGCGCCGGGCGCGGCGCGTAGCCCGCCTCCTACACTCCCTCCGCGTATGCCCGGCATCGTCGTGGTCGGCGCCCAGTGGGGCGACGAAGGCAAAGGCAAGATCGTCGACCTGCTCGCGGAGCAGGCCGACGCCGTCATCCGCTTCCAGGGCGGCAACAACGCCGGGCACACCATCGTCCGCGATGGCGAGAAGTTCGCGCTCCACCTGGTGCCGAGCGGCATCCTGCACGCGGGCAAGAAGTGCATCATCGGCAACGGGGTCGTCGTCGACCCGAAGGTGCTGACGGGCGAGCTCGACGCGCTCCGCTCGCGCGGCGTCGACATCAGCGGCCTGCGCATCTCCGCCAACGCGCACCTGATCATGCCGTACCACCGGCTCCTGGACTCCGAGGGCGAGAACAAGCTCGGCAAGCTCCAGATCGGCACGACCCGCCGCGGCATCGGCCCCTGCTACGCCGACAAGGCGTCGCGGACCGGCATCCGCGTCCAGGACCTCCTCGACGAGAAGATCCTGAAGAAGAAGATCGTCGCCGCGATGGACCCCAAGCGCGCGCTCCTGCGCCAGTACCTGCGCGACCCGGAGCTCGATCTCCAGGCGATGACCGAGGAGTACCTCAACTACGGCCACCGCCTCGAGCGCTACATCGCCGACACGGCGAAGGTGGCGTGGGACGTGCTGGACCACGGCGGCACCGTGCTCTTCGAGGGCGCCCAGGCGACGCTGCTGGACATCGACCACGGCACGTATCCGTTCGTGACGTCGTCGAACCCGGTCGCCGGCAGCGCCACGATCGGCGCCGGCGTCGGGCCGCGCGACATCGACCAGATCTGGGGCATCGCCAAGGCGTACGCCACGCGCGTCGGCGCCGGGCCGTTCCCGACCGAGCTGGACGACGAGACCGGCGAGTTCCTGCGCCAGCAGGGCGGCGAGTTCGGCACCACGACCGGCCGCCCGCGCCGCACCGGCTGGCTCGACCTCGTCGCGCTCAAGTACGCCGCGCGGCTGAACACGATGACCGCGCTGGTCATCACCAAGCTCGACGTCCTCACCGGCCTGGACAAGATCGCCGTCGCGACGAAGTACCGCGGCCGCGGCGAGGCGGTCTTCGAGGATTACCCGTACCACCAGTCGGTGCTCCATCACGCCCACGGCGACCTCGAGTGGCTACCGGGCTGGCAGGAGGACATCGGCGAGGCGCGGTCCAAGAGCGACCTGCCGCAGGCCGCCCAGGACTACCTGGACTACGTCTCCGACTTCATCGGCGTCCCGATCATCCTCGTCGGCACCGGGCCGGCGCGCGATCAGATCATCTGGATGCAGGACCGCGAGACGCTCGTTCCCGCGGCCCGTTCCACCACCGCCTGAGCCGTCCTCAGCGGCGGGTCACCCGGAGCGCCGCGCTCTCCGCGTCGCTCTGGCCGTCCGCCGCATCGACGATCAGCCGCAGCACGTACGTGCCGGGCTTGAGTGCCTTGCGGCCGACCTTCCCGCTGAACGTGAGCACGTTGCGGCCCGCCTTCGCGGCCGCGCGCTGCCGCGTGAGGACCTTGCTGCCCTTGCGCACCTCGAGCGTCGCGCGCCCCGCCGCCGTGGACGCGTAGCGCAGCTGGACGGAGCGGCCGGCGCGCGCGGCGAGCCGCTCGGCGGGCATCGCGAGGAGGAGCTTGATCGCGGGCGCACCGGGCGCGCCCGCGGGACCGGCCGGACCGGCGGG
>DATMVO010000268.1:0-16195 GCA_035563115.1 Solirubrobacteraceae bacterium
AGAACCCGGCCATGCCGAGCAGCGTCGGCTCGGCGGGCGCGGCGGCCAGGACGTCGAGCGCGACCTGCGCGGCGGCGAGCATCGCGGTCGCGGCGCCGGCGGGCGTGGTCTCGTGGTCGGCGGCCTCGACGGCCACCTCGATCAGCGTGCGGCGCGCGACGTAGCGGCGGTGCACGTCGTCGATCTCGGCGGCGGCCAGCACGCACGAGCGCAGCTCCTCCCAGTCGCGGCCGGAGACGGCGCGGCGGGCGCGGGCGACGACCTCGCGATCGTCGAGCGAGGGCGCGGCGGCGGGGGAGGCGGCCGGCGCCGGGAGGTCGGTGTCGAGCAGGCGGAGGGCCACGCTCGGATGGTCGGTCGTGCGCAGGCGCCCTTGAGTCGACGGATGTCCGACACCGTCGGATCCGAACCTCAAGTTCCGACCGTCACGTGCCGACGCGCCCCGCATGGCGACGCCCGCGAGCCCGTACCCGACCCTCCCGGCGGCGTCGCCCGCCGTGCTGTGGCGCGAGTACCACCGCACCGGCGACGTGCGGCTGCGCGACCGGCTCGTCTTCACCCTCGCGCCGCTGATCCGCCACACGAGCGCGGCGGGGACCACGCCCGACGCCGCCGAGCGCGGCCTCACCGCGCTCCTCCACGCGATCGACGCCTACCGCCCCGAGCGCGACGGCCGGCTCGAGCGCTTCGCGTTCCTGCGCGTCGACGCCGCGCTCCGCGTCTGAGGCACGGCGGTCGCGTGTTCGGCTAGGCGCTGTCGACGGGCACAATCAGCCGTAGTCCTTCTTGCTCAGCGGATGCCTGGGCGAGAGCAACCCAGGTCTCGCGACTCGGCGACCAGTCCTCCATCTCTATGTCGAACCAAGCCGGATCTTGGCCCGTTCGTTCTTGGACGACAGCCTTCAGCGTGCGCCGGGCACGGGCGCCGTCGAACACGACGACCGCGAGCACCTCCCACGTTCCAGCCAACTCGATGATTTGACGCACGCCAACCGTCGCGCGCAAGCCGGCCAGAACGCCGGTCTGCCGCTGGTTCGATGGCGCGAAGCGTAGGAGTGCGGCGTCCAAGTCCAATTTGGGTTCCTCAACGAGCAACCAGCGCCTCAAGGCAGGAGGACTTTCATCGGTCGGTTCCGGGTCGTCCACAGGGTCGGAGCGGATGGGCGCCGGGCCAGGGGGCTGCTTCTCCGTGGACGGATAACGGATACGACTGCATGCCTTCTGCGCTGCGGTGGCGTTCATGTCGATGCCGAGGACATCCCGAAAGAAGTCGGTGTCTCGGCCGGAGGGCCAGTCGTGCAGCCGAGCTGCGATGTGCGCGAAGACCGCGGTGCGGGTGCGGTCTTTTCGCGTGGACCCGTCCGGAGGCCTTCCCATACTCTTTTGAGGATAAATCCCCAAAACGGGCGGAACAAGTCGTGGCTAAAGTACGGGACTCTAAGAACCGAAGCGGACGGAACCGGGCGCGGTCCGTCCGCATCGCCGTCTCGCCGCGCTCGACGTTGCCATGGGTCCGATGAAGACACCCAGAAATCCCGCCGACTACGACGCTCGCATCCCCGCGGAACTCCGCGTCCTCGCGGCCGACGCTGGCCTGCCGGCTCCGAGCCTCTACTCGGGCCGCCTGTATCCGTCTGAGGCGGCGAACGGCAACGGGAATGGCTCGGCAAGTCAGACGAATGGCAACGGCGCAACCAATGGCAACGGTTCCGCGCCGCGAGTCAAGCCGTCTGCCGACGACTCGAGCAGAGTCACTCCGCGGCCGTAGTTCCATGAGCGGCCGGGGGCCTGCTGCTGCGTGGCGTCACGTATCGGCATAGAAGAACGACTCTGTCTATCGTTCCAGCCGTGAGCAGCGGCAAGGAAGTCGGAGCGCTCTGTGCAGAGCTGATCTGCTCTGAGGTCACGTGGGTCGCACGGCGCAAAGAGCTGGTGACGCTCGAGTCTGAGCGTTCGCTGCGGCGCCAAGCGAGCGTCGACTTCGAGATTCCGGCCAATGCCTGGTATGAGGGAGCTGCTTACGTCCCGCTCTTCTTCTTGCCCAAGGCACCAGCGCTCTTCACGCGTTTTGACCTTCGAGACGAAGGCGGGAAATCGCTCTCCTTGCCGACGCGTGCTGAGAACGCGAATCATTCCGGCTGGGCGCTTGTTGCGCTTGCTGAGAAGACGCTTCAGAAGGCGTTGGGAGATCAGCCCACGGTTCCGGCGGAGGTTGGGGATGACCTTCGACGGATCGCCCTCGCTGAGATTAAGGATGCGCGGCGCCTTGTGTCCACGCGCTTCGAGCGCCCGGTCAAGTCAGCACGTATCGACCCGCGCACGGCTGAGGTGCGCAAGGTCCTCTGGGCTGATCCCACATTCAAGTGGCTACTCGGCGCGATGGCAGACAGCTCGATCGTCGTCATCCCGTTCCACGGGAAGGGAGGCGCTCGGCGAATAGTCAAGCTCGCGTACGACGAGCGCATCACGGACCAAGTCCGCGGCTGGTGGCGACGGACGGTCTACGAACTCGGATGGGTCGGGCATCTCCAGTGGATCGATCTCCCGTTCATTGGTGCCCTCAACTTCCACTTCGAGATTCACGCCCCTGACGGCATGCACATTGTCGAGGCGGGAGTGCTCGAGAGGTCAAAGCCTGCCAACGCACAGGCGGGCCCAGAAGTCACTAGTCACGCCCACTTCTATCTGCCGGAAGCAACGACCCAGCGTGCAGCGCTCGCTTACATCCACTTCCGTGTCCGAAGTGCCTTCGTGGGATCTGCGGCGTTGACCGCGTTCCTCGTTGCGGCTGCCATCACCACAGCAGCGCTTGCCGCGCCGCGCCTTGCCCAGGGCACCTCGGGTGCGGCGTCGCTACTACTCGTGTTCCCTGGCGCGATCGCGGCGTACTTGTCGCGTCCAGGCGAGCATCCGTTGACTCAACGACTGCTCTCCAAAGCGAGGATCGTGCTGGGCATCACCGCGCTCCTGTCGCTTCTTGCGGCCGCTCGGCTGTCCGTGGTGACGGACACCAACCCCGCTTCAGTGGAGGCTCTGCGTTGGTGGTTCGCGCCGCTCGCGGTTGCCGGATGGATCTGTTTCGTGGCCCTGCTACAAACCTGGCGAAAGCCGTTCGCCCTCCGTGGGAAGCTACGCGGACGGCTCGTCGGCGATACGGTCTCGGAGGGCTGACGGGATGCGCCTCACTTGAGACGGCGCTAACGCCCCAGCGACCCGCGCGCGCGGCGGTCGAGCGTGTAGGCCCACGCGAGCGTCTCCGCGACCGCGACCCACAGCTCCTCCGGCACCTGGTGCCCCAGCTCCAGCCCGCCGAGCGCCTCCGCCAGCGCCGCGTCCTCGCGCACCGGCACCCCGGCCGCCCGGGCCTGCTCGACGATCCGCTCCGCGATCAGCCCGCGCCCGGTCGCGGCGACGGTCGGCGCCGACGCCTTCTGCGGATCGAACCGCAGCGCGGTCGCGCGGTGGCGCGAAGAGGGCGGCTTCCCAGGCTCAGACACGGACGTCCACCCGATCCCGCCGCACCGCGACGTGCACCTCGACCGGCACGCCCATCGACCGCGACAGCGCCGCGCGCAGCTCGTCGGCGTGCGCCTCGGCCAGCTCCACGGGCGTCCCGGGCGGCGCCTGCACGCCCGCCACGAGCCCCTGCCCGCCGAGCACGAGCCGCAGGTCCAGCCGGCCGAGGACGGGCGAGTCGTACTGGAGCGTCACCGCCTTGGTCGCCGCGCCCGCCCCCGCGGGCCCGCCGTCGCTCTCGTCCCCCTGCACCCGCACGCGCGTGTCCATCTGACCCGGCAGCGGCACCGGCACGAGCGGCGCGGTCAACGGCGGCCCCGGCGGCGGGTGGCCGGGCGGCCCGGGCTGCGGCTGCGGCCCGGTCGGCACCCCGCTCCCCTTCGACGCGGCCTCGCCCTGCGCCGACGCGATCGCCGTGTGCGTGTGCACCCCCGCCGCGTCGGTCGGCGGCTCGACGATCCGCATCACCACCGCCTGCGCGTTCACCTCGCTCACCGCCAGCCGCAGCCGCGCGCCCTCCGGTACCTCCGCCGGCAGCTGCGCGACGAGGATCGCCCCGCCCAGGTTGAGCAGCCCGTGCGACCCGTGGCGCTCGACGACGCGCCCCATCAGCATCGTCCCCGTCGCGAGCCGCAGATCGGGGAGCATCCCGCGCAGGAGCGTCGCGCTGACCTGGATCGGCTGCATGGCCACAGGATGCCCGGTCCGTCCAGCGAGCCTCAAGCGGGCGGACCAGAAGCCGATGTACCGGACCACATGGACCGCGGCCTCTACATCGCAGCCTCGGGGATGATCGCCGAGCAGGTCCGCCAGGACCTCCTCGCCAACGACCTCGCGAACGCCTCCACGCCCGGCTACAAGTCCGACCGGGCCACGCAGCGCACCTTCGACGAGGTCCTCCTCAGCAACACGAAGACCGGCCAGCAGGTCGGCTCGCTGGGGCAGGGCGTCGCGATCGACCGCCAGGCCACCGACTTCACGCCCACGAACACCAAGCAGACCGACGAGCCGCTCGACTTCGCCATCCGCGGGGACGGGTTCTTCGCGGTGCAGGGTGAGGACGGCGTGCGCTACACCCGCAACGGGCGCTTCACGACCGACGCGACCGGCACGCTGATCACGCAGACCGGCGAGCGGGTCCTCGGCCGCAACGGCCAGCCGCTGCGTGCCGACGGGCAGGGCCGCGTCGACCCGGCGCAGGTCGGGGCGTTCGCGCTCGCCAACCCCGCCAAGGCGGGCGAGGGGCTCTACACCGGCCAGCAGGGCGCGGCCGTCGCGACGACCAACGTCGTGAGCGGCCAGCTCGAGACCTCGGGCGCCGACCCCAGCCGCTCGATGGTCGACATGATCGCCTCGATGCGCGCCTTCGAGGCCAACCAGCGCGTGATCCGCACGATCGACGAGACGCTGGACAAGGCCGTCAACCAGGTCGGCACGACGCGCTAGCGCGCCCTTTTCGTCCATCTGGCGTCCAGTCGGGGTCAAGCCCGCCGGGCACCGTCCGATGGACCAGGACAAGCAGGACAAGACGTACAGGAGCCCGCCAGGCCGGACCGCAGCGCGGAAGCCAGGGCTCCACCCGATCCCCCATCGATCCCCCGGAAAACGTGCTCCAAGGCCTCTACTCGGCTGCCGCCGGCATGGCGACGCAGCAGCAGCGCATCGACTCGGTGTCGAACGACGTCGCGAACGTCTCGACCGCCGGCTACAAGGGCACGAAGCTCGCGTTCCGCGACCTCGCGTACCGCGAGGCCGACACGGGTCAGGGCGTCCGCGCCGGTGCCGGCTCCGCCGCCCTCGACATGGGCCGCACCTCCGCGGCCGGGTCGATCGAGATGACCGAGCGCAAGCTCGACGTCGCGATCGAGGGCGACGGGTACCTCCCGGTCCAGCGTCCCGACGGGACGCAGGCGCTCACCCGCAACGGCGCGCTGCAGATCAACGCGCAGCGCCAGCTCGTGACGAACACCGGCGACCGGATCGTCCCGCCCGTCACGATCCCGACGGACGTCGGCGAGGAGGGCCTCGCGATCGGCAAGGACGGCACGATCACCGCGGGCGACCGCACGATCGGCCGGCTCCAGCTGCGCACCGTCCCCGCCCCCGCCCAGCTCCAGTCGATCGGCGACTCCCTCTACGTCGCGACGCCCGCCAGCGGCGCCGTCCGCAACGCGACCGCGGACGCGACGATCACGCAGGGCGCCCTCGAGGGCTCCAACGTGGACATGGCGAGCTCGATGGTCGACCTGATGGAGGCGCAGCGCGCCTACTCGATGGCCTCCCGCGCCATCCAGACCCAGGACCAGCTGATGGAGATCGCGAACGGGGTGCGCCGATGACCGCCCCGATCGCCGCCGCGGGCGCCGTGCAGGCGCCGGCGCAGGCCACCTCCGGCGCGACCGCCGCGCAGCAGGACGGCGCCGCCAAGAAGCCGTCCGAGACCACGAAGGCCGCGGAGTCCTTCGAGCGCATGCTCGTCGGGCAGCTCACGAAGGTGCTCGCCGACAGCGCGCTCCCCGAGGAGTCCGCGTCCGCCGCGACCAACGCCTACAAGGACATGCTCCCCGACGCGCTCACCGAGGCGCTCATGTCGGGCGGCGGCATCGGCCTGGCCAAGCAGCTCGAGGAGGGCCTCAAGTGATGAACGCCCAGATGGGCCGCGCGGTGCTCGCGCACCTCGACGCGCAGATCCAGTCCGCCCGCCACCTGCTCGAGCTGATCCTCAAGCAGGGCCGCGCGATCAAGGCGCGCGACGTCGAGCACGTGCTCACGCTCCTCGCCGGCATCCAGGCCGAGGTCGAGCGCCGCACGCACCTCGAGGCCGCCCGCACCGACCTGCTCACGCGCGCCGGCGCGCAGCTCGGCGTCCCCGCCGCGAACGTCACGATGTCGCAGCTCGTCACGCTCATGCCGCCCGCCGAGGCGCAGGTCGCCACGACGCGCTCGGCCGAGCTGACCGGGCTCCTCAACGAGGTCGCCCGCGAGCACGGCGTCAACCGCGCGCTCATGCGCCAGGAGCTCACCTTCCTCTCGCACCTGACCCGCCTCGTCGGCGGCGGCGAGCCGGAGACGGGCTACCGCCCGCCGGCCCAGCCCAGCGCGATCTCCACCGCCGTGCCGCGTGCGGCCGGCGCCACCCGTCTCCTCGACCTCAAGGCCTGATCCATGGCGAACGTCTCCACCTTCTTCGGGCTTCAGACGTCGCTGCGGGGGCTCCTCGCCCACCAGCGGTCGCTGGACGTCACCGGCCACAACGTCGCGAACGCGTCCACGGTGGGCTACTCCCGCCAGGAGGCGACGCTCGCGACGACCGACGCGCTCCACCTCGCCGCGGGCGCGAAGATCGACGGCTCGGGCGCCCAGCTCGGCTCCGGCGTCATGGTCGAGGACTACCGCCGCATCCGCGACGGCTTCCTCGACGTCCAGTTCCGCGCGCAGAACACGGTCCTCGGCGACGCCGACGCCCGCGCCCGCGCGATGGAGGGCGTCGAGCTCTCGATCGCCGAGCCCGGCACGAACGGCGTCTCCGCCGCGCTGACGAAGATGTGGTCCGCCTGGACGACGGTGAGCAACAACGCGCCGGACAACCCCGCGCGCCAGGTGCTCGTCGACTCCGCGAAGGGCGTCGCCCTCGCGTTCAAGGAGGTCGACACCCAGCTCAAGTCGCTCCAGAGCCAGGCGCAGCAGGAGTTCGCCGGCCTGACGAAGTTCGACCCGGCGACCGGCCAGTACGGCGAGGTCGGCCAGATCGCGAACCAGCTCGCGGCGGTCGGCGAGGCCATCCGGCACTCGAGCATGATGGGCGAGACGCCCAACGACCTGCTCGACCAGCGCGACCTGCTGCTCGACAAGCTCTCCAACCTCGGCACCGTCCAGACGGTCGACCTCGGCGACGGCGGCCTCCGCGTGATGTTCGGCGGCGCCGGCACCCCGCTCGTCGACGACAGCAAGCTCGACGACAAGTCCACCCCCGGCGACGACCGCGTCTCCTTCGACCCGACGGCGCTCCTGTCGCCCGGCGGCAAGCTCGGCGCGCTCAAGTCGATGGGCGAGGCGGGCGGCGCGATCGAGTCCTACCGGACCGAGCTCGCCGCCGCGGTCAAGACGCTCGCCGACCAGGTCAACGCGATCCACTCGCAGGGCCCCTCCGGCGAGGACTTCTTCGCGTTCGACGCGACGCAGGGCGCCTCCGGCCTCACCGTCATCCAGACCGCGGCGACCGTCCAGGTCAACCGCGACGGCACGGCGTCCGGCGCGGACATCGCCCGCGAGATCGCCGCCCTGCGCGGCGGCGCGGCCGACCAGGCGTACCAGGTCTTCGTGGCCCGCGTGGGCTCGGAGTCCAAGCAGGTGCAGCGCACGCAGGCGAACGCCGAGACGCTCCTCACCGCCGTCGACGACCGCCGCCTCTCCGTGAGCGGCGTCTCGCTCGACGAGGAGATGACCAACCTCATCCGCTTCCAGCGCGGCTACCAGGCCTCGGCCCGGACGATGTCGACGCTGGACGAGATGCTCGAGACCCTCATCAACCGCACGGGCCGCGTGGGCCTCTAAGCCATGACCACTCGCGTCAACTCCCTGATCACCTCGCGCCGCGTCCTCAACGACGTCCAGGTCGCGAGCATGAAGCTGTCCAAGACGCAGCAGATGCTGTCGTCGGGCAAGCAGCTCAACCGCGTCTCCGACGACCCGTACGCGGTCGGCCGGGCGCTCCAGCTGCGCGACGAGATGGAGCACACCCAGCAGCTCCAGAAGAACGTCGAGGACGGCATGGGCTGGAGCGAGACGACCGACGACGCGCTCGACTCGATCTCCTCCGCGGTGGCCCGCATCCGCGACCTGGTCATCCAGGGCGCGACGGACACGGCCGGCGGCAGCCCGCGCGACCGCATCGCGACCGAGGTCGGCGGCCTGATCGACTCGATCAAGACCGCGGCGAACGTGAAGTTCGCGGGCCGCTACATCTTCTCCGGCACCGACACCGGCGTCGAGCCGTTCAACGTCGGCGGCAGCGACGCGTACAACGCCGCCAACAACGACGGCATCCTGCGTGAGATCGGCCCGGGCGTCACGGTGCAGATCAACGTCGGCGGCGAGCAGGTCCTCGGCGACGGCACCACCGGCCTGATGGCCACGCTGCGCGGGATCCTCACCGACCTGCAGAACGACGACGGCGCCGCGCTGCAGGCCAAGGTCGCCCAGCTCGACGGCGGCATGGACCAGCTCAACGCGGTCCGCGCCGAAGTCGGCGCGACGTACAACCGGCTCGAGTCGGCCTCCGACCGCCTGATGCAGTTCGAGGGCACGACGCTGAAGATGCTCTCCGAGACCGAGGACGTCGACATGGGCAAGGCCATGATCGACTTCTCGATCCAGCAGGCGGCGCTCCAGGCCGGCCTCCAGGCCGGGTCGAAGATCGTCCAGAACTCCCTGCTCGACTTCCTCCGCTAGCGAAGCTCTATCGTGGGGGCGGCCCATGGCCGCTCTCACCTTCACGAGCTCCCGCTTCGGCACGGTCGAGGTCGAGCCGGACGCCGTCATCGAGTTCCCGCGGGGCCTCATCGGCCTCGGCGGTTCGCGGTTCGCGCTCCTCGGCGAGGAGAGCGACGCGATCGTCTGGCTCCACTCGGTGGAGGACCCGGATCTCGCCCTCCCCGTCGCCAGCCCGTGGTCGTTCTTCCCCGACTACGCCGTCGACCTCTCCGACGACGAGGCCGCCCGCCTGGGCATCTCGTCGCCCGACGAGGCCCGCGTGCTGGTCGTCGTCCGCGTGGGCGAGACGGCGAAGGAGTGCTACGCGAACCTCAAGGCGCCGATCCTCGTCGCCGGCGGCCAGGGGCACCAGGTCCTCAACGAGGCGGACGCGCCGTTGCGCGCGCCGCTGGTCCCGGAGGCGTAAGCGCCCGTGCTGCAGCTGACCCGCAAGCCGGGCGAGACCATCGTCATCGGCGACAACATCCGCGTCTCGGTCATCCAGATCGCGGGCGGTGCCGTGCGCATCGGCATCGACGCGCCGCGCGACGTCTCGATCTACCGCGAGGAGATCTGGGACGCCGTCAAGAGCGAGAACGCCGCGGCCGCCGCGGCGCCGCAGTCGCTGCCCGAGGGGCTCAGCGGCGGCCCGACGTCCGGGCCAGCCGCCGGTTGACCGGCCCGGAGTGGGCCGCCCCGGAGACGCCGGGGACCAGCCCGCTCCGCTGCACCTGCGCGATCGCGCTCACCGCGGCGGGCGCGATCGGCGACCACGGAGTCGCGGGGCGGCCGAGCAGGTAGCCCTGCCCGAGCTTGACGCCGAGGCTGGCCAGCGCGGCCAGCTCGCCCGGCGTCTCGATCCCCTCGCAGCACACGTCCGCCTCGATGCGGCGGGCGAACACGACGAAGAACTCGATCAGCGCGGCCTTCGCGCGGTCGGTGTCGACGGCGGAGACGAGCGAGCGGTCGAGCTTGATGATGTCGGGCTGCACGCGCATGATCTGCTGGAGCCCGGCGTAGCCGGCGCCCGCGTCGTCGATCGCGATCCGCGCGCCGCGGGCGCGCAGCTCGGCCAAGCCGGCCTCGAGCGCGCCGTCCTCCGGCGCGAGCTCGTGCTCGGTGATCTCCACGACGACGTCGGAGAGGTCCTGCGGCAGCGACGCGCGGACGACCGACGACGAGATCGCGCTCGGCGTGCAGTTGAGCGACAGGTACGTGTTGGGCGGCCGGTTCGGCGCGCGCAGCGCGGCCGCGATCGCCACCGCCTCGAGCTGCGGGCCCAGCCCGCAGCGCGCCGCCTGGTTGAAGAACGCGTCGGGCGTGCGCGGCGTCTCGGCCTTGTCCTGCGGGAAGCGCGCGAGCGCCTCGTAGCCCACGAGGCGGCCCGTGCGGACCTCCACGATCGGCTGGAAGACCGGCAGGACGGGCTCCGTGGACTGCAGGAGCGTCTCGATCTCCATCCGCTCGGCGCGCGCGGTGGGCAGCGACGACGCCTGGTCGGGGTCGTACTTCTGCGAGCGGGCGCCGCCGGCGCGCTTGGCGACGCGCAGCGCGACCTTGGCCAGCGAGACGAGGTCGGCCTCCGGGCCGGCCTGCTGCGGGAAGCAGACGTAGCCGGCCGAGCAGGTGAGCTGCAGCTCGCGCGGGACGGCGCGGCCGATCGCGTCGCGGGCGCGGTCGCACAGGTTGCGCACGTGCGCGGCGTCCGCGTCGCGGAGCAGGAGGAGGAACTCGTCGCCGCCGACGCGCGCGACGAGGTCGTTGCCGCGCACCGCGCCCTTCAGCGCGCCGCCGACCGCCTTGAGGATCTCGTCGCCGCGCGAGCGGCCGCGCTCCTCGTTGATCTGCTTGAAGCCGTCGATGTCGAACGCGACGACGCCCAGCGAGCCGCCCTTGGACGCGACGCGCTCCATGTCCGAGCGCAGCTGCTCGTAGAGCGAGCGGTCGTTGGCCAGCCCGGTCAGCGGGTCGGTCGCGGCCAGCTCCTTGAGCTTCTCGCGCTGGTGGCCGAGGAACGCGACCGAGCGGTTGAAGGAGTGCGCGAGGTCGCGGAACTCCTGGGCGCCCTCGGGCTGCAGGCGCGCGTCGAAGTCGCCCTCCTCCAGGCCGCGCAGCGCGGTGCGCAGGCGGTCGAGCGGGGCGAGCGCGGTGTCGCGCAGGATCCACGCGACCCAGGCGCCGAGGCCGGCGGTGAGCAGGACGGCGATCGGGACGGCGGCGAACCGCAGCGGCCCGTCCGATCGGTCCACGGCCGACACCACGAACCCGAGGGCGGCGACGAGGACGAGCAGGCCGAGGGCCACCGGGATGGCGACCTCGACGACGAGGGGGCGACCGCGGTCGCCGCTGGAGGTGGAGCTGGGACGGGGCATGCGCTCTCCGTCACTCAATCGGGCGCACGCGGGCTCATCTTGAAAACTGGTGAGGCGCGACCGGACGTCCGTCCGCTGGGGCTGGGCCCGGTCCGGAACGACGACGGGCCGCCCGGAGGCGGCCCGTCGAGACGGCTGCGGTACGACCCGCCCGGCTAGACCAGCTGGAAGCGGCCGACGAGCCGCTCGAGCTCCTCGGCGGTGCTCGCCAGCGACTGCGCCGAGGTGGCGATCTCCTGCGCGGACGCGGAGGTCTCCTCGGTGGAGGCCGAGACCTGCTCGGAGGACGCGCTCGACTCCTCGGCCACCGCGGCGACCTCGGTCATGTCGTGCTGGACCTTCTGCGCGGACGCGGCGATCTGCTGGACGGCGGCGGCGATCTGGTCGACGCGGCCGGTCATGTCGTCGACCGAGAGGCCGATGCGACTGAAGGCCTCGCGGGCCTGCTCGACCGTCGCGGCGCCCTCCTCGGTGCGGGCGTTGGTCTCCTCGACCACGGCCACGGCCTGCGTGGTCTCGCCCTGGATCTCCTCGACGAGCGTCGCGATGGTGGCGGCGGCCTCCTGCGACTCCTCGGCGAGCTTGCGGACCTCCTCGGCGACGACCGCGAACCCGCGGCCCTGCTCGCCGGCGCGCGCGGCCTCGATGGCGGCGTTCAGCGCGAGGAGGTTGGTCTGGCCGGCGATGCCGGTGATGGTCTCGACGATGCCGCCGATCTGCTCGCTCTTGGCGGACAGCTGCTGCATCGCGCCGGTCACGGCACCGGACGACTCGCGCACCTGGCGCATCGCGGCGGTCGCCTCGGCGACGGCCTGCTCGCCCTCGGCGGCGACGCGGCGCGCCTCCGCGGCGGCCGTGGCGGTCTCCTGCGCGGACTGCGCGGACGCCTCGGTCGCGTGCGAGACCTCCTCGGTGGCCTGCTTGGCCTCCTCGACCGAGCGCACCTGGCGCTCGGCGCCCTGCGCGACGTCGCCGACGGCCTGCGCGATCTCGTTGACGGCGCGGCCGGCCTCCTCGGAGGTGGCGGCCATCTCCTGCGAGGCGGACGAGAGGGTGGCGGCCGTGGTGGTGACGGCGCCGATCATCTCGCGCATGCCCTCACGCGAGCCGTTGTACGAGCCGACGGAGGCGACGACCTTGTCGCGGATCGCGTCGACCGAGCGCGACACCTCGCCGAGCTCGTCCTTGGCGGTGTCGTCGATGGGCGGCGTGGAGGGCTGGACGTCGACGGCCAGGTTGCCCGCGGCCATGGCGTCCAGGCCGCCCGAGAGGTCGCTGACGCAGTTGTCGCGCAGCAGGCCGAGCCGCTCGCGAATCTGGTGGAGCGGGCGGGTGACCGAGCGGGTGATGAGGAGCGCGAGGCCGATGCTGGCGAGCACGGCGAGCGCGGTGACGATCCAGAGCAGGCGGGTGGAGGACGTGTACGTGTCCTGCGAGTCGCCGGCGGTCTGCTCCATGAACGCGCTGACGCCCGCGTCGAGCTTGACCAGGGCCGCGTCGTACGCCTCCTTCGCCGGCTTGACCTGCTCGACGAAGTAGCTGCGCGAGCCGTCACGGTCCTCGGCGCCGGCGACGGTCTCCGAGCGCGAGCGCTTCAGCGCCTCGTCCATCGCTGCGGAGTACTTCTCGGCCGCGGCCTTCGTGGCGTCGAACTGGGGGTTGCCGCCGATGGACTCGTAGACCTTCGTCAGGAAGGCGAACGCCGTGGCGCGCTGCTTGCCCAACGGCGCGAAGCCGGCGACGAGCCCGTCCTGCCCCTTCAGGTTCCCGTCGGCCATGTAGAGGTGCTCGGCGCCCATCCCGAGGCGCTCGGCGGCGATCGTCTTCAGCAGGCCGACGTTCCGCTGCACCTCGGCAGCCGACGCGAGGTTCGTGTTGTCGTCCTTGACGCCGCTCAGGCCCGACTTGCCGGCGAGCGCGACCGTGACGCACGCCACGCACACCAGCCCGAAGGCCAGGGCGAGGCGGGTGCCGATCGAGATGTGTCTGATCCGTGACATGGGCTCCGGTGGGGTGGTAGGGGTCGGACAGCCGTCTGGACGAGCAGTCGACCTTCTGGAGCAGCGGTTGAGCCGGGAACGCGCCAACCGCGTCGACCCCGGCGCATTCATACCGTTCTCCTACCTCCCGCCGGGAACGGCGGAGGGCCGCACGCCGGGTGGCGATGCGGCCCTCCGAAGGGCGCGACCGGGGTGGGGGCCCCGGGCGCGCGGGCTACGCGAGCGTGAACCGCCCGACGAGCTGCTGGAGCCCGGCGGCGGTGCCCGCGAGCTGCTGGGCGGAGGCGGCGATCTCCTGCGCGGAGGCGCTCGTCTCCTCGGTCGAGGCCGAGACCTCCTGCGACGAGGCGGACGACTGCTCGGCCACCGCGGCGACCTCGGTCATGTCGTCCTGCACCTTGTGCGCGGAGGCGGCGATCTGCTGGACGGCGGCAGCGATCTGGTCGACGCGGCCGGTCATGTCGTCGACCGACGTGCCGATCCGGGCGAACGCGTCGCGCGCCTGCTCGACGGTCGCGGCGCCCTCCTCCGTGCGCGAGTTCGTCTCCTCGACGACCGCGACGGCCTGGGTGGTCTCGCCCTGGATCTCGTCGACCAGGGACGCGATGGTGGCGGCGGCCTCCTGCGACTCCTCGGCGAGCTTGCGGACCTCCTCCGCCACGACGGCGAAGCCCTTGCCCTGCTCGCCGGCACGCGCGGCCTCGATGGCGGCGTTGAGGGCGAGGAGGTTGGTCTGGCCGGCGATGCCGGTGATGGTCTCGACGATGCCGCCGATCTGCTCGGACTTGGCGGCGAGCTGCTGCATCGCGCCGGTGACGGCGCTCGAGGAGTCGCGCACCTGGCGCATGGCGTCGGTCGCCTGGGCGACGGCGGTCTCGCCCTCCTGGGCGACGCGGCGGGCCTCGGCCGCGGCGGCGGCGGTCTCCTGCGCGGAGGCGGCGGACGCCTCGGTGGCCTGGGAGACCTCCTCGGTGGCGGCCTTGGCCTCCTCGACGGAGCGGACCTGGCGCTCGGCGCCCTGGGCGACGTCGGAGACGGCTTGGGCGATCTCGTTGACGGCACGGCCGGCCTCCTCGGAGGTCGACGCCATCCGCTCGGACGCCTCGGAGAGGACGCCGGCGTTCGACTGGACCTGGCCGACGAGCTCCACGAGCCCGGCGCGCATGTCGCGCATGGAGGTGCCGAGCGCGTCGCGCTCGCTCCTGGGCTCGACGGGCACGGTCAGGTCGCCCTTGGCGATCCGGTCGGCGTGGTCGCCGATCTCGCGGACGTACGCGATCAGCCGGCCGAACGCGGTCGCCATGGCGCCCACCTCGTCGCGGCTCCTGACGTCGACGTCCTGGTCCAGGTCGCCCTGGGCGATGCCCTCCGCGGCCACGAGCACGCGGCGGACGCCGCCGGCGATGCCGCGCGCGACGACGACGGCGACGGCGAGGCCGAGCACGAAGGCGACGCCGATGATGAGGAAGAGGAACGTGCGGCCGCGCGTGAACGCGGCGTGCGCGTCGCGGTCGCCTTCGGCGGCGAGGGCGACCTTGGACTCGTAGAGCGCGTCGAAGAGCTTCGCGAGCTCGGTGAAGCGCGGGACCGCCTGCGTGACGTTGATCCGGTAGCCCTCGGCGAACCGGCCGGCGTTGCTGAGCTCCGCGATCCGGTCGAGGATCTTCTGGTACTCCTCGACCTGCGGCGTCAGCGTCGCGAACGCGTCGCGCGCCTGCTGCTTGCGCAGCGTGCCCTTCACCGCGGCGAAGCGGTCGGCGATGATCGTGTCGTCCGCCTGGAGGGTCTTGGTCAGCCCCGCCGCGCTCTCGGCGGAGTTGCGGCCGACGAGGAGGGCGTTGGCGATGGCGCGCTGCTCGTTGAGCTTGGCCCGGGCGACGCCCAGGTCCGCCAGCGGCTTGGCGGCGTCGTTGTACATCGCGCGCGATTCGGCAGCGACGTTGGAGAGGCGGTTCGCGGCGACGGCGCCGACGACGAGCATCAGCGCCAGCAGGAGTCCGACGATCGCCAGCAGCTTGTTCTGGATGCTGAGGCTCATGGTGACCCTGTGATCGAGCGCACGTGTCGCAGCACGCATCGTCCGATCGGATGAGCGATCAGATGATCTGACCGCGTGTCACCGTTTGTGGGGCGCGGCCGTTCCGGTCAGGCGAGCGTGAAGCGGTCGACGAGCTGCTCGAGCTCGGCCGCGGTGCCCGCCAGCTGGTGGGCGGAGGAGGAGATCTGCTGCGCCGACGCGCTCGTCTGCTGCGTCGAGGCCGAGACCTGCTCGGACGACGCGCTGGACTCCTCGGCGACGGCGGC
Organism: Solirubrobacteraceae bacterium; assembly: GCA_035563115.1. Classification (GTDB taxonomy): domain Bacteria; phylum Actinomycetota; class Thermoleophilia; order Solirubrobacterales; family Solirubrobacteraceae; genus CADCVT01. The sequence goes on from DATMVO010000268.1 coordinate 15,665, forward strand.
GACCTCGCCCATGTCGTGCTGGACCTTCTGCGCCGTGGACGCGATCTGCTGCACGGCGGCGGCGATCGCGTCGACGCGGCCGGTCATGTCCTCGACCGAGAGGCCGATCCGGTCGAACGCCTCGCGCGCCTGGTCGACGGTGGCGGCGCCCTGCGCCGTGTGCTCGGTGGTGCGGTCGACGACGGCGACCGCCTCGGCGGTCTCGGCCTGGATCTCGGTGACGAGCGTCGCGATCGTCGCGGCGGCGGCCGAGGACTCCTCGGCGAGCTTGCGCACCTCGTCGGCGACGACGGCGAAGCCGCGCCCCTGCTCGCCGGCCCGGGCCGCCTCGATGGCGGCGTTGAGGGCGAGGAGGTTGGTCTGCTCGGAGATGCCGGTGATCGTCTCGACGATCCCGCCGATCCGCTCGGACTTGTCGGCCAGCTGGCGCATCGCGCCGGTCACCTGGCCGGACGACGCGCGCACCTCGCCCATCGCCTCGGTCGCCTGCGTCACCGCGGCGGCGCCCTCCTCGGCCAGCCGGTGCGCCTC
>DATMVO010000269.1:0-2428 GCA_035563115.1 Solirubrobacteraceae bacterium
CGCGCCGGGGTCGATCGTGCACAGGTGATCCGCCGCCCGGAGCGCGCCACCGTAGGCCGCACCGCACGCCGACGCCCCCTCCACGACCTGCGCCGCCCCGAGCGCCACATGCGACGGCCGGCCGGGATCGGACACCGAGAGCCCGACAGGCGCCGGCCCGGTCCGCCCCCGCCCGACGGTCAGCGTCGCCTCGCCCTCCACCGGCGCGCCATCCGCCAGCGGCGCTGCCGGGACCCCGGCCACCGGCCGGTCCAGCACCACGACCGCGACGTCGTCCACGGTCGACGCCGCCAGCGGATCCTCCGGCGCCACCGGCGACGGCACCGAGCGGTACGACGACGGGAACACGGCGCCCTTCCACCCCACCACCCGGGTTGACCCCAGCTCGCCGCCACCGATCCGCACCCGGAGGCGACCCGGCCGGACGCCCTGGACGCAGTGCGCGGCGGTCAGCACGCGGTCGGGCGCGATCAGCGCGCCCCCGCACACCACGTCACGGGCCATGAACGAGACGAGCCACGGCGTCTCGGCCGCGGGCACCGGCGTCCCGTGGAAGACGGCACCGGCAGACGAGGGAACGACGAGCGTGGCGGCCAGCGCCACGAGCAGGCAAGCGAAGCGGGACACGCCGACGCACCCTAGGCGCCGGCGTGTCCGCCGAACGGCTTAAGCCAGCGCGCGCTCGGAGCGCGGCTCGTCGACCCGCGGCAGCGGCGCCGCCTCGGCCTCCGCCCCGCGCTTGGGCCGCGGGATCCACAGCGCGGACGCGAGCGCGAGCAGCGACACGACCGTCGAGACCACGAACGCCTCGGTGTAGGCCGACTCGGTCGGGATGATCGTCCCCTCGATCGTCTCCGCCGTCAGCAGCGCCGTCACGAGCGCGGAGCCGAACGCGCCACCGACGGTGCGGGCGATCGTGTTGATGCCGGTCGCGATGCCGACCTCACGCGGGTCGACGAGCGCGACGATCAGGTTCGCCATCGACGCGAAGGCGAACGCGATGCCGATGCCGATCAGCACGTTGGCGAACGCGAACTGCCACGGCTCGTCGTGCGCCAAGGCGAGGATGAGGAACGAGACGGCGCTGAACGCGGTGCCGGCGGCGAGCACGGCGCGGAACCCGAAGCGGTTGCCGAACGTCCCCGCCAGCGGGCCGGCGATGAGCATCGCGATCGAGCTCGGCACCATCAGCAGGCCCGCCTCGGTCACCGACATGGAGAAGCCGTAGCCCGCGACGTCCTCGCCGGTCTGCGCGAACTGCGGCGCCAGGAGGAACGAGCCGAACATCGCCGCGCCCGTGAGGAAGCCGGTGATGTTCGTCGCGAGCACCGGCCGCTCGGCCAGCACGCGCATGTCCACGAGCGGCTGCTTCTGGCGCAGCTCGAGCATCGCGAACGCGACGAGCACCGCGACGCCGCCGAGCAGCAGGCCGATGACGCGACCCGAGTCCCAGCCCCACGTGTTCGCCTTCGAGATGCCGAGCAGCAGCGCGGCGAGGCCGATCGAGAGCACGGCGGCGCCGGCCCAGTCGATGCGGGTGCGCTCGCGCGCCGGGGACGGCGGGACGAACTTCCACACGCCGTACGCGGCGGGCAGCGCGAGGATGCCGATCCAGAAGAGCCAGGAGATGTCGACGTTGTCGACGATCACGCCGGAGAGCGGGAGGCCGATGCCGCCGCCGATGCCGAACATCGCCGACAGGAGGCCGATGCCGACCGCGCGCTTCTCGGTGGGGAACTCGTCGTTGATGATCCCGAACGCGAGCGGGAAGACGCCGCCGGCGGTGCCCATGATCAGGCGGCCGAGGATCACGACCTCGATCGACGTCGCCAGCGCGCAGACGACCGAGCCGATCGCGAACCCGATCAGCAGCAGCGTCATGACGCGCGCCTTGCCGAAGAGGTCGCCGAGCTTGCCGGCGAGCGGCGTGAAGATCGACGCCGAGAGCAGGTAGCCGGTCAGGACCCACGCGGAGGTCGAGCTGTCGGTGCCGAACTCCTTCGTGATCGACGGCAGCGCCGGCGCGACGAGCGTCTGCGACAGCGCGTAGGAGAGGGCGGCGAGCAGAAGCGCGCCCAGGATGGGCGCGGAGGGCTTGCCGTGGACGGTCTTGGTCATGGAGGAAGAGGCGGTTCCAGGCGAAGGCGGGAGAAGATGGGCGCGCGGAAGCGGAAGCTCCGCTTCCGGGCTGCGAGCCACGGTAGCACGGGCGGAAGCCATCCCTCCGCTTCCACTATCCTGGCCCGCGCATGGCCGCTGCCGCCCCCGAGCCCCGCCCCCTCCGCGCCGACGCGGAGCGCAACCGCCGCCGCATCCTGGACGCCGCGCGCGAGGTCTTCGCCGAGCACGGCCTCGGCGTGGGCGTCGACGTCGTCGCCCGCGAGGCGCGCGTGGGCGTCGGCACGATCTGCCGCCGCTTCCCCACCAA
>DATMVO010000270.1:0-5976 GCA_035563115.1 Solirubrobacteraceae bacterium
CCTGCCCACGCCCTCTCCGGGAGCCTCGCCATGTCCGTCGCACCACCAGCAGCCCCGCGCGCGCTCCGGTCCCTCAGCACGGAGACGCTCGACCAGCACGCCGCGCGCGTGCGGGTCCCGACCTACGACCGCACGCGGCTCCAGCCGGCCGTCGTCCACCTCGGCGTCGGCGCGTTCCACCGCGCCCACCAGGCCGTGTACTTCGACGAGCTGGCCGAGCGGGGGCTCTCCGACTGGGGGATCGTCGGCGTCGCGATGCGGCGGCCGGACATGCGCGACGCGCTCGCGCCCCAGGACGGCCTCTACACGCTGGTCGAACGCGGCACGGACGGCGACCGCGCGCGGATCGTCGGCTCGATCCTCGACGTCCTCCACGCCCCGAGCGAGCCCGGCCGCGTCCTCGACGCGCTCACGGACGCCCGCACGAAGCTCGTCACGATCACCGTCACCGGCGTCGGCTACCACGTCGACGCGCAGACCGGCGAGCTGGTCGACGACGAGGAGACGCGGGCCGACCTCGCGCACCCGGACGCGCCGCGCACCGCGATCGGCTTCCTCACCGAGGCGCTCGCCCGCCGCCGCGCCGCCGGCCTGGCGCCGTTCGCCGTCCTCTCCTGCGACAACGTCCCCGAGAACGGCCGGACCGCCCGCGCCGCGGTGCTCGCGATGGCCCGCCGGCGCGGCGACGAGGAGCTCGCGACGCACGTCGCGCGCGAGGTCGCGTTCCCCAGCTCGATGGTGGACCGCATCACGCCCGCGACGACCGACGACGTCCGCGCCACCGTCACGGACGACCTCGGCATCGACGACCGCTGGCCGGTCGCGACCGAGCCGTTCAGCCAGTGGATCGTCGAGGACCGCTTCGGCGACGCGGAGCGCCCGCCGCTCGAACGGGTCGGCGTGCAGCTCACGGGCGACGTCACCTCGTACGAGCTGATGAAGAAGCGGCTCCTCAACGGCAGCCACGTCGCCCTCGGCTTCGTCGGCTCGCTGCTCGGCCACCGCGACACGGTCGAGGCGCTCCGCGACCCGCTCGTGCGCGCCTACCTCGCCCGGCTGATGGCCGACGAGGTGGCGCCCGCGCTCCCGTCCGTCCCCGGCATCGACCTGACCGAGTACCAGGCCACGCTCCTCGACCGGTTCGCCAACGCGCGGATGCCCGACCAGCTCATACGCCTGTGCCGGCGCGGCTCGAGCAAGGTCCCGGCGCACCTCCTCCCCTCGCTGACCGAGGCGCGCACCGCCGGTCGCCCGCACGAGCTGCTGACGCTCGCGGCCGCCGCGTGGGTCCGCTACCTCCAGGGCGTCGACATCAAGGGCAACGAGATCCCGATCCAGGATCCGCGCCTGGACGAGCTGCAGCCGCTCGCCCGCGAGGCCGGAAGCGACCCCGAGCCGGTCATCACCGAGAGCAACGTCTTCGGCTGGCTGGCGGACGATCCGCTGCTCGTCGAGTCCGTCCGCCGCGTCCTCGCCCGCCTCGACGCCGACGGCCTGCGCGCCACCGTCGACGCCTACGTCCACGCCTCAGATCCCCGGAGCCCGATCCCCGCATGAGCACCGCCACCACCACCGCCCCCGTCTTCGACCCCGCCGCCGTCCGCGTCCTCCTCTGCGACGCCGACGGGAACCTCTTCCCGTCCGAGGACCTCGCCTTCCTCGCGTCCGCCGACGTGACCAACTGCTGCCTGGCGGAGCTGGGCGTCGACCGCACGTTCGACGCCGAGGAGCTGCGCCTGGCCGCCACCGGCAAGAACTTCCGCTCGACGATCGCGGAGCTGGCGCGCGACAACGGCGCCACCGACACGCTGACCCCCGAGCGGCTGCAGTGGTGGGGCGACGAGGAGCAGCGGGCCGTCGCCGCCTACCTGGGCGAGCAGCTCGAGCACGACCCGCGCGTGGCCGAGCCGCTGACCCGGATGGCCGAGCGCTTCGGCCTCGCGATCGTCAGCTCCAGCGCGCTGCCGCGACTGGACGCGTGCTTCCGCGCGACCGGCCTCGCCACCCTCTTCCCCGCCGAGCACCGGTACAGCGCCGAGGACTCGCTCCCGGAGCCGACGAGCAAGCCCGATCCGGCCGTCTACCTCCACGCCGGCCGCGCGCTGGGCGTCAGCGGCGCGGAAGGCCTGGCGATCGAGGACTCCGTGCCGGGCGCGACGTCCGCCGTCGCCGCCGGCTTCCCGACGATCGGCAACCTGCTCTTCGTCCGCGAGGACGAGCGGGAGGAGCGCCGCGCGCAGCTCGAAGCCGTCGGCGTGGCCGCGATCGTGTCGTCGTGGGCGGAGCTCGAGACGCTGCTGCGCTGAACGCCGCGTACGCTCGGGCGGTGATCCCGCTCTCCGCCCGCACGCTGGGCTCGCTCGGCGACCGCGTCGACGTGCCCGAGTACGACCGCGGCGCGGTCACGGCCGGCGTCGTCCACCTCGGCGTCGGCGGGTTCCACCGCGCGCACCAGGCCGCGTTCCACGACCGGCTGATGAACGAGGGCGGGCCGCTGGACTGGGGGATCTGCGGCGTCGGCGTGCTGGAGCGCGACCGCGGGACGATCGAGGCCCTGCAAGCGCAGGACGGGCTCTACACGCTGCTGGCCAAGGCGCCGGGCGGCGAGGTCGTCGCGCGGGTGATCGGATCGATCGTCGAGCTGCTGCTCGCGCCCGACGAGCCCGAGGCGGTGCTGGAGAAGCTCGCCGCGCCGACGACCCGGCTCGTCACGCTGACGATCACCGAGGGCGGCTACCTCGTCGACGACGCGACGGGGGTGTTCGACGCCGAGCAGCCGGACGTCGCGCGGGATCTTGCCGCGGCCGCCGGCGAGCCGCCCCGCACCGCGTTCGGACTCGTGGTGGAAGGGCTCCGCCGGCGCCGGGAACGGGGCCTGGAGCCCTTCACCGTCCTCAGCTGCGACAACCTCCAGGGCAACGGCGAGATCGCCCGCACCGCGTTCGGCACCTTCGCCGCCCTCCGCGACGAAGAGCTGGGCGCGTGGGTCCGCGAGCACGTGCCGTTCCCGTCCTCGGTCGTCGACCGCATCACGCCCGCCACCACCGAGGCGGACCGCCGGACGGTGCGCGAGCTGCTCGACATCGAGGATCGCGCGCCGGTCGTGTGCGAGCCGTTCGCGCAGTGGGTGATCGACGCGGGCGCAGCGGGCGCGTTGCCGCCGTACGACGCGGTCGGCGTGCGCCTCGTCGACGACGTCCTCCCCCACGAGCTGATGAAGCTGCGGCTGCTCAACGCCGGCCACCAGGCGGTCGCGCACGCCGGGCGGCTCTGCGGCCACACGTACGTCCACGAGGCCGCGCGCGACCCCGACATCCGCGCCTTCCTCGACGCCTACCTGGACCACGAGGCGGTGCCGACGATCCACGGCGTGCCGGAGGACGAGCTGCGCGCGTTCCGCGCCGCCGTGCCCGAGCGGTTCGGCAACCCCGCGGTCGGCGACACGCTCGAGCGGCTGGCGACCGACGCCTCCGACCGCATTCCCAAGTTCCTCCTGCCGGTGATCCGCGAGCGGTTGAAGGCCGGCGGCGACGTCCGCCGCGCCGCCGCCGTGATCGCCGCGTGGACGGTCTCCTGCGACGAGCTCCCGCTCACCGACCGCCGGGCCGAGGAGCTCGCCGCCCGCGCACGCGGCCGCGCGGACGACCCGCTCGTGTTCGTGCGCGACCGCGCCGTCTTCGGCGATCTGGCCGACGACGACGCGTTCACCACCGCCTACCGCGCGGCGCTTCAGTCGGTCGACACCGCCGGCGTCCGCGCCACGCTCGCGTCGCTGGCCTGATCGTCGCGCGTGAACCGCCCCTTCCGGTCGGCCTCGTCGTCCGCCAGCGTGTTCGCCTCGAACTCCTTCGGGCTGAACTTCCCCCGCCCGAGCGCCGTCTCGATCTGCTCGAGCGAGCGGCCGCTCAGCTCCGGCATCCGCGCGAGGACGAAGAGGAACGCGAGGACGTTGAAGCCCGCGTAGACCCACATCGACGGCCCGACGCCGATCGCGTCGATCATCGTCAGCAGCGTCAGCGTGATGAGCAGGTTGGTGCTCCACAGCGTCGCCGACTGCGCCGCCGTGCCGGCGCCGCGGACGGCGAGCGGGTAGATCTCCGAGCCGGTCAGCCAGCCCATCAGCTGCAGGCCGCCCGCGTTGAAGAACATGAAGACGATCAGGCAGGCGATGATCAGCGCCGTCTTGTCGTCGTTGCCGGTGACGAAGATGAGGCCGAGCGCGAAGAGCGACAGCGCGGCGCCCGGGATCATCGTCAGCGTGAGCCGCCGCCGGCCGACGCGGTCGATGATCGCCAGGCCGACGCACATCATGATCAGGTAGGTCACGCCGAGCGCGACGCTCACGCGCAGCGCGGCGGAGTCGGAGAAGCCGTTGTCGGTGAGGATCGTCGGCGAGTAGTAGACGATCATCTCGATCCCGCTCAGCTGCGTGAACATCGCGATGCCGCAGCCGACGATCAGCGCCGGCCGCACCCACGCCGCGCGCAGGCCGCTCCAGCCGCGGGTCGACGCGGTCCGCTCCTCCTCGTCGAGCCGCTTGATCTCGTCCAGCTCCGGCTCGAGGTCCATGCCGTCCGGGCGGACGCGGCAGAGCGAGCGGCGCGCCTCGTCGACGTCGTCGTGCTTGACCAGCCACCGCGGGCTCTCCGGGAGCCGTGACACGAGCGCGAGCATGATCGCCGCCGGAACCGCCGCGCAGCCGATCGCCACGCGCCACGAGAAGGCCTCGGTCGCGCCGACGATCGTCGCGATGACGATGCCGACGCCGATCGCGACCTGGAAGGTGAGGACGAGCCGGCCGCGGTGGGCGGCGGGCGCGAGCTCGGCGACGTACATCGGGACGGTCTGCGTGGCGCCGCCGACGGCGAAGCCGAGCACGACGCGCGCGAGGGCGAGCGTGATCGCCGAGGGCGCGAGCGCGCTGGCGAGCGAGCCGACGACGAAGATGCAGGCCACGACGAGGATCGTCGTCTTGCGGCCACGCTTCTCGGAGAGCCGGCTGCACGCGAGCGCGCCGATCACCGCACCGAGAAGGATCGACGCCGCGATGATCTGCTCCATCGTGTTGCCGAGCGAGAAGTCCTCCTCGATCTGCAGCAGCGCGCCGGAGATGATGCCGGTGTCGTAGCCGTACAGCAGGCCCGAGATCGCCGACACCACCGAGGCGAGGACGATCATCGGGGTCAGGTGGGGCGCGCGCTGCGCGCGCTGTGCGGTCGAGCTCGTCTGCGCCATGCCGCGCGCCTTACCCAGTCCGGGCGCCGCGCACCGCCGACGTGCCGCGGTCACACCGACGTCGCCGCCACGCGCTGCGCGCGCAGCTCCGCCGCGATCCGCGTGATCAGGTCGTACGGCACCGGCTTGGCGTAGTCGAACTTCACCGTGTCCTTGGCCGCCCGGTACGGCGCGACCTCCCGCTCCAGCGCCTCCGGCAGCGGCGCGACCGGGTACAGGCCGACGTGCTTCTTCCACCCGCCGACGTGGAGGGCGTAGCGGCCGTCGAGCATCACGGCCGGCATGCCGTAGCGGAAGCGCTCCTCCGCCCCCGGCAGGCCGGCGCGGACGGCGTCGAGGACGGCGTGGACGATCGGGCGGGCGTCGTCGGCGAGCCCGTCGAGGTACCCGCCGACGTCGGACGGTGCAGGGCTCATGGGGCTCAGACTCCCGCCGCCGCCCGGACTCATCGGCGCAGCGTGACCACCCGGCTCGCCGCCTTGGCCCCGGTCGCCGACGCGGTCACCCGCACGCGCACCTTCCTCGTCCGCCGCAGCAGCGAGCGCCCTGTCTTCCCCACCTTCACCGACACCGTCCGCCGCTTGCCCGGCGCGAGTGTGTAGGAGGCCGAGCCGAGCGTGACCACCGTCCGCCGCTTCCCCACCTTCACCCGCGCCGCGGTGCGGAGCGTCACGCGCCCGCGGCACGTCACGCCGGCCGCCGGGCACGCCACCGAGACCGCGATCCGGTTGCGGCGAGCCC
>DATMVO010000271.1:0-2817 GCA_035563115.1 Solirubrobacteraceae bacterium
GAGGGCACGCGCGCCAAGAAGCAGGCCGCGATGTCGACGTTCGAGATGTCGCGCCCGACCGTCGGCGCGCAGGCCGTCGGCATCGCCCGCGCGGACCGCCCCGTAGACCAGCGCCGAGACGCCGTCGTGGACGACGCGCACGGGCGCGGAGGCAGGACCGGTCGGCCCGAACGCGCGGTCGGCGATCGCGCGGTGCGTGTCGCGGACGAGCCCGGCGAACCCGCCCGCACCCTCCGCGGCCAGCTCGCCCAGCGCCTTGACGTCCTCGCTCATCCTGCCTCCTGGTGCCCGCAGCGGTGCTACACGATGCGCATGCCCGAGATGGCGCGCGCCACCACGAGCCGCTGGATCTCCGACGTGCCCTCGAAGATCGTGTAGATCTTCGCGTCGCGGTGCCAGCGCTCGACCGGGTACTCGCGGGCGTAGCCGTTGCCGCCGAGGATCTGGATCGCGCGCTCGGTCGACCAGACCGCGACCTCGCCGGCCTTGAGCTTGGACATCGAGCCCTCGGCGTTCTCGAACGGCACGCCGTTGCGCCCCATCCACGACGCGCGCCAGACGAGCAGCCGGGCGCAGTCGATCTCCATCTTCATGTCGGCGAGCGTGTAGGCGATCGCCTGGTTCTGGATGATCGGCTTGCCGAACTGGACGCGCTCCTTGGCGTACTCCAGCGCGTACTCGTACGCCGCGCGGGCGATGCCGACGGCCTGCGCGCCGACGGTCGGGCGCGACATCTCGAACGTCGACATCGCGGCCTGCTTCTTGGCGCGCGTGCCCTCGCGCGCCCGCGCGAGGCGCTCGTCGAGCTTCTCCTTGCCGCCGAGCAGGCACGAGCCCGGGATGCGGCAGTCGTCGAGGATGACCTCGGCGGTGTGCGAGGCGCGCAGGCCGTGCTTCTTGACCTTCGCGCCCTGCGACAGGCCGGGCGTGCCCTTCGGGATGACGAACGCGGCCTGGCCGCGCGAGCCCAGCTCGCGGTCGACCGACGCGACGACGACGTGCACCGCGGCGATGCCGCCGTTCGTCGCCCACGCCTTCTGGCCGTTGAGGACCCACTCGTCCTTGGCCTCGTCGTACTTGGCGAGGGTGCGGAGCGAGGAGACGTCGGAGCCGGCGTCGGGCTCGCTCACGCAGAACGCGGCGACCTGCGGATCGTCGGCGGTGCCGAAGCACTGCGGGATCCACTCCATCATCTGCTCGGGCGTGCCGGAGCCGGCGATGCCCGCGACGCCGAGCGTCGTGCCCATGATCGCCATGCCGATGCCCGCGTCGCCCCAGAAGAGCTCCTCGTTGACGATCGGGAACGTCAGGCCGGTCGGGTCGGCGAAGAACTGCTGGATCGACTCGAACCCGTAGAGGCCGATCTTCGCGGCCTCCTGGATCACGGGCCAGGGCGTCTCCTCGCGCTCGTCCCACTCCTCCGCGGCCGGGCGCACAACGCCTTCCGCGAAGCCGTGGACCCAGTCCTTGATGTCCTTCTGGTCCTGGTTGAGCTGGAGGGAGAACAGCGCCGCGTCGTCGGCGGGCGGGGCGTCGGTGGGGGTGCTCATGGCGTGGGTTCCTGGTGTGGGGACGGGGTTCAGGACTTCGTGGGCCGGGCCGCGGCGCGGACCCACAGGGCGAAGACGATCTGGAGCGGCAGGCGCGCGTACAGCGACCACGGCGCGCCGGGGACCTTCTTGAAGTCGTCGGCGGCGATGGCCATGTGGACGTTGGCGGGGAAGACGGCGAGGAGCACGCCGTACAGCCACCACTTGCCGAACTCACGGGTGCGCGCGGAGGACGAGAGGAGCGCGGCGCCCCCGACGGCTTCCGCCACGCCGCTCGCGTACACGAGCTCGCGGTGGGCCGGCAGGTACGGCGGCATGATCGCCTCGTACGTCCGCGGGATGAGGAAGTGCAGGACGCCGGTCAGGATGAACAGGGGTCCCGCGAGCTTGCGGAGCATGAGTCCCGGAAGGCTACACGGACTCGTGTCGAGGTTCGACAGGCGCGTGCGCGGGGGTCTGCGGGTTGGCACGTTCGGGTACCCCTGATGCGTACTCATCCCCTTCCGGAAGGACCCGTACCACCCATGATCGGAGCGATCATCCTCGGCATCGTCGCCGGCTTCCTCGGACGCCTGCTCATGCCTGGCAAGGATCCGATGGGCTTCTTCGCCACGACGCTGCTCGGCCTCGCCGGCGCGCTCATCGGCTTCTACCTGTTCGCGGCGATCGGCATCGGCGACTCGGACAAGTTCGATCTCGGCGGCATCATCGGCGCCGTCATCGGCGTGATGGTGCTCCTCGGCATCTACCGCGCGGTCGCCAAGCCCGGCGAGAAGCACCACGGCCGCGCGGCACGCGCGTAGAGCCAGCCGTACCGCTTCCGGGCGCGGCGCCTGCCAGCATGCGGCGGGTGCCGCGCGCCGCGCTCCTCGCCATCGCCGTCGGGCTGGTCCTCGCCGACTCGTCGGTGGTGACGCTCGCGCTACCCGACGTCTTCGCCGAGTACGACGTCACGCCGAGCGCCGTCTCGTGGGTCCTCACGGCCTACAACCTCGTGCTCGCGCTGGCCTCCGTGCCGGCCGCGCTGCTGGTGCTCCGGCGCCGGGGCGGAGCGCGGCAGGTCGCCTTCGGCGGCCTGATCGTCTTCGCGGTCGCGTCGCTGCTCTGCGCGGTCGCGCCGTCTTTGACCGTGCTCGTCGCCGCCCGCTGCCTCCAAGGGCTGGGTGGGGCGGCGGTCGCCTGCGCCGCCTTGGTCCTGTTGGAGGCGGAGACGGGGAGCCGCGCGCGGGGCGCGGCGGTCTGGGGCGCGGCGGGAGCGTTCGGCGCC
>DATMVO010000272.1:0-16609 GCA_035563115.1 Solirubrobacteraceae bacterium
GCGGGGCGCGCGAGGGGGACTGACGCGCGTTTACGCGGCAGGGTCGAGGTCGACGCGGACGACGAGCTGCTCGGTGCCGACCGCGAGCAGCGCCGCGTCGTTGAGCGGCCGCCGGAGCTTGCGCAGCCGCTCGTACGGGTCGTCGTCGGGGAGGATCGTGGCCGTGCCGCTGAGCCAGCCGCGCCCGGGGATCTTCACGCGCACGCGCGGGTCCTGCTGGATGTTCTTGACGTAGTGGCTGGCGTAGCCGTGCTCGGTGACGATCCAGAAGACGTCGCCGCGCAGGCCGTTGCCGACCGGCGTGGTGCGCCTCTCGCCGCTCGTGCGGCCCGTCGTCTCCAGCAGCACCCAGTTGGCCGGGAACGCGTCGCGCTCGATGGCGGCGCGGACGAGCGGGTTGGCCAGCCGGTTCGTCACGAAGCGGGACACGCGCCGCTTCGTCTCGCGGATGCGGTCCGGGGCGGTCACGTGGCGGCGCATGCCCGTTCGCCTACCCGTCGCCGTCGAGCACCACGCCGCGCCGCGGGACCGGCGACGACTGCGCGATCGACACCGGCGCGCGCTCGTGATCGCGGGGTGGCGCTCCATCGAGTGCACGATTACGGAGATTCTGACGCTGCGATCGAGCCTGAGCCCGCGCCGGCGGGGTGAGGGTGCGATCGGGCGCCCAGCGCGCGATCGCACCTTCGCCCGCCGCCGTCCGCCCGCTGTAACGGCGGTCAACGGTGAGAAACGGCTCAGACCGCGACCGGCGCCGCGACGGGCGCCAGCGTGACCGGGATCCCGTTGAGGATCGCGGTCCCGCTCAGCGGCTCGAGCGCCGCCTCGTCGGTGAGGAGATTCGAGTTGGTCCCCGCGTGGGCGCGCGCGACCGCGAGCTCCACGCCGTCCGCGTCGTGGCCCCAGCCGTGCGGCACGGAGACGACGCCCGGCATGACGTCCTCCGTCACCTCCACCGGCACCTCGATCTCCCCGACCCGCGACGCGATCCGCACCGCGCCGCCCTCCTCGAGCCCCAGCCGCGCCGCGTCGTCCGGATGCACCCACGCCGTGCAGCGCGGCGGCCCTGACACGAGCTTCGGCAGGTTGTGCATCCACGAGTTGTTCGAGCGCAGGTCGCGCCGCCCGACGAGCACCATCCCGCCCTCGTCCGCCGCGTCCAGCGCCGCGTGGAGCCGCTCGACGTCGGCGACGAGGAGGTCGGGCGCCAGCTCGACGCGGCCGGACGGCGTCTTGAGCGCCTCCGGTAGCCGCGGCTCCAGCGGCCCGAGGTCGATCCCGTGCGGCGCCGCGCGCAGATCGGCCAGCGACAGCCCGTAGGCGCCGCCGCGGAGCATGAGGTCGAGCAGCCGCTCGGGCCCGCGCAGCGCCGCGTCGGGCTCCAGGCCCGCCCGCCCCGCGACGTCCGCGGCCACCATGCCGTCGAGCGCGGCGACGTCCACGTCGGTCCCCGCGCCGCCGGCGATCGCGGCCAGCCGCAGCAGCGTCTCCCACTCCTCCGGCATCGTCGCGGGCAGCACCGGCGGCGAGAAGTTCGCCACGTTGCGCACCGCGAAGCCGTAGAGCGCCAGGTCGTAGTGGGCCTTCTCCAGCGGCGACGGGCCGGGGAGGATCACGTCGGCGTGGCGGGTCGTCTCGTTGACGTAGACGTCGATCGCGACCATGAAGTCCAGCGAGGCGAGCGCCGCGTCGAGCCGCGCGGAGTTCGGCGTCGAGACCACCGGGTTGCCCGCGATCGTGATCAGGGCGCGCACCTGCCCGTCGCCGGGCGTGTCGATCTCCTCGGCCAGGCAGGCGGCCGGCAGCTCGCCGAACACCTCGCCCGCGCCGCGCACGCGCGACGCCCAGCGCCCGAACCGCGCGCCGCGACCGCTGCCGGTTCCCCGAGCGACATGCGCGGGCAGCGGGAACATCGCCCCGCCCGGCCGGTCGAGGTTCCCCGTCACCGCGTTGAGCACGTCGATCAGCCACGACGTCGTGGTGCCGAACGCCTGCGTCGTCGTCCCGATCCGCCCGTAGACGACGCCCGCGTCCGCCGCCGCCAGCTCCCGCGCCAGCCGCCGTGCGACCTCCGCCGGCACGCCCGTCGCGCCCGCGACGGCCTCGGGCGTGAAGTCCGCGCAGAGCGCGCGCACGACGTCCACGCCGTCCGCGAGCGGATGCGCGTCCTCCAGCCCTTCAGCGAAGATCACCTGCAGGAGCGCCATCAGCAGCAGCGCGTCGGTGCCCGGCCGGATCGGCACGTGCTCGTCGGCCACGCGCGCCGTCCGCGTCCGCCGCGGGTCGACCACCACGAGCTTCCCGCCGCGCGCCTGCAGCGCCGTCAGCCGCCCGCGCACGTCCGGCGCGGTCATCAGCGAGCCGTTGGACGCCAGCGGGTTCGCGCCCAGCATCAGCACGTACGACGTCCGGTCGAGGTCCGGCACCGGCACCACCGAGCCGCCGCCGAACATCAGCGCCGACGCCATCTGCTTCGGGTACTGGTCGACGGTCGACGCGCTGAAGACGTTCTTCGTCCCCAGCGCCTTCAGCAGCACCCGCCCGTAGAGGAGGTTCGAGAGGTTGTGCGCGGACGGGTTGCCGAGGTAGACCGCCACGCCGTCGCGCCCGGCCGGCCCGCCGAGCGCCCGCGGGAGCCGCTCGGCGATCAGCACGAACGCCTCCTCCCACGACGCCTCGCGGAAGCCGCCGCCGTCCGCCGCTCGCACCAGCGGCGTGCGCACCCGGTCGGGGTCCTCGTGGAACGCCTGGAGCCCCACGCCCTTCGGGCACAGGAAGCCGCGCGAGAACACGTCCTCGGCGTCGCCGCGCACGGAGACGACCTCGCCCGCGTCGGAGAGCGTCACCTCCAGCCCGCACGTCGCCTCGCAGAAGGGGCAGGTCCGGTACGCGCTCCGCATGGGCGGACCCTAAACCGCCGGCCGGGGCAGGGGAAGGGGCGCCGGCGGCGAACTGACGTCGGTCGCCTCCTACTCTCTGTCGATCCCCGTGCGACCCGTCTACGTCACAGGACACAAGAACCCGGACACCGACTCGATCGCCGCGGCGATCGGGTACGCGGAGTTCCGCCGTCGCCAGGACCCGGACACGGATTACGTGCCGGTGCGCCTCGGCGACCTGAACGCCCAGACCACCTGGGTCCTGGAGCGCGCGGGCATCGAGCCCCCGCGGTTCCTCGCGCACGTCTCGCTGCGCGTCAAGGACGTCATGCACCGCGACTTCGCGCGCGCGGACATCGACGAGCCCGTCCGGCACGTCGGGCTGATGATGGCCGAGAAGGACCTCGACCTCCTGCCGGTGACCGACCGCGACGGCAAGCTCGCCGGGATCATGACCGAGCGGGTGCTGGCGCGGAAGTACATCCGCGAGTCGCGCGCGGCCTCCAGCCTGGTCGACGCGCCGACGTCGCTGGCGCCGATCGCCGAGGCGCTCGACGGCGAGGTGCTCGTCGACAACGGCAAGCAGGTCGCCGGCCGCGTCTGGGTCTACGCGATGGACGCCGAGTGGGAGGACAGCGGGATCGGCGAGGGCGACGCGGTCGTCGTGGGCAACCGCGAGGACGCGCAGCGCCGCGCCATCGAGATCGGCGTCGACCTGCTCGTCGTCTCCAACGCCTCCCGGCCGACGCAGGAGATCCTCGACCTCGCCAAGGAGCGCGGCACGTCGATCATCACCTCCAAGCTCGACAGCTACGTGTCGGGCCGGATGATCACGCTGGCCGCGCCGTGCTCGACGCTGATGGACGACGAGCCGACGACCGTGCGCCCGGAGGACCTCATCTCCGACGTCTCGGACACGATCAAGGACGTCCACTACGGCGCCGTGATCGCCGTCGACCACGACAAGCCGGTCGGCGTCGTGTCGCGCAGCGACCTCGTGCGGCCCGAGGCGCGCCGGGTGATCCTCGTCGACCACGCCGAGCAGGCGCAGACCGTGCCCGGCATCGACGAGGCGGAGATCGTCGAGATCCTCGACCACCACCACATCGGCTCGATCGAGACGCGCGTGCCGGTGCGCGCGACGTTCGACCCGGTCGGCTCTACCGCCACGCTGGTGGTCGAGCGGTTCCGCCAGACCGAGATGAAGCCGAGCACGGAGGCCGCGACCGTCCTCCTCGGCGCGGTGCTGTCGGACACGGTGATCCTCAACTCGCCGACGACGACCGACCGCGACCGCGAGGTCGTCCGCTACCTGGAGAAGCTGCTGGACGTCGATGCGACCGAGTTCGGCCGCGAGATGTTCGAGGCGGGCTCCGACGTCTCCGAGGCGAGCGCCGAGGACATCGTCATGCGCGACGCCAAGGAGTACGAGGTCGGCAACGGGACGATCGCGATCGCCCAGGTCGAGACCGTCGGCGCCGCGCTGGCGGACCGCACGGACGAGCTCCTCCAGGCCGTCGAGCGCGCGCGCGAGCGCAACAACCACATGGTGATGGCGCTCATGGTCACCGACATCCTCGAGAAGGGCACGACGCTGCTCGTCGGCGGCGACCGCGCCGCGGTGTCACGCGCGTTCGAGGCCAACGCCGAGGACGGCGTGGTCGACCTGCCCGGCGTGATGAGCCGCAAGAAGCAGGTCGCGCCCCGGCTCCTCGGGGCGTTCTAGCCGGGACCGAGGCTCAGGCCGCCGCCGCTCCGAGCGGCGGCAGCAGGTCCTCGAGCGGGAGCGGCCGCGCGAACAGGTAGCCCTGGCCGTGGTCGCAGCCCAGCGCGCGCAGGAGGTCGAGCTGCGCGCGCTCCTCGATCCCCTCCGCGACGGTGCGCAGCCCGAGCGTCCGCGCGAGGCCGACGATCGCCTCCACCAGCGCGGGCTCGTCGCCGGTGAGGAACGAGCGGTCGATCTTCAGGACGTCGACCGGCAGCCGGCGAAGGTAGGCCAGCGACGACCAGCCGGTGCCGAAGTCGTCGATCGCGACGCGCACGCCCAGCGCGCGGCAGCGCTCGAGCACCACGCGCGCCTCGTCCGCGTCGCCGACGAAGGCGTGCTCGGTGACCTCCAGCATCAGGAGGTCGCCGCGGTCGCCGAGGCGGGCCACGGCGTCGGCGACGAGGCCGAAGAAGCGGGGGTCCCGCAGCTGGCGGGGGGAGACGTTGACACTGACGTACCGCGCGGGCTCGCCCTGCTCGGCCAGCGCGGCGTTGAGCGCACGCAGCTCCTCGACGGCCTGCGTGAGCACCCACGCGCCGAGGTCGACGACGAGGCCGGTCTCCTCCGCGAGCGGGATGAAGTCGCCGGGCGGGACGAGGCCGCGCTCGGGGTGCTGCCAGCGCACGAGTGCCTCGACGCCGGCGACGCCCTCGTCGCCGAGCCGCACGATCGGCTGGTGGCGCAGCTCGAGCTGGCCGTCGGCGATCGCGGTCCGCAGCTCGGCCACCTCGCCGACGCGGCGCGCGACGTCCTGCTGCATCCACGGCTCGAAGACGCGGTGGCTCCCCGCGCCGTCCGCCTTGGCCTGCGCCATCGCCACGTCGGCGTCGCGCAGCAGCTCGTCGGCGTCGGCGCCCACGGCGGGGACGGTCCGCACGCCGGCGCTCGCCGTCACGCGCAGGAGGCGGCCCTCGAAGTCCAGCGGCTGGTCGAGCGCGGCCACGAGCCGCTCGGTGACGGCCATCGCCTCGGCGGGGTCGTCCAGCTCCTCCAGGAGGACGCCGAACTCGTCGCCGCCGAGCCGCGCGACGGTGTCGCCGGGGCGCAGCTGGGCGCTCAGGCGCTGGGCCGCGGTCTGCAGGAGCGCGTCGCCAGCGCTGTGGCCGACGGTGTCGTTGAGCGCCTTGAAGCCGTCGAGGCCGATGAGCACGACGCCGAGGTGGAGCCCGGGCCGGTCGCGGACGGCGCGCGCCGCCGCGTGCTGGACGCGGTCGACGAGGACGGATCGGTTCGGCAGGCCGGTCAGCGCGTCGTGCCGAGCCTGGTGCAGGAGCCGGTCGTGCGCGGCGAGCGTGGACTCGGCCATCGCGTCGAACGCGTCGGCCAGGTCGCCGAGCTCGTCGTCGCGCTGCGAAGCGATCCGGTGGTGCAGGTCGCCGCTGCCGACGCGGCGGGCGGCCTCGCGCAGGGGGAGCAGGCCCACGCGCAGGTCGCGGCGCATCCGGCGCGCGAGGAAGGCGGCGATCAGGCCGTTGAGGAGCAGGAGCGCGACGACGAGGAGCGTGGTGCGGCGGCGCTCGGCGGCGTCGGCATCAGCGTCCTGCTGCACCTCCGCCAGGCTGAGCCGCTCGGTCTGCCCGAGCGCCATGTCGGCCGCGACGACCTTCGTGTGGAAGCGGCCGAGCTGCGCGACGGTCGGCGTGCCGGCGCCGCGGACGGCGCGCAGCTCGGCGAAGGCGGAGACCAGCATGGAGCGCGCCTGGGCGATCAGGAGCCGCTCGTCGGCGGTGTCGAAGCTGTCGATGGCGTCGATCGCGGCGACCGTGCGCTGGCGCTGCTCGTCGAGCTCCAGCCGCGCACCCTCGGTCTTGAAGTACGTGGCCGCGGCGACCGCCTCGAGCTGGCGCATCTCGTTGCGGGCGCCGGAGAGCTCGCCGCTCTCGGTGATGATCTCCCGCGCGGTGCGGGCGGACCGGTCCGCCGCCTGCCTGCCGAGGCCGAGCTGGACGCCCGCCAGGATGAGCAGCGGCAGCACCATCATCGCCAGGGAGGCGATGAGGCGCTGCGCGAAGGAGCGGGTGCGGGCGGGGGCGACCATTCGACATAACGGATCGGCACCTGGGTGACGAACCGTCATCGGTCGATCGGCCAGAGATCAGCCTGCTGGCGCGGAAGGACGCTCCACGCGCCCGTCGGTGGGCGCCGCCGCCGGCACCGCCACGGGACGCGACAGCATGCCCGCCGCCTGCGCCTCGCGCTCGAGCTCGTCGCGGTGCTCGGGCGCCGCGATGCCGATGAGCCGCCGGGCGCGCTCGGCCAGCGTGACGCCGCGCAGCTCGGCCAGCCCGTGCTCGGTGACGACGTTGTCGACGGTGTTCTTGAGCGTCGTCACCACCGAGCCGGGGGTGAGCGCGACGCGGATGCGGCTGCGGCCCTTGCCGGTGGTGGAGTGCAGGACGACGAACGCCTGCCCGTCCTCGGAGTACATCGCGCCGCGCGCGAAGTCCGCCTGGCCGCCGGAGGACGACCAGTACCGGCCCGCGATCGTCTCGGACGCGCACTGGCCGTAGAGGTCGACCTCGGTGGTCGCGTTGATCGAGACGAACCGCTTCTCGGCCGCCACGATCCGCGGGTCGTTGACCTCGTCGACCGGCAGCAGCTCGACCGCGCTGTTGCCGTCCATCCAGTCGTAGAGCTTGCGCGTGCCGAGCGCGAAGGTCGTCACGACCTTGTTCGGGCGCAGCCGCTTGTAGGTGCCGGTCACGACCCCGGCCTCGACGAGGTCCATGATCCCGTCGGCCAGCAGCTCGGTGTGGATGCCCAGGGCGGTGTGGCCCTTCAGCGACGCGAGGATCGCGTTCGGGATCCCGCCGATGCCGACCTGGAGCGTCGCCCGGTCCGGGATCCGCTCGACGATCTTCGCGGCGATCGCCCGGTCGCGCTCGTCGGGGACCGCGGGCGGCACCTCGACCAGCTCGCGCTCGGCCTCGATCCACCCGGCGATCTGGCTGGTGTGGATTTGGTTGAGGCCCATCGTCCGCGGCATCCGCGGGTTGACCTCCAGGACGAACGGCACCCGCCCGATCAGCCGTGCGACGTACTCGGCGTTCGTCCCGAGGCTGAAGTGCCCGTGCTTGTCCGGCGGGCTGGCGGCGGCGAGCACCACCGTCGACTTCGTGCACCGCTCGAGGATCGCGGGCATCTCGGAGAAGTTCGCCGGCACCAGATCGCACGTCCCCTCCCAGTACGCCTGGCGCGTGGCCGCGGAGAGGAAGTAGCTGACGTGGCGGAGCCGGTCGCCGTAGGCGCCGTGGATGTACGGCCGCTCGTGCAGCGCGTGCATCTGGTGCACGCGCACCCCCTGGAGACGCTCGTTGTGCGCCTCCAGGGTGTCGAGCAGCGTGACGGGCTCGCCGTTCGCCATCGGCACGATGACGTCGGCGCCCGCGGGGATGTGGTCGAGGACGGCCTCTGGCTGCACTACTTCACTTCAGCACGGCTCAGCCGCCACATGCCGATCGCCAGCGGGACGAGCAGCCACAGCCCGAGCGACGTGGCCAGCTGCGCCCACTCCTCGCCGCTCACGCCGCCGCCCTCGTCGGGGAACAGCGCGCTGCCGGTGCGGTTGAGATCCAGCCAGTCGGCGGCGGAGTCGAGCGCGGAGATGGCCTCGCCCAGGATCGTCCACGCCGTCGGGATGACGAAGTACAGGACGATCGCCAGCGGCGAGTTGAGGAAGACGAAGCCGAACGCGAAGCCGACCGACACGTTGATGAGCTGGAACAGCGCGACCCGCGGGATGGTCTCGCCGGCCTCCCGCCACGCGTCAGGCGCGCCGCCGACCGCCGCGCCGAACGCCGCGGCGACGATCGTCACGGCGACCGACAGCAGCGCGAGCACGAACAGCGCCAGCGCCTTCGCGGCCACGATCCGCCAGCGGTTCGGCGTGAGCGTGAAGGTCGTGAGCGCGCTGCGCTGGGACCACTCGCTCGTCACGAGCAGGATGCCGAGCACCGGCAGCAGGAAGCCGAGCGGGAGGAACTGGAGCATCTCCAGCAGCGACCTGAACGTCTTGTTGGCGTCGTCGTCTTCGAAGATCAGCGTCCCGAACAGCGCGAGCAGCGCGACGCCGACGATGGTGACCAGCAGCCAAAGGCCGGCGCGCGTGTCGTAGGCCTTGCGCAGCTCGACCTTCGTGAGCGTCGCGAGCGACGGCCGCGGCTCGCGCATCAGCGTCTCGCGGTTGGGGGCGGTGAGCGTGGCGGACATCAGGCGGGGACCCCCTGCGGCGCGTCGGCCGCGGTGAGCTGGAGGAACAGGTCCTCGAGGCGGGCGCCCTCGGCGGCGCGCAGCTCGAGCAGGACGGTGCCGGCGGCGGCGGCCGCGCGGCCGATCGCCTCGGCGTCGGCGTCGACGAGGAACCCGTCGTCGCCGCTGCGGACGGCATCGATGCCCGCGCGGGCGAGCACCTGCTCCAGCTCGTGGGGATCGAGCGCGCGCACGAACATGCCCTTGCCCGCCAGGAGCTCGTCCTTGGCGCCCTGGGCGACGATCTTGCCGCCGCGGATGACGACGAGCCGGTCGGCGACCGCCTCGATCTCGTGCAGCAGGTGGGAGGAGAGCAGCACGGTTCCGCCCCGGTCGGCGAAGTCGCGCAGCAGCCCGCGCATCCAGTGGATGCCCTCCGGGTCCAGGCCGTTGGCGGGCTCGTCGAGGACGAGGACGCTCGGGTTGGCGAGCAGCGCCTGGGCGATCCCCAGCCGCTGGCGCATGCCCAGCGAGTACATGCCGACGCGCTTCTTGGCGGCCGACGCCGGCAGCCCGACGTGCTCGAGGAGCTGCGGGACCTTGCTCGCGTCCAGCCCCAGCGTCATCGCCGAGAGCGTCAGCGTCTCGCGGCCCGTGCGGCCCGCGTGCTGCGCCGAGGCGTCGAGGAGCACGCCGATGTGGCGGCCCGGGTTGGGCAGCTGCTGGTACGGGACGCCGTGGATCGTGGCGGTGCCGGAGGTCGGGACGGTCAGGCCGCAGAGCATCCGCAGCGTCGTGGACTTGCCGGCGCCGTTCGGGCCGAGGAAGCCGGTGACCGTGCCGGGCTCGCACGTGAACGACACGTCGTCGACGGCCAGCTGTGGGCCATAGCGCTTGGTCAGGTGCTCGACAGCGATCATGGCGACCAGCATGCGCGATGGCGCAAGGACGCGCAATCCGCCCGCGGTCGAGAGCGCCGCCAACCTTGGTCGGTCCCAGCGATGGACGAAAGGCGGTGCGGCGACGACGTAAGGTGCGCGCCATGGGTACGGAAGGCGCTGTCGAGCATCCCCGGTTGCTGCCGGGCGTGCTGGTGCCCGACCCGGACGCCGGGCGGGTCCGGCGCACCACGCGCGACTGGTGGGTCGACCTCTCGGTCTTCGCGCACGTGGTCGTGTTCGCGGCGCTCTTCATCGCCAACGAGCACACGAGCAACGGGCTGGACGGGGCGCTGCTGGTCGTGGACCTGCTGCTCGGGGCGGCGCTCACGGCGGCGCTGTGGTGGCGCCGGCGCTGGCCGGTCGCGCTGGCGCTGATCGCGGCACCGGTCTGCGCGGTCTCGTCGGCCGCCGGGCCGGCCGGCGTGGTGCTCCTCTTCACGGTCGCGGTGCACCGCCGGTGGCCGGTCGCCTTCGCGGTCGCGGCGCTGCAGTACGCGACGCTCCCGATCTTCATGGAGATCCACCCGGCGCAGGACGACGAGCCGGGCTGGCTGATCTACGTCCTCGTCGCCTTCATCACCGGCACGGCGCTGGCGTGGGGGATGTTCGTCCGCGCGCGCCGCCAGCTCGTGGTCTCGCTGCGCGACCGGGCCGAGCGCGCGGAGGCCGAGCAGCAGCTGCGCGTCGAGCAGGCGCGCCACGCCGAGCGGGCGCGCATCGCGCGCGAGATGCACGACGTGCTCGCGCACCGGATCTCGCTGCTGTCGCTCCACGCGGGCGCCCTGGAGTTCCGCTCCGACGCGTCGCCGGAGGAGGTCGCGCGGGCGGCGGGCGTGATCCGGTCGAGCGCCCACCAGGCGCTGGAGGACCTGCGCGAGGTGATCGGGGTGCTCCGCGACGGGGCGGTGGCGTCCGAGCACCCGGAGCGGCCCGAGCGCCCGCAGCCCACGCTCGCCGACCTGCCGTGCGTGCTCGACGAGTCGCGCGAGGCGGGGATGAAGCTCGACGCGGCGATCGACGTGGTGGACCTGTCGCGCGTGCCCGCGTCGCCCGGGCGGACGGCGCTGCGGATCGTGCAGGAAGGGCTGACGAACGCGCGCAAGCACGCGCCGGGGGCGGCGGTGACGGTGCGGGTCTCGGGCGCGGCCGGGGACGGGCTGGAGGTCGAGGTGCGCAACCGCTCCTCCGTGCTCGTCGGGGCGGGCGTGGCCGCGGCGGCCTCCGGGATCCCCGGCGCGGGGACCGGGCTCGTCGGGCTGGTGGAGCGGGCGACGCTGGCGGGCGGGCGGCTGGAGCACGGCGTCGAGCCGTCCGGGGACTTCCGCCTGCGGGCATGGCTGCCGTGGCCGGCGTGAGCGCGGAGACCGCCCCGGCCGCGCCGATCCGGGTGCTCGTCGTGGACGACGACGCACTCGTCCGCGCGGGGCTGACGATGATGCTCGGCGGCGCCGAGGACCTGGAGATCGTGGGGGAGGCCGCCGACGGCGCCGAGGTCCCCGCCGCGGTCGCGGCGCTGCGGCCCGACGTCGTGCTGATGGACATCCGCATGCCGCGCGTCGACGGGCTCGCGGCGACCGAGACGCTGCGCGCCGCCGGCGAGGGCGCGCCGGAGGTCATCGTGCTCACGACCTTCGACGCCGACGACCACGTCCTGCGCGCGCTGCGCGCGGGCGCCAGCGGCTTCCTGCTCAAGGACACGCCGCCGGCCGAGATCGTCCGCGCCGTCCGCCTCGTCGCGGCCGGGGAGGCGATGCTCTCGCCCGCGGTCACGCGCCGGCTCATCGGCCACGTCGCAGACGACGGCGTCGCCGACCGCGCCACGCGCGCCCGCGCGGCCCTCGCCTGCCTCACCGAGCGCGAGCTGGAGGTCGCGGTCGCCATCGGCCAGGGCAAGTCGAACGCCGAGATCGGCACCGAGCTCTACATGTCGGTCGCCACGGTCAAGGCCCACGTCTCCCGCCTGCTCACCAAGCTCAGCCTCAACAACCGCGTCCAGATCGCCCTCCTCGCGCACGACGCGGGCCACGCCTGAGCGCCACCGCGGCGCGGTGGCGGCCTCAGGTCTCGATGTCGAGGAGGCCGCGCTCGAGGACGAGGTCGATGCCGAGGGTCTTGTAGCCGACGGAGTCGAAGACGACGGTGACCTGCCCCTCCTCGACCTGGCCGACGGTCCCCGGGCCCCACTCGTCGTGCGTCACCCGCTGGCCGACGGTGAACGGGCCGGACGCCTCGTCGTTGGCGATCTCGTCGCCGCGCCGCTCGCAGACGTCGCACAGGCCGCACGGCGGGTCGTAGCCCTCGCCGAAGTAGCCGAGCACGAACGCGCGGCGGCAGCCGTCGGTCTCCGCGTACGCGCGCATCATCTCGACGCGGGAGCGGTCGAACTCCTGCCGGTGCTCCTCGGACTCGTCGGCGCGGTCGACCGCTTCGATCAGGTCCTGGTCGCGGTCGATCTCGATCGCGCCGTCGTCGCGGACGTGCGCGAAGCCCGCCTCCTCCAGGTGCTGCACGGCCGTCGCGAGCTTCGTGTCGCTCAGCGGCAGCTCCTCGGCCAGCTCGCCCGGCGCCACCGGGTCCTCGTGCACGAGCAGCGCCTGCGCGACCTGCTCGAGCTCGTCGTGCTTGACCCGCCCGGACGCGAAGAACCGCCGCAGCCCCAGGTCCTGCGGGCGGTAGAAGAGCACCGCCTCGGCCGGTTCCCCGTCGCGCCCCGCGCGCCCCAGCTCCTGGTAGTAGGAGTCGACCGACTCGCTGATGTCGTGGTGGAAGACCCACCGCACGTCGGGCTTGTCGATCCCCATCCCGAACGCGATCGTCGCGACCATCACGTCGATCCCGTCGTTCTCCATGAACTGCTCCTGGCGCTCGGTCCGCAACCGCGCGCTCAGCCCGCCGTGGTAGTGCTCGGCCCGGATCCCCCGCGCCCGCAGGTCCTCCGCCGTCTCCTCGGCGCCCTTCTTCGTCGCGCAGTAGACGATGCCGGCGCCCTCCGCCTCCGAGACGCGGTCGAGCAGCGCCCGGTGCTTGCGGTCCGCGTCCTCGTGCCGCACCACCTCGAGGCGGATGTTCGGCCGGTCGAAGCCGCGCACGATCACCTCGGGGTCGCGCATCCCGAGCACGTCGAGGATCTCGTCGCGGACCGGCGGTGCCGCCGTCGCGGTCAGCGCGAGCACGGTCGGCCGCCCGAGGGCCTGGATCGCCGCGGGCAGTCGCAGGTAGTCGGGCCGGAAGTCGTGCCCCCACTGCGACACGCAGTGCGCCTCGTCGACCACGAAGAGCGACACGCCCGCCGCGCCCAGCTCCGCCAGCACCTCCTCGTTGGCCAGCTGCTCGGGCGCCAGCAGGACGAACTCCAGCTCGTCGTCCTGCGCCTCCTCGAGCACCTCGTCGCGCTGGCGCTCGGTCAGCGTCGAGTTGAGCACCGCGGCCTCGCCCTCGACCGACTCCATCTGGTCCTGCTGGAGCGCGATCAGCGGGGAGACGACCACCGTCGGCCCGTCGATGAGGAACCCGGCCATCTGGTAGATCGCCGATTTGCCGGACCCCGTCGACATGACGCACAACGTGTCCTTGCCGGCCACGACAGCCTGCACGGCTTCGAGCTGGCCGGGGCGCAGCTCGTCGTGACCGAGCTTCTCCTCGGCCACCAACTCAACGGACGCTTTCGAGACTGGGTCGCTCATATCCTGGAACCGGTGGCGAGTGATGCCCTGAAGGAGCAGCGCCGGAACCTGCCGGACGGTCCTGGCGTGTACCTGTTCCGCGACGACCGCGGCAAGGTCATCTACGTCGGGAAGGCCAAGTCGATCCGCAAGCGCGTGAGCGGCCATTTCTCCAACCGCGTGACCCGTGGCGAGGTCCAGATGGTCGAGATCGCGGCGTCGATCGAGTTCCTGCTCGTGTCCTCGGAGTCCGAGGCGCTGCTGGTCGAGCAGAACTTCATCAAGCAGTACCAGCCGCGGTTCAACATCCGGCTGCGCGACGACAAGTCGTACCCGTTCATCGCGATCTCGATGGACGAGGACTACCCCCGCGTCTACTTCACGCGGGAGCGCCACCGCAAGGACCGCCTGTACTTCGGGCCCTACAGCAGCGCCAAGCGGACGCGCTCCACGCTCGACACGCTCGGCAAGATCTTCAACTACCGCTCGTGCCAGGGCGCGATCCCCGGCCGGCGCTCCGGCTCGCCGTGCCTGGACTACTACATCCGCCGCTGCGGGGCGCCCTGCGTCAACTACGTCACGCAGGAGGAGTACCGCGAGTCGATCGACGGCGTGGTCGCGTTCCTCCAGGGCCGGTACAAGGAGATCGAGTCCGACCTCGAGCAGCGGATGAAGGACGCCGCCGCCGTCCACGAGTTCGAGCAGGCGGCGATCGAGCGCAACCGGCTCCAGGCGGTGCGGTCGCTGCTGGAGAAGCAGCGGGTCGCCAACCAGGCGGTCGGCTCGATCGACGCGGTCGGCGTGGCGGCGAGCGGGCCGGACGCGAACGCGCAGGTCTTCCAGGTCCGCGACGGCGTGCTCGCCGACCGGCAGACCTTCTACCTCTCCAACCTGTCCGAGCTGTCCGAAGCCGAGGTGCTGGAGGAGTTCCTGCTCCAGTACTACACCGAGGCGCCGTCGGTGCCGAACCAGATCGTCGTCGCGCACCCCGTCGACGAGATCCTGGGGGAGCTGCTCAGCGAGCGGCGAGGCTCGCGCGTGGAGATCCGCGTGGCCGAGCGGGGCGACAAGCGGCGGATCCTCGACCTCGCCACGCGCAACGCCCACCTCGCGCTGGAGACCGAGAAGCTGAAGGCCGAGCGCTCGCGCCAGCAGCGGACGGAGGCGCTGGACGAGCTGCAGAAGGAGCTCGGCCTCGACCAGCTCCCGCTCCGCATCGAGTGCTTCGACATCTCGCACGTGATGGGCACCCACACCGTCGCGTCGATGGTCGTGTTCGAGGGCGGCGCGCCGAAGAAGTCCGACTACCGGCGCTTCAACATCAAGACGCTGACCGAGGGCGTGGCCGACGACTTCGCGGCGATGGAGGAGGTGCTCGGGCGCCGGCTCAACCAGTGGGAGCGCCAGCAGGACCTCTCGCCCCACGACCCCAAGCGCAACGAGTCGTTCGCGACCCTGCCGAACCTGATCGTCATCGACGGCGGGCCGGGGCAGCTGTCGGCGGGCCTGAAGGTGCTCGACGGCTTCCGACAGCGGGGCGTCGCGGTGGTCTCGCTGGCGAAGCGGATCGAGGAGGTCTTCCTTCCGGGGCAGCGCGTGCCGGTGGTGCTTCCCCACGACACGGTCGCGCTCCAGCTCCTGCAGCGCGTCCGCGACGAGGCGCACCGGTTCGCGATCACCCACCACCGCACGCGGCGCGACAAGGCGATGACCGAGTCAATCCTCGACGGGCTCCCGGGGATCGGGCCGACGCGCAAGCGCGCGCTGCTCAAGCACTTCGGCTCGCCCGAGGCCGTCCTGGACGCGTCGCGCGAGGCGCTGGAGTCCGTCCCCGGCGTGCCGTCGAAGACCGCGCGCGAACTCCACGCGCACCTGCGCATGCAGCGGGGCGACTGACCATGCATCATGTGGCGCGATGGCGATGATCGACCCGGACGCCCCGCTGCCTGACGAGCAGGCACCCGCCCTCCAGGACCTCGTGGTGATCACGGGCTTCTCCGGCGCGGGCAAGTCGACGGCGATGAACGTGTTCGAGGACGCGGGCTACTTCTGCGTCGACAACCTCCCGCCGGAGATGATCCGCGGCCTGGCCGAGCTGCTCCGCCACCCGGGGCAGAAGGTCCAGCGCGCGGCGGTCGTGTGCGACGCGCGCGGCGGGGAGCTGTTCGAGCCGCTGGTCGAGGTGCTCAGCGAGCTGCCGCAGTCCGAGCTGCCGCACCGGCTGCTCTTCCTCGACGCGGACGACTCGACGCTCATCACGCGGTACAAGGAGACGCGGCGCCGCCACCCGCTGGCGCCCGAGTCGACGGTGGAGCAGGGGATCGCGCTGGAGCGCGAGCTGCTCGCGCCGCTGCGCGAGACGGCCGACCTCGTGGTCGACACGACGGGGCTCTCCGCCGCCTCGTTCCGCCGCCGGATCGTCAACGAGATGCTGCCGCGCGGCCAGAACCGGCGGCTGGCGGTGACGTTCGAGTCGTTCGGCTTCAAGCACGGGCCGGTGCGCGACGCGGACCTTGCGTTCGACGTGCGCTTCCTCCCGAACCCGCACTACGTGCCGGAGCTGCGGCCGCTGACCGGCCGGGACTCACGGGTGGCGGAGTACGTGGGGCGCGACGGCAAGCTCGACGAGTTCTACGAGCGGCTCCACGCGCTGCTCGACTTCCTCCTGCCCGAGTACCAAGCCGAGGGGAAGGCGCACCTGACGATCGCGATCGGCTGCACCGGCGGGCGCCACCGCTCCGTCGCGATCGCCGAGCACCTCGCGACGCGGTTCGACGGGCGGGAGGGGATCACGGTCGACATCGTCCATCGCGACGCGCACCTCAACCCGGTCGAGGCCTACCGGCCCGTGCCGCCGCCCGCGACCGCGGAGACCTCCGAGCCCTCGTAGGCCGGGGCCGCCCGCTCGTGTTCGACCACATCGGCTTCGAGGTCTCCGACCTCGCGCGGTCGGCGGCCTTCTACGACGCGGTGTTCTTCGCGTTGGGCGTGCGGCGGGCGTTCGAGTCCCCCGGCGCGGTCGCCTGGGGGGACAACCACCCGGCGTTCTGGATCGTCGCGCGGGGGCGGGAGCCGGGGCCGTCGTACGGGCACGTGGCGCTGCGGGCGTCCGGGCGGAGCGCGGTGGGCGCGGCGCACCGCGCCGGCGTGTTGGCGGGCGGGGTGGACGAC
>DATMVO010000273.1:0-7878 GCA_035563115.1 Solirubrobacteraceae bacterium
AGGGCGGTGGGACGTGGCTTCACCGCCCGGGGGCTACCCCGCCGGGCGGTGGACCTTGCGCGAGTCGGCCGCGCTACGCGGCGGGCGTCGCCGTCGGCCAGTCCGCCCGCGGGTCGGGGAGCGGCGTCAGGCGCTGTTCGATCCGCTCGCGCTGGGCCTCGAGGAACGGCGGGAGGATGATCTTCGTCCCCAGCTCCTCGACCGGCAGGCCGTCCACGAGGAAGCCCGGCTCCTGCGTGGCGAGCTCGTAGAGGACGCCGCCCGGCTCACGGAAGTAGAGCGAGTGGAAGTAGTGGCGGTCGACGTAGCCGCTGCTCGGGATGCCGGCGTCGGCCACCTTCTCGATCCACGCGCCGAGATCCTCGTCGTACGTGCCCCAGGCGACGTGGTGGACGATGCCCGCGCTCTGCCGGCCGCGCTCCTCAGGCGCCTGGTCGAACGCGATCCAGCCGCCGCGGATCTGCCCGCGCAGCTCGAACCGCTCCCCGTCGAGCGCCTCCGGGTCGCCCGAGACCACCGCCGCGCCCATCAGCTCGCGCAGCAGCCGCGCCGACTCGGCCGGGCGGTGCGAGTACGCGCGCACGCCCTCGAAGCCGCGCAGCGCGTGCTCGGCCGGGATCTCCGGGTGCCGCGCCACCAGCGCGTTGTCGGGGGAGGCGTCCACGACGAGCTCGTGGTCCAGGCCCTCGGGGTCGGTGAACCGGACGGAGCCGGACGCGGTCCGCTCCACGCCCGCGACGTCCAGCGCGCGGAGCCGCTCGTCCCAGTACGACAGTGCCTCGTCAGAGCCCACGCGGTGCACGATCCGGTGGACCATCCCCGCGCCCGGGCGGCCCGGCTTGGCGAACGGGTACTCGAAGAACGTGAGGTCCGCGCCCGGCCGCGCCTCCTCGTCGCCGTAGAAGAGGTGGTAGACGCCGGGATCGTCCTGGTTGACGGTCTTGGCGGTCAGCCGCAGGCCCAGGACGCGCGTGTAGAAGTCGACGTTGCGGCGGGCGTCGCCGGTGATCGCGCTGATGTGGTGGATGCCTTCCAGCTGCATGACGTTCCCTCCTGGGAGACGGTCTCGAGCGTTGCCCGACGACTGTAGCGCAAAGTAGTTGCGCGCACAACGAAGCGGCTCATCGGTCTCGTGTACTACCGTCCGATCCGATGGCGCTCAGGGTGGTGCTGTGCGACGACGCGATCGGCTTCCCCGACCTCGTGGCGAGCTGGCTCCAGGACGAACCGGGGATCGAGCTCGTCGCTGCCGTCGGCAGCGCGACGGAGCTGCGCGAGACGCTCCCGCACCACGCGCCCGACATGGTCCTCCTCGACCTCATGCTCCCCGAGGGGCAGACCGGCCCGGAGCTCGTCGACCACATCCGCGCGACCGTCCCCGGCGTGCGCGTCGTGCTCGTCTCCAGCCTCCCGAAGGACCTGCTCGGCGGCGAGGTGGTGCGCACCGGCGCGGACGGCGCGGTGCCGAAGGCGACGACCTCCGAGCAACTGCGCGCGGCGATCCTCGAGCACGCGGCCGAGCCCGGCACGCCCGAGCCGGCCTAGCCCCAGACCTCCTCGGCCGTCTCCACGACGAGCCGCAGCTTCGCCAGCTGGTCCTCGCGCGTCAGCGCGTTCCCCTCGACGGTCGAGGAGAACCCGCACTGCGGCGACAGGCAGAGCTGCTCGACGTCGACGAACTTCGACGCCTCCTCGATCCGCCGCTTCAGCTCGTCCTTGGCCTCCAGCTCCGGCCGCTTCGTCGTCACGAGCCCGAGCACGACGGTCTTGCCCTTCGGCACGAACCGCAGCGGCTCGAACCCGCCGCTCCGCTCGTCGTCCCACTCCATGAAGAACCCGTCGACGTCGAGCTCGTTGAACAGCGCCTCCGCGACGAAGTCGTAGCCGCCCTCCGCCACCCAGGAGGAGCGGAAGTTGCCGCGGCACATGTGCGTCGTGATCGCCATCCCCTCGGGCCGGCCGGCGAGCGCCTCGTTGATGTGGCGGATGTACGCCTCGTGCAGGTGCTCGGCGTCGTCGCCTTTGGCCGCCATCTCCGCCCGCTGGTTGGGGTCGTTGAGGTAGGCGAGCGACGTGTCGTCGAACTGCAGGTAGCGGCAGCCCAGCTCGCCCAGCCGCCGGACCTCCTCGGCGTACGCGCGCGTCAGGTCGCCCCAGAACGCGTCCATGTCCTCGTACAGCGCGGGGTCGATCGCCGCGCGCCCGCCGCGGTAGTGGACCATCGACGGCGACGGGATCGTCAGCTTCGGCACCTGGCCCTCGTGCGCGTGCTCGCGCAGGAACGTGAAGGCGTCGGCGAAGATCGTGTCGCGCAGCCCGATCCGGCCGTCGATGTGGAGCGCGGCCGGCGTGAACTCGATGTCGCCCTCGGCGTTGTGGAACTGGACCTTCAGCTCGCCCGGCGCCTTCGAGATCCCGTCGAGCTGGTAGATGAAGTCCATGTGCCACGAGGCGCGGCGCAGCTCGCCGTCGGTCACCGTGGTGAGCCCCGCCTCGCGCTGGAGGTCGATCACGTCGCGGATCGCGTCGTCCTCCGCGGCGCGGAGCGCGACGTCGTCGAGCCGCCCGGCGGCGTGCTCCTCGCGGGCCTTCAGCAGCTCCGGCGGGCGGAGCAGGGAGCCGACGTGGTCGGCGCGGAACGGTGGGGTGGTGCGCTGTGCCATGAGTCACCCCTACCCGGTTCGCCGGGCGGCGGCGAGGGAAGACGGGCGGCATGGGCGAAGGTTGGAGCAGCGGGACGGCGGTCGTGACCGGCGCGTCGTCGGGGATCGGCGAGCAGTACGCGCGGGCGCTGGCGGACCGGGGGATGCACGTGGTGCTCGTCGCGCGGCGGCGGGAGCGGCTGGCGCGGCTGGCGAGCGAGCTGGGCGTGGCGGAGATCGTCGTCGCCGACCTCGCCACGGATGAGGGGATCGACGACGTCGCGGGGCGCGTGGTGCGCGAGGACGTGACGCTGCTCGTCAACAACGCGGGGCTGGCGGGGTACGCGCCGTTCACGGAGGTCGACCCGGCGGTCGTCGCCCAGGTCGTCAAGCTCAACGTGCTGGCTCCGACGCTGCTCGCGCGCGCGGCCGCCGGCGCGATGGCGGGGCGGGGGAGCGGGGCGATCGTCAACGTCGCGTCGCTGCTGGCGTTCTCCGGTGCGCTCCCGCCCGATCCGCTGCCGCCGCGGGCGACGTACGCGGGCACGAAGGCGCACGTGGTCGCGTTCACGCGCACGCTCGCGCACGAACTGGACGGCACCGGGGTCGGCGTGCAGGTCGTCTGCCCGGGCTTCACGCAGACCGAGTTCCACAGCGTCAGCGGGACGGCGCCGGCGGAGAGCGCGGACCCGCCGAGCGACCGGGCGATGAGCGCCGAGGACGTCGTGCGCGCGTCGCTGCGTGCGCTGGGCTCGGGCGAGGTGGTCTGCGTGCCGGGGCTGGAGGACCCGTCGGCGCTCGACGCGCTCGCCGACGCCGAGGCGCTCCTGCGCGCCGGCTCGCAGCCGAAGCTCGCCGCGCGCTACGCGGGGTAGGCCCCTTCGCATGGACCTCCCCGGACTTCCCCCGAACGTCCCGCTCAGCAAGGCAGGCCGCGCCGCGCAGGATCTCGGTGTCGCGTTCATGCTCGGCGGCAACCTCTTCGCGCGGTTCGCGATGCACCCGGCGGTGACCGGCATCTCGGACGAGCGCGAGCGCGGCACGCTCGTCAACGCGACCTGGCGCCGCTACGGCACGGTCAACTCGCTCTCGCTCGCCGCGGTCGTCGGCGGCTGGGTCGGCGCGCGGCTGGACGAGGCGCGGCCGGAGAAGCTCTCGCCCGTCGAGCGGCGGCTCGCGCTCGCCAAGGACGTCGCCGTCGCGGCGGTGACGGTCACCGGCGTCGCGTCGGGGCTGCAGGGCATGAGGTTCGCCAAGCTCGAGCCGGGCGGCGCGGTGCCGCTGCGCGACGGCGACCACGCGTCCGAGAACGCGACCGAGGAGGAGCGGCGCGCCAAGCAGCGCGTGCAGCGGCTCGGGACGGCGTCGCTCATCTCGCAGGCCGGGCTCATCGTCGCGAACGCCGCGCTGGCGCAGGAGAACTTCCGCCGCCCGCCGGCGCGCCGGCTGATCCCGCGGCTGGGGCGGGTCTGACCGCTCCGCCTGCCATCGTTCCCGGCCGATTGGCCGGGCGTGAGACACCAGGGACGAAGGCCGCCCGCGCCGCGGGCGTGGACTTCACCGTGCACGAGTACGCGCACGATCCGAAGGCCGCGTCCTACGCGACGGAGGCCGCCGAGGCGCTCGGGATCGATCCCGCGCGCGTGTTCAAGACGCTCGTCGTGAGCGTGGGGGACGAGCTCGTCGTGTGCGTCGTCCCCGCCACCGGCCGGCTCGATCTCAAGGCGGCCGGCAAGCGCGCGGCGATGGCGGACCCGTCGCGCGCGGAGAAGGTCACCGGCTACGTGACGGGCGGCATCTCGCCGCTCGGACAGCGGCGCCGGCTGCGGACGCTCGTCGACGCTTCGGCGTCGGCGTTCGACACCGTGTTCGTCAGCGCCGGGCGGCGCGGGCTCGAGATCGAGCTCACGCCCGGCGACCTCGTCCAGCTCACCGGCGCGGACCTGCGGCCGCTGCTCGGCGGCTGAGCTGGAACGGGCTGCTAACTTCGCCTCAAGGCCGCACCCAAAGGAGCTTGCACTTTGCCTCTCGTCCCGATGGTCATCGAGCAGACCGCTCGCGGTGAACGGTCGTTCGACATCTACTCGCGTCTGCTCAACGAGCGGATCGTGATCCTTGGCCAGCCCGTCGACGATCAGATCGCCAACCTCATCGTGGCCCAGTTCCTCCACCTGCAGTCGGAGGACCCGGACAAGGACATCAGCTTCTACATCAACTCGCCGGGTGGCTCGGTCTACGCGGGCCTGGCCATCTACGACACGATGCAGTATCTGCGGTGCGACGTGCAGACCATCTGCTACGGCATCGCCATGTCCATGGGCTCGCTGCTGCTCGCCGGCGGCGCCGCGGGCAAGCGCCTCGCGCTGCCCAACAGCCGCATCCTGATCCACCAGCCGTCCGGCGGCTTCCAGGGCCAGGCGGCGGACATCCAGATCCACGCCCAGGAGATCCTCGAGCTGCACGAGCGGCTCGACGCGATCTACGCCAAGCACACGGGTCAGCCGCAGGAGCAGGTCCACAAGGACATGGACCGTGACCGGTTCTTCACGCCCGAGCAGGCCAAGGACTACGGCCTGATCGACGAGATCCTCCAGCACGCGCCGGGCAACGACAACAAGTAGCCCCGCGCGGCTCGCACCGGCGAGCCGACACGCTTGACGCACGACGGGCGGCCACCACGGCCGCCCGTCGTCGTTCCGGCTGGTTGCGATCTAGCCGGCGACGTCCCCGGCCGGCGCGCGCAGCTCGTCGCCCGTGCGCTCGATGACACCGTCCGCGAGCAGCTGCTCGACGATCCGCCCGAGCGCCGGCCGGATCGCCGTGCCGCGCCGGCGCCAGCCGAAGAGCCGTGCGGTGCGCTGCTGGAGCTCCTCCTCCGTCACCACGCGCGCCTCGCGCACGAGCCGCGCCGCGGCCTCGGCCAGCTCGACGTCCGGCACCTGCTTGACCTCGCGATAGGTCCGCTCGTCCTCCTCGACCGGGTAGCGGACGAGGTCGGTGCGCTGGTTGGGGAGGCAGTACGCGTTGCCGCGCTGCACCAGCGTCCCCGAGCGGACGAGGCCCTGCACCGTCGTCCGGACCAGCTCGCGCCGCTTCGCGCTCAGCACGACGCCCCACGCGTCGATCACGCGGCGCGCCACCACGTCCTCGACCACGGGAGCCTCCTCGGTGACGGTCTGCAGCACGAGCCGCCGGATCTCCCCGGCCGCCGACGGGGACGACGGATCGTCGGCGCGCCCGGCCGGAAACTGCGCCGGCACGTACGGCTCAGCCCAGCTCGGCGGGGCGTCCATCAGCAGCTCCTCGTAGAGCAGCTCGGGCGCCTCGGCGGGGGTCGCCGGCTCGGGCGCGGGCACCGCCACCGGCTCCAGCAGCGCCCGCTCGATCGCCTGCCGCAGCCGCTCCTCCTCGCCGGACCGGTCGCGGTACCAGCTCGGGCCCCAGATGCGGTGGAGCGTCCACCCGAGCCCGCCGAGCACCTGCCCGCGCAACCGGTCGCGATCGCGGGCGACACGCGACGAGTGGTACATCGCCCCGTCGCACTCGATCCCGAGGAGGAACCGGCCGGGGCGCTCGGGGTGGCGGACCGCCAGGTCGATCCGGTAGCCGGCCGTGCCGACCTGCGCGACGACGTCGTGGCCCCACGACCGCAGGGTCCGCAGCACCGCGTCCTCGAACGGGCGCTCCGGCTCGCCGCCCGCCGCGTCGCCCGCCTCGCCGATCGCGAGCACCGACGGGCCGCGCGCGGCGAACTCGAGGTACAGGCGCAGCTCGTCGATGCCGCGGTTGGCGCCCCCGCGGGCGAGCTGCTCGGGGGCGAACGAGCACACGACCTCGACCCGCTTGCGCGCCCGGGTGATCGCGACGTTGAGCCGCCGCCAGCCGCCTTCGCGGTTGATCGGCCCGAAGTTCATCGTCAGCTTGCCCTGCTCGTCCGGCCCGTAGCCGACCGAGAAGAGGATGACGTCGCGCTCGTCGCCCTGGACGTTCTCGAGGTTCTTGACGAACAGGTTGCCCAGGCGGTCGTTCGAGAAGAGGCCGGCGAAGCGCGGGTCGTCGCGCCGCGGATCCTGGCGCAGCACCTCCTCGATCAGCGACGCCTGCGCCTCGCTGAACGCCACGACGCCGATGCTCTGCGCGCCACGCTCGGCGTGGGCGAAGACCCGCTCCACGATCGCGTACGCCTCGACCGGGTTGTCGCGCGTCGTGCCGCGACGGTAGGCGCCGTCGACCGGGACGAGCGCGACGCCGAGGTCGTCGGCGCGCTCCGCCGGGCTCGGGAACGTGACGAGGTCGCCGCAGTAGAAGCGGTGGTTGGAGAAGGCGATGAGGTGCTCGTGCCGGGAGCGGTAGTGCCAGCGCAGCGACAGCGCGCGGAACGATCCGGCGCCCTTGGCCAGGTCGAGCACGGACGAGAACTCGGCCAGCGACTCCTCGGTCCACTCGTCCCCGTCGTCGTCGGACTGCTCGAAGAAGCTCGTCGGCGGCAGCTGCTTCTGGTCGCCGGCCACGATCATCGCGGCGCCCCGGTAGAGCGCGTTGACCGCGTCGGACGGCCGCACCTGGGAGGCCTCGTCGAAGATGACGACGTCGAAGCGCATGTCGGGGGAGAGGAACTGGCTGACCGACAGCGGGCTCATCATGAAGCAGGGCTTGATCGCCTGAGCGATCGGCGCGGTCCGCGCCAGCAGCTGCGCCACGGGCATGTGCCGCTTCTTCTTCTCCGCCTCGGCCTGGATGATCGCGGCCACGCCGAGGACCACGTTCGGCCGGCGCTCGTTGGCCGCCGACATCGTCCGGTGCGCCGCGTCGGCGACGACCTGCCGGTCGACCGCGGCGTACTCCCGCACGAGCCGGTCGCGGTCGACCGACCGCAGCGGGCCGAGGACCGAGGCACGCTCGGCGAGGAGCTCGTCGGCCAGCGCCTCCAGCGCGCTGCGGCGCAGGACGTCGACGATCTGCTCGACCGGGACGCGGCGGTCGGTGCTGAAGCCGATCGCCTCCCCGAGGCCGTGCTCGGCGAGCAGCTCCGCGGCCGAGCGGTGGTCGAGCCACAGCTCGATGTCGCCGCGCGTGCGGCGCAGGCCGGCGAGGAGCGCGAAGGCGTCCTCGAAGTGGCCGTCGAGCTCGGTGGCCACCTCGGCGCGCCGGTCGGGCGCGAACTCGAGCAGCGCGTCGTCGCGGGCGGCGGTCCAGCGCTCCACGGCGTCGCGGACGGGCTGCGGGTCCGGCGCCA
>DATMVO010000274.1:0-2882 GCA_035563115.1 Solirubrobacteraceae bacterium
CCACCGCGGTGCTGCTCGGCCCGTCCGGCGCTGGGAAGTCGACGCTCGTCAACGCGCTCGTCGGCGACGACGTGCAGGCCACGGGCGCGGTGCGCGAGGACGGGCGCGGCCGCCACACGACGGTCGCGCGCGAGCTGATCGCGCTGCCGGGCGGCGCGCTGCTCATCGACACGCCGGGCGTCCGCGAGGCGGGCGTGTGGGACGGCGCCGGCGCGACGTTCGCCGACATCGACGAGCTGGCGTCGTCGTGCCGCTTCGCGGACTGCACCCACGCGGGCGAGTCCGGCTGCGCCGTCACGGGCGCCGTCCCGCCCGACCGGCTCGAGGCGTGGCGCAAGCTCGCGCGCGAGCAGGCGTGGGTCGACGACCGCCGCGCCGCCTCCCGCGACCGTGAGGCGCGCGGGAAGCAGTACGCGCGCTGGCACAAGCAGGCCAAGCGGCTCGAGGGCCGGGAGGACTAGGCCGGCGTGGCCCCGGGCTGCTCTTGCCGCCCGGGGTGTCGCCGCGGGGCGTGCTTGCCGCTCGGGGCGCGCTTGCCGCTCGGGGCGTGGTCGCGTCCGTCCGGCTCCGGTCTGGAGTGCGGGTTCGTCGCTGCGGGCGGCGGCGAGGTTGGTGTGCGGTTCGCGGGTGGGCTTCGCCGGATCCGCCTCGGACATTTCTTCCCACTCGTCCGGCCCGCGAGCGCGAGATGGAAGTTAAGCGCCGTAGAGGAGCACAACTTCCATGTCGGCAAGAACCGCCCGACGAGATGGAAGTTATGGCGAAGCGACTCGCACGAGCGCGGAACCGAAACGCACACCAACCCCGCCGCCGCCCCGCCACGGCTCCGTCCCCAGACCACGAGCCGGAAGAACGCGGAACCGATCGGGCGGCGCGAGCTAGGGCGCGAGCCGCTCCACGACCCACCCCGCGCCGTCGAGACGGAAGCGGAGGCGGTCGTGGAGGCGGTCGCGGCGGCCCTGCCAGAACTCGATGGTCTCCGGGATCACGCGCACGCCGCCCCAGTGCGGTGGGCGCGGGACCGGGCCGTCGTCGCCGAGCGACCGCTCCAGCTCGTCCCGCGCCGCCACGAGCGACTCGCGCGACGCGATGACCTCGGACTGCGGCGACACCGCCGCCGACAGCTGCGACCCGCGCGGGCGGGAGGCGAAGTACGCGTCGTTCTCGGCGTCGGCGAGCAGCTCGACCCGGCCGGTCACGAGCACCTGCCGCTCCTGCCGCAGCCACGGGAAGACGATCGACGCGACCGCGTTCTCCCCCAGCTGCCGGCCCTTGCGCGAGCGCAGGTTGGTGAAGAAGACGAACCCGTGCTGGTCGACGCCCTTGAGCAGCACCGTCCGCGACGACGGGCGCCCCGCCGCGTCGGCGGTCGAGACCACCATCGCGTTGGGCTCCCATCCCAGCTCGCCGCGGCCGACCTCGCCGAACCAGCGCTCGAACTGCTCCAGCCAGGTGGGCGCGAGCGACGCCAGGTCCAGCGACGAGCGCTCGTACGACTGCCGCATCGCGCCGAGGTCCGGCGGCGCGACGAGCTGCGCGAAGAGCCGGTCCACCACGCCCGCCGGGTCGTCGCACAGGCCGGTGTGGACCGGCCCGGGCTGGATCACGGTCGAGGACGGCGCGGCGAGCCAGTGGAAGCGCTCGGACTGCTCCATCGCCGCGATCGGCCCCGCGGAAGGATCGCCCGCCGCGACCCGCGCGAGGACGTCGAGCCGCTCGCGGATCGCCTC
Source organism: Solirubrobacteraceae bacterium (assembly GCA_035563115.1). GTDB lineage: Bacteria > Actinomycetota > Thermoleophilia > Solirubrobacterales > Solirubrobacteraceae > CADCVT01. The sequence goes on from DATMVO010000274.1 coordinate 1,731, forward strand.
CGCGTCCGCCCCCGGCGCCAATGCACGCAGCCGCCCCTCGTCCAGCGACACCCGCGCCTCGAGGAACCGCCGCGGCCGGCAGTACACGACGACGCCCGCGTTCATCGCCTCGCCGCGCTCGAGCGACGGGATCACGCGCAGCACCGCGTACTGGAACGGCGCGCGGCTACCGGTCGAGGGCTGCGCGGGCACGCTCGGCCTCCTCCGCGAACGCCCGCGGCGCCTCCAGGCGCCGGCGCAGGAACTCGACGTACGGCGTGCGATCCCCGCCGATCCACTCCTCGGGCACGAGCCCGACCAGCTCCGCGAGGTCCGGCAGCTTGGCCGCGAGCCGCGCGTCGGCCTCCACGATCGACCCCGCGTGCGGCAGCAGCACGTGCTGGGCGATGATGGGGAACTTCCGCCCCGCCTCCTGCGCCAGGTCGTCCGTGCCGTGCTGGAGGTAGAGCGACGCGCCGTGGTCGATCAGCCACAGGTCGCGGTGCCAGACGAGCATGTTCGGGTTGCGCGGCGTCCGGTCGACGTTCATCACCAGCGCGTCGAGCCACACGATCTCGGCGGCGGTCTCGGGCGCGACGCGCTCCGCCGCGGCCTCGTCGAACGCGAGCGAGCCGGGCAGGAAGTCCAGGCCGACGTTGAGCCCGCCGGAGGCCTGGATCAGCTCCTGGATCTCCGGGTCGGGCTCCGCGTTCCCCAGCGCCGGATCGAGGTCGACGTAGACCAGCTCGGGGACCGGGAGGCCGAGCGCGCGCGCCAGCTCCCCCGCGACGATCTCGGCGGCGAGCGCCTTCGGCCCCTGCCCGGCGCCGCGGAACTTGACGACGTACAGGCCGTCGTCGTCGGCCTCGACGAGGCCGGGAAGCGACCCGCCCTCGCGCAGCGGCGTGACGTACCGCGTGGCGGTGACCGTCCTCACGACAGCGCCGCGCGCACGTCGCCCGGGATCGGCTTCTTGGCCATCGTCGCGGGATCCACGCACACGTGCCGGATGCTCCCCCGGCACAGCACCTGCCCGGTCCGCTCGATGCGCCACGCGGTCGTCAGCGACGTCTCGCCGAGCCGCTCGACCTCGAGCACGATCTCGAGCTCGTCGTCGAAGCGCGCCGAGGCGAGGTAGCGCAGCGAGAGCTCGGCGACCACGAGGTCGGTCCC
>DATMVO010000275.1:0-3052 GCA_035563115.1 Solirubrobacteraceae bacterium
CGTTGAAGACCCATTTGAAATAGAGGCCCGAGAAGTCGAGGAAATCGACCACGTAGCCGAACCGGATACGGTCGATCACGTTGCCGAGCGCCCCGCCGAGCAGCAGCCCGACCGGGAGCCACAGCCACGGCTCGGACGCGCGCCGCCAGAAGAACACGAGCAGCCCGCACAGCGCCACGCAGATCACCGCGATCAGCAGCGCCGCGCCACCCACGTCGATCCCGAAGGCGACGCCCTCGTTGCGGACGTGCACGAGCTTCAGCGCGGGGAGGATCGGATCCTCCTCGCCGTACTCGATCCCGCCGCGGACGAGCGCCTTCGTGATCTGGTCGACGGCCAGGACCAGCGCCAGCACGACGCCGGCGCGGGCCCAGGGCCGCCCGTTCATCCGTGGATCGCGGTGACGATCAGGCCGCCGACGATCTGCAGCACGAGGATGCCGACCATCGGGCTGATGTCGAGCGGGCCGATCGGCGGGATGAAGCGGCGGAAGATGCTCAGGTACGGCTCGCACACGTCGCGCAGGAACCCGAGCACCGCGTCGAGCGTGCGCGAGTACGCGGGCCGCGCGCCGAACGACAGGAACAGGTTGATCACGATGTACGCGAAGATCAGGATCGTGTAGACGAGCAGCAGCGACGCCAGGAAGTCGGCGATGCTCTCGCGCGCCGTGGCCAGGGGGATCAGGAAGGTCATCGTCCGGCCACCATCTTCGTCATCGCCTCCAGGAACGCGCTGCGCACGCCCCCGGCTTCCAGCGCCTCGAGCCCGCGCGCGGTCATCCCGCCAGGGCTCGTGACCTCGCGGCGGACCGCGAGCGTGTCGTAGCCGCGGTGCTCGATCAGCGCCGCGGTCCCGCTGAGCGTCGCCGTCACGAGCTGCGCCGCGACGTCCGCGGGGATGCCGTAGCGGACGCCCGCGTCGATCTGCGCCTCGGCCACCAGCGCCACGTACGCGGGCGCGGACGACATGAGGCCGGTCGCGACGTCGACCTGCGGCTCGGGGATCGAGACGACCGGCCCGAGCCGGCCGAACAGCTCCTTGACGCGCGCCGTCAGCGCCGCGTCGCCGTCCGGGTCGAGCGCGTGGACGGTGACGCCCTGGCGCACCTCGACCGGCGTGCTCGGCAGCACGCGCACGATCGGCACGTCGCCGTAGGGCGCGTACGCCGCGCGGATCTTCTCGAGCGGGACGCCGCCGAGGATCGAGACGATCCCCTTCGCGCGGCCGCCGACCTGCGCGGCGACCTCCTCGAGCTGCGCCGGCTTGTGGCACAGCAGGACGAGCTCGGCGCGGTCCGCGAGGGCGCCGTTGCCCTCCACCGCCTCGCCGCCCAGCTCCTGCGCGAGCGCCCGGGCGCGCTCGGGGAAGGCGTCGGTGCAGAGGATCGGGTCGCCCCAGCCGCGCGCGAGCGCGCTCGCCATGTTGCCCGATCCGATCAGTCCGATCATCGGGCGAGCAGTCTACGGACCCCCGAGGCGGCGCCCGTCTACGACTGGTTGAAGAAGCCCTTCTCGATGAGCCGCGCGCGCTCCTCCGCCGAGATCTGGACGTTGCGCGGCGTGAGCATGAACACCTTGTCGGCGATCCGCTGCATGCCGCCGTCCAGGGCGTAGGTGAGCCCGCTGGCGAAGTCGATGAGGCGCTTGGAGAGGTCGGTGTCGATGCCCTGCAGGTTGAGGATCACCGGGACGGCGTCCTTGAACTTGTCCGCGACCTGCTGGGCGTCGTTGAACGACTTGGGGATGACGAGGTGGACGCGCACGTCGCCGCCGTTGCGGGACGGGGCGCGGCCGCCCTGGACGGGACGGAGCACCGTCGTGGGCCGTCCGCTGGGCTCGTCGTCGTCGGCGAAGATGTCGTCGAACTCGTCGCGGCGGCGGCGGGTCGACAGGCGCCGCACGTTCGGCCGCTCGCTGTAGCGGTCCTCGAGCTCGGCCTCGGCCGGACGCCGACTGCGCTCGGGCTCGGGCTCGGGCTCGTCGTCCTCGTAGTGCCGCTCCTCGGCCAGACCGAAGTAGACGAGCGCCTTGTGCCAGGAGTCGCTGAAAGCCATTCCAGCCGAAGGTTAGCCCTCGGGGCGGAAACTCCTGCAACTTCGGGGCAGAACTTGCAGGGCTAGCGGAAGAGCCTGGAGCCGACGCGGACGCACGTGGCGCCCTCCTCCACCGCGACGGCGAAGTCCTGCGTGGTGCCCATCGAGAGGCCGTGGAGGTCGTGGGCGTGCGCGAGCTCGCGGGCGGCGGCGAACCAGCGGCGGCTGTCCTCGGCGGTCTCGGCGCGGGGCGGCATGGTCATCAGGCCGGTCGGATGGAGACCGCCCCCGCCCGCCCGGTCGATGAACGCGGCCAGGTCGCCGGGCGCGATGCCGGCCTTCCCCTCCTCTTCCGCGACGTTGACCTCGACGTAGATCTCGAGGGCGCCGTGGCCGTGCTTGGCGAGCTGGTCGAGCGCGCTGTCGCTGGCGACGGAGTGGATGCGGCGGACGAGCGGGGCGATCGCCTTGACCTTGCGCGACTGGAGCTGGCCGATGAAGTCCCAGGTGACGTCGGGGTGCTCGGCGTGCTTGCGCTCGAGCTCCTGCGCGCGGTTCTCCCCGAAGAGCGTGATGCCGGCCTCGACGAGCGTGCCGAGCTCCTCCAGCGCGACGTACTTCACCGCGGCGAGCAGCTCGACGTCGTCGGGCGTGCGGCAGGACACGCGCGCGGCGGCGGCGATCTCCTCCTGGACCTCGCGCAGGTTCGCGCGGACGCGCTCGACGGTGAGGCCGGTGACTAGCGGGGGCGGCGCCACGCGATCCCTCCCTGGCGCCCGGTGACCGGGCCGTCGCGGCGGTGCGAGAAGAAGAGCTTGGGGTCGCTGCACATGGTGCAGAGGCCGCTGTCGTGGACGGTCGTCGCGCCGGCCGCTTCGAGGCGCTCGCGGGCGATCCGTGGGAGGTCGATGGGCGCGGGCTCGCCGAGCGGTGGGAGGCCGAACGCGGCGCGGACGTCGTCGCGGACTTCGTAGCAGCAGCCGCGCGCGCACGGGCCGATCGCGGCGGTGATCGGCG